>JAFGJQ010000039.1 GCA_016929015.1 Phycisphaerae bacterium | reverse complement strand
GTAGTGGAAATCCACGTGCCCGGGGGTATCGAGCAGGTTCAGCCGGTACGTCTGCCCGTCCAGCGTGTACGGCAGGCTGGCCCGGTTCGCTTTGATGGTGATGCCCATTTCGCGTTCCAGGTCCATGTCGTCCAGGAACTGCTCGCGCATTTCCCGCTTGGACACGACCCCCGTCTGCTCCAGCAGGCGGTCGGCCAGGGTGCTTTTGCCGTGGTCAATATGGGCCACGATCCCGAAGTTGCGTATTCGGCTCAGGTCGGACATCCAAACCCCTTCGCTTGGTCAGCAGACAGACCCCCCATTATACACGGCGGCCCGGTTCTGCGAATGCCCCCGGGCGTGGGCGGTTTCCCCGCCTGTCGGGAGGCCGTGCGCCCGGGCCGGGGACCGTAAAAACGCAGCGTCGCGTGGCGGTCGAGTTGACGCACCACGCGACGCTCGCTTCCCCACCTGATGAATCAGGTGTGGGCCGGGATGCACCCGGCCGGATTCGTCCTCCTCCTAAAACGCCTGCTGGTACGACGCGAAGTCGTCCAGGTCGCAGTCGTTGTCGTCATCCATGTCGGCCAGGCCGCAGCACGCCGGCATCGGGGCCCCCGGACCGGCGAGGCACGCCTCGAAGTCCGGATAGTCGGCGATGTCCACCGTACCGTCCCCGTTCATGTCGCCCTCGGCGTCGCAATCATCGGGGATGTCGTTGAGGTTGCAGTCATTGGCCAGTCTGCCGGCGGGGTCGTCGATCTGGATGCTGTCGAGGACGGCCTGAGCACCGTCGACGCCGACGTAGCGGAAGCCAATGCTGAACGGAACTGCCGGCGCCGTGAACACGTAGGTGAACGGAGCCCACTCCCAGTTGATCACCCAGGTGTCCTGGTCGATCTTGCCGAGCAGGATGTCGTCACCGCCCCCGATGGCGCCAACGACGATCCAGGCTTCGAGGTCATAGTTGTCATAGGGCGTCACGCCCCAGTAGACACTCCCGTTGCTCCAGCCGGTCAGAGTGACCGAGCCGCTGAGCGTGATTGTCGGCGTAAGCAGCCACTCGTCCTGCGGCACGAGATCCTCGTCGAACTCCACGTCAGTGGCGTAGAGACCCGCCTGCGGGTTCAACGTGTGAAGCTTCCAGGTGAAGTCGACGTTGGTGGGGACCCGCGTCCAACCAGCCGGCGGAATCACGCCGCCCTCGAAGCCCTCGCCGAGGTACGCGACCGGATCGCCCAGCTCGCACTCGTCCGGAATGGTGTTGGGCTGGCAGTCCTGGCTGCCGCCGCCGGGCGCCACGTCGCACTCGTCCGGAATGCCGTTGGGCTGGCAGTCCGGTGCGCCGAGAGCGATCTCGCATGCGTCCGGGTTGCCGTCGTTGTCGCAGTCCGGCCCGCACACGGTGTTGTCGCCGAGGTACAGACCGCCGATCGCGACGCACGCGGGCTCATCCAGGATCGAGCAGGCGTCGCTCGCGCAGCAGGCCCCCGTCGGGCACGGCACGGCCGTCAGGTCATACGACGGGATGCAGTTCGGCGACGGGAACGTGTCAACCATGATGTAGTACGTCCCCGCCGTCAGGCTCGCGCGGAACCCGTGCGCCGTGCCACCGGACGCCGTGCTCTTGTAGAGGCAGTCGTCTGTACCGGCATCCAGCGGGCAGACGGTGTCGATGGCCACGCCCGTGTACGTGGATCCCTTCGGATCCAGCAGGATGTCGTAGCAACCGTCGGCGGTGATCGTCCACTCGTAGATCATGTCCTCACCGCCGTCGTAGTAGTCCAGGCACGTGCCGCTGTAACTGTTCAGCCGGCCGCAGGTCGAGTCGTCCAGCACGCTGAACGCATCCGTCACCGGCGTCGGGTTCGTGCAGTCCACCGGCGGCATCGGGCAGACCGTTGTCGCGCAGTCGGTGCCGAGTCCCTGCCAGGTTCCGCCCGCTCCGACGCAAACCGCCTCCGAGTCGTCGGTGCAGGAACCGTCCGCGTAGCAGCAGGCGCCGGTGCAGACCGTGGTCGCGCACTCGCTGCCCTGCCCCTCGAACGAATAGTAATTCGGGTCCGCCAGGCAGGCCGGTTCCATCAGGTCCGCGCACGTGCCGTCCGTCTTGCAGCAAGCGCCCGTGCAGACCGTGGTCGCACACTCGCTGCCGTAGCCCTCGAACGAATAGTAGTTCGGGTCGGCCAGGCATTCCGGCTCCGTCAGGTCCGCGCACGTGCCGTCCAGCTTGCAGCAGGCGCCATGCGTCGGGCCCGCCGTAACCGTCAGGTCAAACGCCGGGATGCAAGCCGGAGACGGCCAGGTGTCGACCATGATGTAATAGGTCCCGGCCGACAGGACCGCGCGGAACCCGTGCGGCGTGCTGCTGGAACCGGCTACGCTCTTGTAGAGACAATCGGCGTCGCCGGCATCCAGCGGGCAGACGGTGTCGAGAGCCACGCCCGAGTACGTGGTTCCCTTGGGGTCCAGCAGGACGTCGTAAACGCCGTCGGCGGTGACCGTCCACTCGTAGATCATGTCCTCGCCGTTGTCGTAGTTGCCCATGCAGGTGTTGTTGTAGAAGTTTCCCCGCTCGCAGGTCGTGTCGTCCAGCACGCTGAACAGATCCGTCACCGGCGTCGGGTTGGAACAGTCCACCGGATTCAGCGGGCAGGTCGTCGTGGCGCACTCCGTGTCGATTCCCATCCAGAATCCGTTGGTTGACACGCAGTCCGCGTACGATCCGTCCAGGCAGTCGCCGCCCGTAATGCAGCAGGCGCCGGTGCAGGCCGTCGTTGCGCACTCGGTACCCAGCCCGGCAAAGGTGAGATAATCCGGGTCCGCCAGGCAGTCGGCCTCCGTGGTGTCCTCGCAGATGCCGTCCGTCTTGCAGCAGGCGCCCAAGGATGCACAACTGATGTTGACGTTGATGTCGCCGCAGCCCGTGCTGTACGACGCGGCCCGAATGTAGTACGTCGTGCCCAGGGTCCCGTTGAACGTCAGCAGGGACAGATTGCCCGAGCCGCTGTCGTCGTCGCAGGCGATTTCGGTCCCCGCGCAGGCGTCATACGCCGACAGCACCGTGTCCGTAGACGTGCTGCCCTCCGTATCCACGCTCACCATCCCCGTGCAGGTCGCCGTATAGGCATACCAGATGTCCTTGTTCGAATTGCTCTGGCAGCTCGCCTCCACTTCGTCCACACCGGCCGCGCAGTTGTAGCCCGTGGCCGCCGGCGTACCGTCCGACACCGCAATAGCACCGGAGCAGTTGTCGTTGACCGGGGGGCAGGGATTCGGATCGCAGTCCGTGCCGATGCCCTGCCACGTTCCGCCGGCCAATACGCAGTCTGCCTGCGAGCCCTCCGTGCACACGCCGGCGGCGTCGCAGCAGGCGCCGGTGCAGACCGTAGTCGCGCACGCGGTGCCCAGCCCGGCATACTCCAGGTAATTCGGGTCGGCCAGGCAGGCGGCCTCCGTCAGGTCCTCGCACGTGCCGTCCGTCTTGCAGCAGGCGCCCAGCGTCGGGCACGGCGTGGCCGTCAGGTCAAACGCCGGGATGCAGTCCGGGGACGCATACGTATCGACCATGATGTAATAGATCCCCGCCGTCAGCTCCGCGCGGAACCCGTGCGCTGCGCTGCCGGCATTGGTGCTCTTGTAGAGACAGTCCGTGGCGCCGGCATCCAGCGGACAGACGCTGTCGACGGCCACGCCCGAATATGTCGTTCCCTTCGGATCCAGAAGGATGTCATAGCAACCGTCGGCGGTGATCGTCCACTCGTAGATCATGTCCTCGCCGCTGTCGTACGAGCCCAGGCAGGTGTCGCTGTAGTTGTACCCTCGACCGCAGGTCGAGTCGTCCAGCACGCTGAACGCATCCGTCACCGGCGTCGGGTTGGTGCAATCCACCGGGGGCAGCGGGCAGATTGTCGTCGCGCAGTCCGTGCCGAGTCCCTGCCAAGTCCCGCCCGCCCCGACGCAAACCGCCTCCGGATCGTCGGTGCACGAACCGTCCGCGTAGCAGCACGCGCCGGTGCAGACCGTGGTCGCGCATTCGGTGCCCAGGCCCTCGAACGAGTAGTAGTTCGGGTCGGCCAGGCATTCGGCCTCCGTCAGTTCCTCGCACGTGCCGTCCAGCTTGCAGCAGGCGCCCAGGGTCGGGCACGGCGTGATCGTCAGCGTGAAGCTCGGAATGCAGTCCGGCGACGGGTAAGTGTCGATCATCACGTAGTACGTGCCGACCGCGGCGTAGAGCATCACGTTGCTCAGCGTCACGTCGGCCGTGCCGCTCGTCGTTCCCTTGTACAGACACTCGGTCAGTCCTGCGCTCAGTGGGCACTGGTCGTCGATGGCGATGCCCTTCCAGGTGGAAGTCGAGGAAAGCACCACGTCGACGCACACGTCCTCGGTGACGGTGATGGCGTAGATGATGTCCTCGCCGCCGTCGTAGCTGCCCAAGCAAGTGTCGGCGTAGGTATTCCCCCGACCGCAGTTGGTCTGATTCGCGTCTGTGTAGGGCAGGGCCGCCGGAATGCTGATCAGCAGCGGGTCCGTGCAGTCATCGCCCGTCGCGCGCAGGCCGCCCTCCGGGGCCAGCGGCACGAACGAAAATTCGTGCTTGCCATCCATTGATTTTGCCATCTCACGGTCCGTCACGTACGGATTGTCCACCTCGGGCGACGCCCACGCGGTGGCCGTACACAGCACCGCCATGCCCCATAGAATCGCTTTGCTTCGCATCACTGGCACCTCCTCCAAAGTCTGTCAGGAATGAAAACCGGCCCTGGCTGCCGCAGACGATTCGTCCGGGGCGGTAAAGGCCGATACCGTTCAACACAAATCGATACTCGTCGCCGGCGTCCGGCACTGCATCGGGCACACGGGCGCAAGAGGCAACGCGGGTTTTCAGAGGAAAGGACGTTGGCTCGGGGGCTGCCCGGCCGCGATGCCCCGATTGACATCGGCCGGAGGGTACAGAGGGGTCGGACGTTTCTGCGAGACGAGATCCCCGTCCGTGGCGTCATCCGCTACTTTCCCCGTCGAAGAAACAGATGCACCCGGCCGCACCGCGTTTCCGACACACGGAAACCGGCACGCAACCGGCGTGCTTCCCTCATCTGTTCCCTCCGGTGAAGGGACACCTGGAGAAAGGACGACAGACCCTTTCGCCGAAGGCGGAGTACCCGTCACCCCCGGATCCCAGCGCAGATGCGTACCGGCATGGCAACACAACTCGCACGCGCCACCCAGGGAAATCGACAACCCGACAACAAGAGACGTCCGCCACGGCGCCGGTTCGTCACAACGGGAACCCGCTGCCTCAACGAACCGCTTCGCCGCCGGTGGTGCTGCACCCACGGGCGACTCCTGTTCAGAATGGGCAAGTCCCTGGTCCGGGCGCGGAAAAGAGTGCGTATCATGCCCGGCAACGTCCGAGTATACTCGCTATGCACCGCGTGATGCAATATACAGACTGCCCGAAATCACCTGTAAGCACCACTGAAACTGCGTTTCATTGCGCCGGCCGCCCTCTGGGGCCGGCTTCTCGCCGACGGATCAGCCTCGCGCGGCGTGGTTTTCCAACCCGGGGTGGACGGATGTCCAAGTCCGATAATGAGTTGCGGCCCTACGTTCCAAAGTGAGGCGAACCGTCGGTCGACAATACCAGATGACGACCGGGTGCAGACCGCCCACCGGAACGCCTGGACGCCGAACCGCGGCAAACGCCGAGACACTGCATGAATCATTGCCAACAGCCCGACCGACGTGCCACCCGTCGCACACCGCACGCCGGGCGCGTCTGGTGGCTTGGCGAATGCCAGGAGAATTTCCGCGCCGGTTGGTCTACCGACCGGTCGACGGGCGGGCTGGCTTTCGTGACTGCGAACGGGACCTCGCTGGCGGCCGGCCAGACCCTCAGCGTGAGCCGGGTCCATCCCCGCAGGCACCCCGCTGCATGTCAGAACATGCGTGTCTGCCGCGTGGAGCCGTATGGCGGCTTGCTTGATCTGGTGGCGTGCACGCAGCTGGCCTGATCCCTTTCTCACGTCTCGCGACCCGGCTTGTCGACCGTCCACTGCCGCGATACGCTCCCGTCTGATCCGCGCCGCGTGCCGATTCGTTTGGCGTGCCAGGCGCCCGGCCGCGATCCCGAACGCACGCATGAGCAGTCCCCGGTCATTTTGCGGTGTGGACTACGGCACGAAGCGCATCGGCCTGGCGATCGGCAACCCGGAGGGGACCATCGCCTCACCGCTCGCGGCGGTGGATGCGGCCGGACCGCCGGATGAGGTCGTGCGCAGAGTGGTAGGCACCGTTACGGATTACGACGTGGGGGGCTGGGTCGTGGGGTTGCCGCTGAACATGGACGGCACCGAGGGGCCGCAGGCCCGGCTGGTTCGCGCCTTCGGCGAGCGGCTCGCGGCGCAGACTCACCAGCCCGTCCACTACTGGGACGAGCGGCTCTCCTCCGACGCCGCCGATTCGCTGATGGCCCGCTCCAGTTTGACGCACAAGAAGAAGAAGGCCCGCCGCGACGCCCTGGCCGCCCAGGTCATCCTCCAGTCCTTCCTCGACGCTCGGTCGGGCGACGAATAGGGGCCCCACGCACTGCACCCCCGTGACTCCATTCACAGCGAGTCTCTGCTCCTCAACTGGCATGGTCTGCATCCGAACCGTTCGGTTTCGCTATGCGCACCGGGGATCGGGTATCGGTTGCGCCGGTCGTAACCCCAGCGGAGTTCAGCCGGTTCGCCAGCCCTATCGCCGCCGGTGCATCCGCCTTGTCTTCATATAAGACAAAGACAATGCTGGGCCGGCTTTGGGCCAGGGCGGCCGCGATGGGTTTGGCCTGGGTAATGTCACACAGGCCGAACCCAGCCCGGAGAAACTCATCCATCGGCTCCGGCGGCTCGGCCGAAACGGCCCGGTCCGGCCCAACCTCGGCCTCCACGTCCCGCCGCGTGAGACAGTCGATCGCGCAGCAATCCCCGTGCACTATGATGAATCGCGGATCGCCGAAGATGGCATCCTCCAACGCGGACTCCAGCCGCGGCGGGCCCAGGCATCCGCCGGTGCCGGCGCAGAGCAGTAAAACGCCGGACCGGAGAATGACATGCGCAGTGTTTCGTGTCACATCGGCACCTCCCATCCGCGCAAAGCGACCTCACGTGAACACATACACTACGCCGTGCCTCGATGCCGTGGATAGTTGCAAGGAATACGCCTGTTCCTCACGATCCACCCCCCTGAATGACTGACGACACCACTCGGTTGCGTGACGTCCCGCGCGAGAGACGCGTCGGCGGAACAGCCATCGCGATGCTCCAGTTCCCAATCGATCGGCTTCCAGTAGCTGTACGCGCCCAGCCCGACGAAGGCGGCGGCGACGATCAGGTCGAAGGCAATGAAGATCTTGCGTCGCATTCGTTGTCCCCATGACAGAATGGGTGCGCACGCGAGTCCTGTCGGCCGGCTTCCCTACCGTGTGGCGGTGCGCTGCCGACCGCGAAGGCCCACCAGGGCCAGTACCGTCAGGGCGGCGACGATCAGCAGGACCACCCAGGCCCGCCCGTCGCCGTTCGTCCCGCTGCTGCCCAGCGGATTGTGCGCGGGGCGATGAAGTACGCGTGTGTACAGTTCCGCTCCGCGGGACCAGTCGCTCCACGAGCCGTCGCTGGTGAGCTCCAGCACGTCCGCCGGAAAGTAGTCGCGAGCCACCAGCAGGCAGGCGACCACCACCTCGTCATACGGCCTGGCGAACGTTTTGCAGAAGTTGAGGCCGACGCTGCCGGGAAACACGAATGGCTCGCGGGCATCCGCACCGATGCCGTTGAACCGGATTTCCCGGTCGCTCCGCACGGCGGCGCCCTGGCCGCTCGGTCCCGCCAGGATTCCCTTTCGGGCTTCAACAACCTGCCGCATTTCCGCGATGCACCGCCCAATCGCGACGTCGTCTGGAGGCTGGTGCCACGTGAAATAGTGCGTGTGTCCGGCAAACGACGGACCTGCAGCGAGAAGAAGGGCAACCGAAGTGATCGTGCCTGAGAAACGAGGCATGATGGCACTCCTGGTCAAAGGCGTGTTCCGCAGCCCCGGCTGCGGCCGTGGCATTGTACCCGCCGTTCGCTCCGCGGTCACAGTCAAGCGAACGCTTTCGCGCGGCATTTCATCTTTCATTCGTCATTCTTCATTCGTCATTCCCCCTCATCCCGCCATCGCCCGCGATTCCACCCAGAGCAGGTCCTGCTGATCGCGGGGCAGGGCGGCGAAAAGCGTGCGGACCAGGTCGCTGGCGCGGCGGCCGCTGGCCTCCAGCAGCCGCGTCACCATCCGGCGGCGGGTCTCGGGCGTGCCGCAATCGAAGACGGCCACGAATCGCTGCTCGGCCAGTTCCGCCAGGGCCAGGTGCAGGGCGTCGTCGATCGGCGTGTCCATGCCTTCGTCGCGGCCCCGCGCCACCTCGCGCAGCCGCTGGACCTGTGGGTCGTGCCCGAGCACGTCCGCAATTCGCTCCCGCAGCCGCTGCTCATACTGCATGACGCGGGCACCGGACGAGTTCGTCTCGCGCGCGATCTTGCGAAGCGAACGGCGGTGTTCTTCCGCCGGGACGAGCAGCCGGTGGACGGCCAGCCGCTCCAGAACGTCGCGGCGGTCCGATCGGCGGCCGCGTTCCTGCGCCTCCGCCTCCACCGCCGCCCACACCGCCCGTTCGTACTTGGCCCGAAGCCGGTCGCCCACCGTCTCCCGCCTTCGTTGCGAAGCGACGGAATGGCCGCGGCAAGGCGACGACGCCGGCTCTTCCACCAGTGTTCGCGTCGCGGGGATGACCCGATCGCACTCTCCCCGCCGCACCGCCCGCACCACGCCGTGCGGCACGTGCATCGGCAGCCCGTGAGACAGGCGTATCCGGTTGACCGCGGTCTGGATGCGCGGCAGGGCAAACGCAACGAACGGAATGCCCCGTTCGGGCTTGAATCGCCGGACCGCCTCGATGAGGCCGAGGCAGCCTTCCTGGATCAGGTCGTCCTTCTGCGGCCCGCTCCGTGATCGAGGTCGGTTCAGCACGCGCGTCTTCACGTGCATTTCCACCAACCAGCGATGCTCGTCCACCAATTGCCGCTGGCTGTCCGTCAGGGCCGGTTTCGGAACGGTTGTCCCCATGTCTGGTCCCCTTGCAAGACGTGATCTCATCGCCCGCCGACCCCACCGCGGACCGGCCGGGCCATACCCTAACATATACCATACATTTGCAGGAAGCAAGCCAGGCGCGCAAGAAAACGGGCGCCGCGTCGTCCTGCGGGCGACCGAAAACCGTAACCCATTGTCCAAAAGAAGGTTGTTGGCGTGTGGAAAGCGGAACGCCCATCGGATATGCTGCTGGATGGCTCGCCATGCAGCGGCCCATCTACAGGAGGTCCCTCATGTACGGCGGCGACGAAGTCATCATCACTCCCGGAATGCAGCGGTACATCGATCGGAACAACGCGTACCTGGCCCAGCGCGGCCAGTACATCCGCGACGTCGTCAAGAAGTGGAAGTTCGACACCATCGCCGTGCATGGGCTGTATTCCGTGCAGGACGCCATCGAGGACTACCAGGGCGCGATCATCGAGCCGGTGTTCATGAGCTCGGCCCAGGCGTTTCGCGATTCGGATGAGATGGCCGCCGCGTTGGCCTACCTGATCCCCTCGTGGTGCTATTCGCGCATCGCCAACCCGTCGACGTACTACTACGAATGGACGCTGGCCCTGCTGGAGGGTTACGGCTTTGACGGAGAGACGTCATGCTGCTCCACGTCGTCGGGCATGGCCGCCATCATGACGGCGGTTCAGCCGTTTCTGGTCCATCGCACGCACGACCGCCACGAACCGCGAAACTTCCTGGCCACCGCCCAGTGCTATGGGGGCACGTTCCAGCAGTTTGACGTGCGCCTTCAGGCGGAACGGGACATCGAGTGCCGGTGGATCCAGAACCCGGCGAACATTGACGAGTGGGCCTCGAAGATCGACAAGAACACCCGCTTTCTGTACGGCGAGCTGCCCAGCAACCCGCAGCAGGGGTTCTTTGACATCGCGGCCGTTGCCGATCTGGCCCACAGCCACAACCTGCCGCTGATCTGCGACACGACGGTGGCCACGCCCGCGTTGCTGCGGCCGATCTGCCACGGCGCGGACATTGTGGTGCAGTCCGCCAGCAAGACGCTCAGCAGCAGCGGGTTCGGCATCTGCGGGGCGGTGATCGCGAAGCAGAACCTGACGTGCAGCATCGATAACGATGCCTTGAAGAAGGACTTCTGCCTGTACGTGAAGTACCTGCCCAACCGCGACTACGGCCCGAACCTGCACCCGATGCAGGCGATCCTCACGCTGAACGACATGCGGACGCTGCGTTCCAAGATCGACATGCTCAGCCGCAACACGATGAAGGTGGCCGAGCACATCGAAAAGCACCCACAAATCGAGCGCGTGGAGTACCTGGGCATGCCGAACCACCCGCTGCACGAGCTGGCCAGCCGGTACATGTGGCTGGTGGATGCGGAGCATGACGATCTGTATGGCAAGCCGGTGAACCGGTACGGGCATCTGATGAGCTTCTGCGTGAAGGGCGGCCCGGAGCAGGCGCGGCGGTTTTTCGATCATCTCCAGCGCATCTGGCGAGCGACGGACCTGGGCCGGATCAAGAGCGTGGCCACCATACCGGCCATCTCGACGCACCAGCAGCAGGGCGAGGAAGGCCGCAAGCTGGCCGGCATCCCGGGCAACCTGGTCCGCCTGTGCGTGGGCGGCGAGCACCCGGACGACATCATCGCCGACCTGGACCAGGCGCTGCACATGGCGGCGAAGGAGAAGTAGCTCGCCGGGTCACAATCGCACGCAGTGCCGCGGGAATCAGGTGAGTGTCCATCCAGGCCATGGGAGCGGCACTCGCCTCGCGCCGTGCGGTCTTTCTCTTTGGTGTGGTAGCTCTGGAATGTGTCCCGATGCCCGTGGATGCGAACCACGCGGTTCAGCGGACGATATGCCGCCCCGCGTTTCGTGTTGCATGCGGGGCTTACCACGACCACAGCCTAACGCCGGGCGGACTGCTCGTCCGGAAAAATCATCCTGACACCTTTTGCTCCCTGACACCTTTTGCTCCCCCTTGCAGCGCTCGAACCGGGCAGGCCAGACTGTCTCTTGGTTTGAAAGCTGGCAGCGGTATAATGGCCGTATCGGCCGGGATGGAGGCAGGTCGTCACCGGTCACTCCAGAACCGTGGGCGCGTGTATGCAGGAGGATCTAGTGTAATCTTTCGTAATTAGTGCAACTTATCTGCCGCTTGCTGGTATCACTCTTCAGAAGGAGGATGATACCGATGCGAGTGGC
>JAFGJQ010000038.1 GCA_016929015.1 Phycisphaerae bacterium | reverse complement strand
GCCACTCGCATCGGTATCATCCTCCTTCTGAAGAGTGATACCAGCAAGCGGCAGATAAGTTGCACTAATTACGAAAGATTACACTAGCAGCACCGAGCCGAGCAGAATGAGTGCGGTTCGCGCAGACGCTCCGCGCATGGTGTCCCTCACCGCGATACTCAAGGGTTACAATGTGCCCCGACCTCTACGGCTGGATCAGTCAGAAGCTCGTCGTAGGGACGGGATAACCAGCCATGCTCTACGCTATACACGCGTGCCATCTTCAGGGCAAGGGGAAAATCCCATTCTCGCGAATCTCACAACACACGAGCCAATCTATAACTTCCGGTTCACTCTTTGTTTTACGGCCGTGTCGCGCGCGGGAGTTTATTTTTGAATCGACGCGGCAATGTTCTCGCATTCCTTCGCGCATACGAACGTCCAACCGCGGACAAACTACTTTGGAGAGCGAGTGTCGCGCGACATCACATTTCCTCTCGATACGATTCACGCCGCCAGAAAAAACCGAAATGTGTTTGCACGCGCCCCGATCGGCGTATAAGCTACAAAGCGTTCAGTCCTCGCCATGTTGTGGTCGCCGAAACTGTAGTTACATCCTCACGAGGTGTGTACCCATGAAGCACTTGCAGCGAAACTGGAGACTTATGCTGATCGTGTTTGTCCTGACGGCCCTGGGCGGCGCCGCCTGGTTCTTCAACGGACGCGCGGACCGAGTCGTGGCCGGCGGCGACCCCCCGGCGCCCCACGCCCAAGTGGCGGTGGTGGAGCGAGAGGCGTTGCTCAGCGTGCTCGGCGCAATCGATCTCGACCCGCAAGCCATGGCCGCGTTGAACGTTACCGAGGCCCAGGCGCTAGAGCTGGTGGGCGAGGCTCGCGCGTGGTACGAGGCGAATCAGAGCACGCTGGCCGCTCAGCAGGCCGCGATCGCCCAGAGGCTCCAGACCGTCCGCACGATCCAGAAACGCATCCGCATGGGGCCTCTCGATGCGGGGAATGCGAGCGCTCTGGCCACCGCCCGACAGGAGTTGAAGGCAGCGCGGGCGTCATATGACGAATCGCTCGCCGGGTTGAAGACGAGCATAGGGCCGTTGCTCTCCGAAACGCAACAGGCGACCTGGACGGCGATCCAGAACGGCTGGAGCCAAACCCTGCCCCTGCGAATGCTCGCCCTGACACGCCAGCAGAGAAGCGACTACGCCCGGGCGAAGCGACACTACGAATTGCAGATGGCGAACGCCCGCACGCCCGAGAGCCGGCAGACCGCGGAGACGGCGTGGCAGAGTGCCCTCGCGACCATCCTGACCGACGAGAACCGGCGGATGATCGTGGCCTACGACGGATACGCGAGCCAGGCCCTGCAGAACACCCGCACCGCGCTCGAAACCGTGCTACCTGCGGACGCGGCAGGTTAAGGACCCGGACGCACGCAGGTCGGACTGGAACACGCGAGTTGCCGCGACCAACTCGATGCCGTTGCGATGCGGTTTGCGCAGACAGGGTGTGGTATGCCCATCAACTATCGTATAGCGATCCTCTGTGTTGCGTTGCTGGCATCGCGGGCGATGGCGCTCGACTCCCCCGGTGCCGCCACGTCGCAGCCGCAGATGGTGACCATCGACTATCCCGAAGAGATCCCGGTGGAAGCGCTGGTCGACTTCACGAGCCAGACGCTGGGCATCCGCGTGCTCTATGGTGACGAGCTTAAGAACCAGACAGCCGTGCTGCGGCCGGGGCACGTGGAACTGCCGCGGGACCGGTTGCTGGAATTACTGCGGGCCGTGCTGCAGTTGCGGGGTCTGACGCTCATCGAATCCGGCCCAGCGGGGTTCTATCGCATCGTCGCCGCCAGCGATGTGCAACGCCTGACAGACATTGTCCGGGCCGGGCCGATGCCGCCGGACGCGCAGCCGGCGCGCGTGGTGACCCAGGCGATCCGGGTTCCGTCTGGCGACACGAAGGCGGTGATCAGCCGGATCGGCGGCTTCACGTCGTCCGCCCAATCCTCAATCATCGAGGTGCCGGAGCGGGGCGCGATTCTCGTGACGGACTACGAGCCGGTGGTCCAGCGGATCGCCCGGCTGGTGGAGCTGGTGGACGCGGCCGGCGAGCCGATCGTCACTACGATCGTTTCCACGCAGCACCAGCCCCCGGAGCGGCTGGTCACACCCGTGCAGACGGTGCTCCAGGCGGAGATGCCGCCCGTTCGCAAAGGCGCGGAAGTCAACGTGCTGCCGGACATTGTCCCGGGGGCGTTGGTGATCGTCGGTCCCGAGGAGGGCGTTCAACGGGCCCAGTCGCTAATCGCCCAGTTCGACCAACCGCGGGAAGACGTGCGGCCCACGCGGATCTACACCCCACGATACACGTCGGCGGCCCGACTGCGCACGCTGGTGCAGAACGTCGTGCTCGCGGAGGCCGGGTTGGGCAAGGATGCGGTGCACCTGTACGTCGACGACGTCGCGAACAGCCTGTACGTCACCGCGTCGCCGCCGCTGCAGGAGCAAATCCGCGAACTCGTGGAGCGGGAGGACCAGAGCATGCCGGCGGCGGCCCGGCGCTTGCGCGTCTACCGGCCGCGGAACCGGCCGGTCGCGGAGTTGCTCGATACACTCACCCAGCTGCTGGAGGAGGCGTCGGTCAACACCATCCTGTCGAGCCGCGAGGTACCGACGGCGGAGGAGGCAGTTAGCGGGCCTCCCGGCCCGAACCGGCCCCCCGGCCCGCTGGGTCCAGGCCAGATCCCGCCGATGCCGCCGGCCCAGGAGCCGATCGCGTCGACCGCGCCCGCGGAGAAGGCGGGCCGCCGCGTCGTCGGGCCGGACTACGTGCTTACGGAGGACGAGTCTACCAATGCGATCTTGGCCGTGGGTACGCCCGAGTTCCACGAAGAGCTGTCCGCGCTGATCGACCAGCTCGACCGCCGGCGCGGCCAGGTGCTGATCGAGATGACGCTGGTGGCGGTGACCCTGAACGATGCGTTACGAGTCGGCGTGGAGCTGGAGTCGCTGGACCTGGGCGAGCCATGGGATTACCTGCTGTTCTCGAGCTTCGGGCTCTCCGAGCTTGACGTGGGCACCGGCCAACGCGTGCTGGCGCCGGGCGTGGGTGCGAACGGCGTATTGATCGGGCCCAAGGAGGTGCCGTTCCTGTTCCAAGCGCTCGCGACCCATGGCGACACCCGGATCATCAGCACGCCGCGGATCGTGGTCAGCGACCACGCCACGGCAACGCTCAAGAACGTCGACGAGGCTCCGTTCACCAGCGTCAACGCGTCCGACACCGTGGCCACGACGTCGTTTGCGGGATTCGAGGCGGCGGGCACGACGCTCACGGTCACTCCGCACTTGGCGGAGGGCGACCACCTCTCGCTCAAGTACGATCTGACGTTCAGCAGCTTCTCCGGGGCCTCGTCGTCGGCGACGATCCCGCCGCCCCGCACCACGAACTCGTTCTCGGCGGAGCTGGACGTGCCGGACGGCTACACGGTGATCGTGGGCGGGCTGGAGATCGAGAACCAGTCCGACACGGTGTCGGAAGTCCCGCTGGTGGGGCGGATTCCGCTGCTGGGGGTCTTGTTCCAGAACAGCGCTGCCAGCCGGACGCGGACGCGGATCTTCGCGTTCGTGCGCCCGGTGATCCTGCGGGACGATCAGTTCCAGGACCTGCGCTTCTTCAGCGAGCGGGCCCTGGAGAGGGCGGACGTGGAGAGCGGGGATTTTCCGCGGGATGAGACGATGTGGATGCAATGATCCGCCAACCTGGCGCGGCTGACACGCCGCCACCGCCCGTGCCCACGCTGAACGCCGTGGACCCGGCCGCGGTCGATCCGGAGTTCGTCCGGCGGATCCCCATCGCATTCGCCCGGCGCTTTTGCGTACTCGGACTGGCCGCCAGCGACGGCGTCATTCCGGTCGTTGCGCCCGACCTGACCGACGTTGCGGTGCTGGATGCCGTCGCCGCCCAACTCGGCCGCGCCGTGGAACCCGTTCTGGCTCCAAGGGATACGATCCTGGCTGCGCTGCACCAGGCGTACAGCCAGCAGTCAGGCGGCGCGGAGTTGATCATTGACCAGATCGATGCCCGCGAGGAGGACACGCTGCTTCGGTCGCTTCAGCACGACCGGGACCTCCTGGATCACGCGGCGGCGGCCCCGGTGGTCCGCCTGGTGAATCTCATGCTGCTGGAAGCGGTCAAGCGCCGGGCCAGCGACGTGCACGTGCAGCCGCTCGAGGACCGGGTCCAGGTGCGACTCCGCGTGGACGGAGTGCTGTACGATTACGTCCACATTCCGACGGCCCTGCTGGACGAGGTGGTCAGCCGGGTCAAGGTGCTGGGACGCATGGACATCGCGGAAAAACGCCTTCCCCAGGACGGACGGACGACCGTCTGCATCGGCGACCGGGTCATCGACCTGCGGATCAGTTCGCTGCCCACGAGCTTCGGGGAGCGCGTCGTCCTGCGTCTGCTCGACAAGTCGGCCCGGCTCTACAAACTGCCGGAACTGGGCATGAACTTGCGGGATCTGGATCGCTTCCGGCAGCTGATTCGCCGGACACACGGCATTCTGCTGGTTACCGGCCCGACCGGGTCGGGCAAGAGCACCACGCTCTACGCAGCGCTGCAGGAGATCGACAGCCGCGAGTTGAACGTGCTGACGCTCGAGGATCCGATCGAGTACCAGTTGTCGGGCATCAGCCAGACCCAGGTCTCCAACAAGAAGGGCCTGACCTTCGCCACCGGATTACGAACCGTGCTGCGGCAGGATCCGGACGTGATCATGGTGGGCGAGATTCGGGACGAGGAGACGGCGCGGATGGCCGTGCAGAGCGCCCTGACCGGCCACCTGGTGTTCAGCACGCTGCATACGAACGACGCAGCAGGCGCGGTGACGCGGTTGCTGGACCTGGGCGTGGAGCCATACCTGGTGGCCAGCTCGGTGCTGGCGGTCCTGGCCCAGCGACTCATCCGCTGCGTGTGCCCGGACTGTGCTCATCCGGTGGAAATTGCCAGGACGGACATCGCACGCCTGGGGCTGCCCAGCGAAGTCGGCAATACGGCTTTTTGCCGGGGCTCTGGTTGTCCGCGCTGCACCCAGACCGGCTACTACGAGCGGACTGGGATTTTTGAATTGCTGGTGGTGGACGAGCGCGTTCGCCGGCAGATCATCCAGCGTGCGGAGGCTACAGCAATCCGTCGTGCCGCCATGGACGCGGGCATGCGGACGCTTCGCCAGGACGCCCTGGAAAGACTCCAGTCCGGCCGCACCACCGTGGAGGAAGTGCTGCGGGTAACCCACGACGAGGAGATGGACAAAGAGGCCGAGGCACGAACGGCGCGGGCGGCGTCCGAATGAGTGAGTTGCGGCCGATCGTAGCGGGCCGCTGACGACGTGCGACGGCGGAGAATGACCGGGAAGACCGATGGGCGTGTACATATACAAAGGCCTCGATGCGGCCGGTGCTCGGCGGTGCGGCACGTTGACTGCGGATACCCCGACGGAGGGACGTGAACACCTGCGGGCCCAGGGCTGGCGCATCGAACGCTTCGATCCGGCCCGTGGCGCGGGACGGAATGGACGAACCTCGTTGGCGGACCTGACGTCCTGGACTCGCTTTGCCTCGCGGTCCCGGCGGGAGACCCGCGTGGCGGATTTTGCCCGGGAGTTGGCCATGCTGCTGCGGGCGGCCGTACCGCTGGCGGAAGCGCTGGACGTGCTCATCCAGCAGACCACCCACCGCCGCTGGCAGATCGTGCTCCGCGACGTGCGGGAACGCGTCGTGGGCGGGGCGTCCCTGGCCGATGCGTTGCGGGAGCACGCTACGTGGTTCGAAGGCGTGTTCCTGTCCGCGGTCACCGTGGGGCAGAAGGCCGGAACGCTCGACCAGGCCCTTACTCAGCTAGGTGGGTTCCTGCGTGAGCGTACGAAGCTCGCCGCCCGCGTCACGGCCGCATTGGCCTACCCGATGATCCTGGTAACGCTCGGCTGCGGCGTCACGATCTTCCTGATGACCTTCGTGATCCCCCAACTTCTGAGGGTCCTCGAGACCAACGGCCGGCCGCTGCCGGCGCCGACAGCGCTGCTCAAGCAGATCAGCGATGCCCTGGTGGTCGGCTGGCCTTGGATCCTGACGGGACTCGGTCTGCTTGCGGTGGGCACCTCGACCCTATTGCGAACCCGCCGGGGCCGCCGGGTGGCACAGGCCCTGCTGCTCAGAACGCCGTTGCTCGGGACGTTGCTCAAGAAGACCCTGGTCGCCCGCTTTGCGCAGCAGGCCAGTCTCCTGCTGGGCACGGGCGTGCCGTTCACCGAGGCGATCGCGCTCATCCGCGGAGGCACCCGGAACCTCGTCCTGGCTGAAGAGCTTGCTGCGGTGGAAGAAGCGGTTCGGGCGGGCAGTGACGTGGCCCCCGCCCTGGCGAACTCGCGGGTCTTCCCACCCCTGGTGGTCCACTTGGTGGCCGTCGGGCAGTCTGCCGGCGAACTGCCGGAGATGCTCGAAGCGCTGCGGCAGGACTACGAGACCGAAGTGAGCCTCGCTCTGAGCCGATTCACCGCGGCCATCGAGCCGCTGCTGATCGTGGTCATCGCCGCCGGCGTCGGGTTCGTCATCCTGGCCACGATTCTGCCGATCCTGGATGTCACGAGGATGCTGCGATGAGCATACGTGCGGTATTGCGAATGAAGAGGGTGCGGTCTCGACGAACGCCGTTACCGAGCCAACCTGCGTTCACCCTGGTGGAGCTGATGGTCGTGATCGTGCTGCTCGGGCTGCTGGCCACGGTAGTGACCGTGGCGGTCAATGACTACCTGGTCACCGGCAAGCAGGCGGTCGCCCGCAGTGAGATCGCCCAGATCAGCAACGCCCTGCAGCTCTTTTATACCGAGAGCAGCCGCTACCCGAGTAACGAGGAGGGCTTGGCGTCCCTGAAGGCGAAGACTGCCGCCCACCCCAACGGAATCCTGCAGGGCGACCTGCTCGATCCGTGGGGCCACGAGTACGTCTACGTATACCCGGGGCTGCACGGCACGTTCGACCTGATCAGCTACGGGGCCAACGGACAGGAGGGCGGCGAAGGTGCCGACCGGGACATCACGAACTGGGACGCCGACGACGCGGCCGGCGGCTGACGCACCACAATGCGAGCGGGGCAGGCGGGAACCTGGCCTCGCCTTCACGCTGGTGGAGTTGATGGTGGTGCTTGTGCTGTTGTTGTTGGCAGCCGGCGTGGTTGTGGCAGGGTTCGATGCCGTGTCCGCAACGGGGCGATTGCGATCGGCTTTGGCAACCGTCCCTGCGATCGACCAACTGGCTCGGACCGAGGCGTATGTCGAGGGACGGCCGCAACGGTTACTCTTCCTCTTGGGGACTGGCCGTATGACGCTTCAGACGCCGGCACGAATGGAGGGAGCATGGGCTTGGTCTGAAGGCCGCGTGTTTCAGTGGGGCCGGGGCGTCACGCTGGTGGCCGGCTCCAGCATGCAGCAGCCGGATGGCCAGACCGAGCCGCTGGGCATTCGCATTCAGCCGGACGGCACGAGTCCTTCCTACGGAGTCGTGCTGCAGGCAGGCGGATGGCATGGCGTCGTGGTGATCGACGGGATCCTGGGGGTCGCCCGCAGCGCGACGCCGGCGGCGAGTGGTGGCAGCGTCGACGAGCTAACACGGAGCTACATGCCGTGGCGGGTGGAAGACGTGGAATCCTACGAGGGTGGCGGCGACGACGCCCGGCCCTGACCCTGTTCGAAGTGGTCGCGGCCCTCGTGCTGTTGGCCACCGTGGTGTCGGCCCTTTTGGTCGCCCAGGGCCGGGCGCTGCAGCAATTGGCCGAGCTGCGTGAGCGGGATCAGGCTGCCCGCCTCGTTCGGGAGTTGCTTGTGCAATGGGAACTCGCGCGAGAGGACGTCACCCAGCCGGCGGAGGGAACGTTCCCGGACGCGGCGGATTGGGTCTGGTCACGGACGGTGCAGCCGCAGGCTGTGGGAATGCACGACGACTGGGTACGGATTCGCGTCGTGGCGTCGCCGCGGGACCGCGTCTCGGATCCCGTGGCCGCTGTGGCGTACGAATGGCTCGTCCCGCCGGCGGAGTCGGTGCCCGCGGCCCCGGGCCGCGACACGTCGCTGGCGGGGCGAACGACACAATGAGGACAACAGGATGCGGGCCTTCACGCTCGTCGAAGTGTTGGTAGCGCTGGTGTTGACCAGCCTGCTGCTGACCGTGGTCGGCCAAGTCGCGGTCCAGATGGCCGTCGCCGAAGATTCGATCCGGACGGCCGCCCAGACGCGAGCGAGGATCGAGTATCCGCTCCAGACGCTTGAACGGGACTGGGCGGGCATGCTGCCCGGCGAATCGCCGGTCATCGATCTGGATGCCCACCACCGGTCGCGCCTGCAACTGGTCGCCCGGGTCGCGGAACCGACCGATGATCTGTACACGCCGCAGGTCCCGGCGCGGATTACCTATCGGCTGGTGCAGTCGCATGAGCCGGACGGCGGACTGCAGTGGTTGCGTGAAGTCGAGCCGCTGGTTCACGCCGCGTCCCGGGGCTCGACCCGCGTCGCGACACAGGTCAGCCGGGTGGATTGCGAATTGTTCGATGGCCGGGGGTGGCAACCGCTCTCGGCCCGGACCCTGTCCCTGGCCACGCGATGCCAAGCGGTCCGGATGACGTGCGTATGGATGCCGATCACACCGCTATCGCCCACGACGCGGACGTTTGTTGTGCGGAGCGAATCCGATGAGTAACGGGGCTCAGCGAGAATCGCAGGGGATCCGTCGCCGGTCCGGCGTCGCCCTGGTCATGACTCTCCTGCTCGTCGTGCTGGCCGCGGCGGTCAGCGCCCGCCTGGTCGCTACCGCCGGGATCGAGGCCGTGCGTACCCACCGGTCCGTCAACACCCTGCAACACGGACTGGCCGTGGACAGTGCAATCCGCGTGGCGGCGGTCCATCTGGACCGCCGCTCACCGGAAAGGGGCCCGGACGGGCTTCTCGAGGCGGACCCGGTGACCTTCACGCTTGGCGAATGTGTGGTGTGGTGCCGGATCGCTGACGACGGGGGCAAGTTCAATGTTGCCGCCTTCGCGACGCCGGAGCAGGATCGCACGTTGGCATCGAATCTCCGGCGGCTGCAGCGTTCGCTGTCGCTGCCTGCGGCACGCGTGGATCTGCGGCCGTCCGAAGCCGGCCCGGACGAACCGGCGGTCCCGCGCTACGTCTGGTTCGACCAGGTCCTGGCGGACCGGTCGCCGGATGGGGTGTTTCGAGATCCGGCCGACGCGAGTGAGGACACGCTGGCGTGGTCGGACGTTGTGACATTCTTCGGCGATGGAAGGGTCGACGTCCGCCGGGCTCGGCCCGAGGTCCTCCGCGCCGTGCTCGCCGACGTCGGGCCGCAAGCTGCAGACGCCATCCTGGCCGCCCGGCACCACGCGACCGAGTCTGCGACTCTCGCCGAACTGCTCCAAAAGGTCGGTCCGGAGGACCGAGAGCGCGTGCAATCGCGCATCGCCCTGGACCTGCAGCGCTACGCCCTGACCATCGAGACGCGCATCGGCAGCGACTGCCGCCGATGGTACGTCGTGGCCACGTTGGCCCATGGCCGAGTGCAGCACGTCAACTACCGGGGGCAGATCGTATGGTGAACCGATCCCGCGCGATACTCAGTGCGCTAACCGCCGTGGAAGCTGGCTTGGTGCTGCTTCTGGTGGTTGCGGCGGGGCGGATGGTCCTTCGCGACGGGCACCCGACGGCAGAGTCAGCGGCCGCGGTCAAGACTCGGACGACGGACCCGGGGCAAGACGCGAACGCGGCTGACCTCGCGCCGCTGCAGAGCTTCGCGGTACTTTGGCAGCGCGATTTGCAGCAGCCGCCGATCCCGCCCGCCCCGGCGCCGGCCGTCGCCGAGCCTGCAAAACCGCCGCCGCCGTTGCCCCGGCTCCTCGGGACGTTCCTGGTGGATACCCGGGCGCGGGCCCACCTGGTCGGTCAGGCGGGCAAGCCCCGGATGGTCGGTCCGGGCGACGTGCTGGATGCCTACGTGGTCATGGCGATCGAGCCCGGCCGCGTGCAGCTCAAGAATGCGGACCGCGTTGCCTGGATCGAAGTGACTCCTCCTCGTGGCAAGCCGCAAGGTGGCCCATGAGCACACGCTGCGTCGTATTGGTAGCCGATACGTTTGTGCTGGCCGGCCGGCTCCGCCGCCGGGGAAGCTGGCATGTCGAACAGACGGCCGGCGCAGCCCGAACGGACACGGCGACGCCGGACACGGACGCGGAATCGATTGCCGATGCGATTGTTGCCGCGCTGGAGTCATTGGGAGTGCCGGTCCGCGCCATCGACCTGATTGTCCCCGCGCAGTGGTGCTTCGTCCGCCGGCTCGAGATGGCCGAACACCGGTTCCGTCCCGCCCCGGCCACGTACCAGCTCGAACCGTTCCTGCCCCACACGCTCGAAAACGTCGTCTGCTCTTTCGTGCATGACGCTTCAGCCACCGTCTGGGGCGTGGCAGCCCCGATCGCCCGGCTGCGGAGTCTGCTCGACCACGTCGAGGCCCGATCTGTGACCGTGGAACATTTGCGCGTGGACCTCTTTGCCGGCATTGCGGCCTTGGCATCGGAGGGGCAGCCGGGGGATGTTCTTCTTCTCGATCAGACGCGGGCGGCGTTTGCCCGCGTGGGCGAGGATGGCATGCCGGAATGGGTCCGGTCCATCCATCTGCCGAGCACGGATCCGCAAGCATACCTTCAGCGGCAGTTGAACCTCACGGCTGACGATCCCAAGATGCCGTTGAGCGCGTCCGTCGTATGGGACCTCCGCGCCGCGTCCGTGAGCCCCGAAACGGTGTCCGACACACCGGTCGATGAGGATTCGCCGGGCAAAGCCATGCCCGGTTCGTGGCAACCACGACCCCTGACCGAATTGCTGACGGCGGCGGCACGCGGGGATCGTCAGCCTGACCTGCGGACCGACAGCCTGGCCCGCGGTAACGGATGGTCCCCCGTGGGCCGCAAGGTGCGGGCTTGCCTGGCGATCCTGGCCGCATTGCTCCTCGTGTTGGCGTTTGACACGCACCGCCAGCGAGCAACGGCCCAACGGGACGCCCAGCACCTGCGCGAACAACAAGCCATCATCTACCGCGAGGTTTTCGGCACCGCGGCACCGCCCGCCGGGGCGGCTCTTCGCGTCGCATCGGAACGGCGGCGATTGGAGGCGGTCACCCGGCGCTCGGACCAAGCCTCCGTGCGAGCCGCAGAGATCGCCCGGCCACGCCTGCAACTCCTGGCCGACATCCGCGATTGGGCGTCACGCATCCCCGACGACGTGCGCATCCTGGTCTCGGAGTTGCACGTGGACGCCCAGCAGCTCTCGCTCCGGGGGCAGACCCGGGATCACCGCGATGCCGAACGCATCGGCGAGAGCGTGGCCCGCGATTCCGAGTTCGAGACGTCGCCGCCCCGGACGTCGCGGTTGGCATCGGGCGGCGTGGAGTTCAGCATCCGCGCCCGGAGGATTAACCGGAATGAGCCAGGCACCCCCTGATCACACGCCGCAGAGCGTCGCATCGCCGTGGGTTGACGCGCCGGAATCCGCGAGCGACTCGGGGATGCATGCTCCCGAGCCCCACGTGGATCCCGGGGTCCGTAGCGCTTCGGGCCGCGTGTACACGATCCTGGCCGTTGCGGTCTGCGTTGCCGCCCTGCTGGGATACGTTCTGGAGCATCGCGGGCTGCGTTCGGCGAAGAGCACGCGGT
>JAFGJQ010000472.1 GCA_016929015.1 Phycisphaerae bacterium | reverse complement strand
GCAGGCGTCCTGCCAGCAGCCGCCCTGGTTGCCGAAGACGAATCCCCGCACGATGCCGTCGTCGCCCACGCGGTCGTACTCGCGGGCCAGGGTGTCGCGGTCCAGCCGAGGTACGGGCATGTACCGCTCGATCCGGTCCACGTCGTCCGGCCCCTTGATCATGTGTTCCACGATCCACTGCGTTACCGGGTTTGACTCGACAACGTACGTGAGCGTTCCTTCCGGCGTATGCACGGTCACGTGGTGGCGCGACCGGCCCTGGCCCAGATCGGTCGTCTTCGTTTCCGGCCGCCAATCCGGAGATTCGTCGGGCAGCATCGGGGCGTATGCGATCGAGGCGTCCAGCCCGAAATGACGGAACGCGGCCAGTGCGTCCATGTCGTCCAGGTACCTGCGCAGGTGGTAGTCCTGCCATTGATGCACGGTGGCGGGCAGGCGGTCCGGCACCTCGCGGTGCAGGGCCCGGATCATGCGCTCCTTTGACGTCATCACCATGCTGTTCTCCCAGGCCCTGCACAGACGCGGATTTCACGGCTCGTCCGCGGCGCGGGTCGTGGTCAGGCGTGCCGGCGGGCGCGCCAGGACGGGCACGGCCATCTCGAGCGGCAGCACGGGGCAGGGCTCCGGTTCGGAACAGGCTGCCGTGCGGACCCGCTCGATCGCCCGGAGACACCATTCGCGTTCTTCCCGGTGGGTCGCGGGGTCCAGCGCATCCGCCCATTGCCGCAAAATTCCGGTTCGCACCGCCACTGCGGCCCGGCGCGCATCGACCGCGTTTTCCGCCGCCGGAAACCACTCGTCGCACTCGTCTTCGATCTGAAGCAGCAGCGTACAGGCCGTGGCATACCCGCCCTGATCCGCAATCGATCGGACACGCAGCAGACGACCGTAGAAGTCAAACCGCTGACCCTCCGCGGACAGCCCGGCCAGGGGTTCGGGCAGCAACGCGAGGACCCGGTCGTGACGCTCCAGCCGGCGGAACAGGGCCGCCCGCCAGAGCCGGGCCGCGCTGGCCACCTCGGCTCGGTCGTCCTCCAGGAGGACCGCCAGTTGAATGGCGGCGGCGTCGCGTTCAGCCGCGTCCGCCTGGTCCTCACCGGCGGCGAAAACATCCTCAACTGCGCGGGCGAAAGCGTTCAGGGCATCGATGTCGTCCTGCCAACGATTGGCCGACGGCGCCGGCTCCCCGGCATCGGCCTGGACCTCGGCGAGCAGCATCCGGGCCTGGCGAACCCCGTTTAGGACGCGTTCGCCGTCGCCGGGGAGGGCCAGCCCCAGGAACCAGCGGGAAACGGCCGGCTCAATCTGCCGGGCCAGAAGGTCGTTGGCCCGGGCGAGGGAATCCGCCGGCCCCGTGGAGCGTGTCGTGGGACCAACCGGTTCCGTCCGCGTGGGGGCCGACTCCCGGATCACCCAGGCGGGCCGGTCCGCGGCCGGCTGCGACGTCCGAGCGGCGGACGAGTCGGCAACGCCGCCGGCGGCACAGCCCAACCAGGCAAAGGCAAACGCCGCGAACCACATCGGTATCCTCCCTTCGGACGAGCGCCGACCCCCCGCTGCGGCGGGCGCGGCGATCCAGTTGACAGTCGCGTGTCGAAGGATACGGGCGATCGGCGTCAAGCGTCAACGGACGGGGGTTGGGCCGTGCCGCTCGCCGCGTGACGATTGACGGCATTGGCCTGGAGGCATAGACTCTTATGCTGACGGTTTGCCGTGCTTCGTAACTTTCCCTTTGCGGCAGACTTACTGCGTCATGCCCCGTCTGCAGCAGACCGGCTGCGGACGGCCTGCCCGGTGGATTTGCCCCGGCCCGCCCCGGCGGAAACCAGGAGGTCCGCGGCCGATGTCTTCCGAACGCGAAACTGGGTCCCCCGTCACTGTGGCAGAGAGGCACGCGTCACAAGACTCTCCTGCGTCGGCGGATTCGGAATCGAACCTGCAGATCGAAGAACGATCGGGCGAGTCGAGCGGCACCGCCATTCTGCTGGCGTGGGTTGTTTCTCTGCTCGGCCACGTGCTCCTGTTCGTCGCCATGTTTGCCATACCCTGGCTGACCGGCATGGTGAAGCTGCCTGAGGATCTCCCCATTCCGCGAACCGACCTGGCGCCCGTGCAGCCGCACGTGGAGATCAGCCGGGAGCCGGAGTTCACCAACGCGGCCGACAGTGCGATGGAAGAACTGGTCATGATGGAGCCGCAGCGGTTCGAGCTGATGTCGGACAGGCCGACGGCCGAGCACACGGACCTGGCGATTCTGGGCGTGGGAACGGGGGGCGGTGACCTCTCGCGGATTGGTCTGGGCGGCGGCGCCGCGCAGACCGGCCCCACTTTTTTTGGGCTGGGGGGCAAGGCGCGCGAGGCACGGCGCATCGTCTACGTCGTGGATTGCTCCGGGTCCATGCTCGAGTTGATGGAGAGCGTCAAGGCCGAGTTGAAGCGTTCGCTGAAGGGCCTGCGACGCAGCCAGCGATTCCACGTGATTTTCTACAACGACGGGCCGCCCATTGAGAATCCGCCGAAGAAGCTCATCATCGCCACGGCGGTGAACAAGGAGGCGGCGTTCGGGTTCATCGACAGGAACGTGCAAGCGGGGGGTGGCACCGATCCGATTCCGGCCGTGCGTCGGGCGTTCTCGGTCAAGCCGGACCTGGTGTACTTCCTGTCCGACGGAGAGATTCCCATGGGCGATGACCTCGTGCGGCTGATCAACGAAGATTTGAACGCCGATCAGGCGGCCCGCGTTTTCACGATCGCTTTCGTCAACCCGGCGGGCGCCGAGCTTCTGGAGAAGATCGCTCGCGCAAACCGCGGAGAATTCCGGTATGTGTCCGAACACGACCTGTTCCAGTAGGGTCTGTGCAGCGGCCGTCGGCTGCATGCTGGCGGCGTGGCTTGCGGCCGTGCCGGCCCGGGCCGACCAGGTTCTGGCCGGTTCGGACAACTACCCGCGCGGTCGTGTCAGCGGCTTTGCCGGCGGCGTGTTGCGGTTTCTGACGCCGGACGGCGTCACGCATCGCATTCCGTTTGCCCAGGTCGATCAGGTGGTGGTCGACAACTTCGCCTGGGCGAAAGACTTCAACGCCGCGGAAACGTACCTGGCGCGCCAGGAGCCCGGTTCGGCGGCCGTACGGTACGAACGGGCGCTGCGGGTGGCCGGGGACTTCTGGCCGAACCTGATCCGGCTGCGTTTGCTTCAGGCCCGCGATCGGGCGGGCCACTTCAACGAGGCGGTGGTCCAGTTTCTGCACGTGGCGGAAGCCATGCCCGACGCCGCCCTCGGCCTGGTTCCGACGTGCATCCCGGACACGGCCGGTGACCGGACGCGGCGTGCCCTGGAGCGGTTGGACGAGGTCCTCCGCCGTCAGGGCGGGAAGCCGGCGGAAGCGCCGCTTCAGATCCTCCATTTCGCGATTTTGGAGAAGGTGGAGCCGGACAAGGCGGCGGAGCTGGCGGGAGCCGTTGTGCGGCTGTCCGCGCCGGAAAGCGAGTTCGGCGGCCGGAGCGCGCTGCGATCGGTCCAGCTCCGTGCCCTGCAACTGCTGCAGGAGCGCGGTCGGAATGCGGATGTGGTAGCGGGCGTTGACCGGTTGCTCGCCGACGCTCCGGAGGCCGTTCTGCCGGACTGTCTTCTGTTGAAGGGTCGCGCGTTGTATACCTCCGCCCTGGAATCCGGATCGGCGGAGGAGTTCAAGCAGGCGGGCCTGGCGTTCATGCGGGTGGCGATCCACTACCCCAGCGACGCCCGGGCGGGCGACGCGCTGTTGTGGGCCGCTCGTGTGCATGAGAGGATTCAGCGGCCGGCCCAGGCGGTGCAACTGCTGCGGGAGTGTCTGGCCCGCTCAGACGTGAGCAGCAGCACCCGGTCGGACGCCCAAAGCCTGTTGCGGCGATTGACGGGATGAGGGCCAAGGCGGGCACGCGGCGTGTGGGCTGCGAAATGCCCGGCGGTCGAGAGCAAGGATCAGGCAGCCATGCAAGGAAAGGCATTTTTGTGAGACACGCAGCTTTTTGGGCGGCGGTGGTCGGGTTGGCGGTGGTCTTCTGTGCAACCACGGCATGGGCGCAACCGGCCGAGGGGACGTCTTCCGCAGAGCCGGTCGGAACGGCCGGCAAGCTCTTCGATCATTTTGTGGTCAAGGGCGGCGTGATCACCTGGTTCATTCTGATACCGCTGTCCGTGGCGACACTGGCCCTCGTGATTGAGCACAGCGTGTCCATTCGCCGCAAGACGCTGATCCCCGCAGGGACCGTCCAGCCGCTGCAGGAGCATCTGCGGGCCAAACGCTACGTCGATGCGGTCAAACTGGCCGCGGGCGATCCGAGCATGCTGGGCTACGTGGTGCAGACGGCCATGAACGAGGCCACGTACGGCTTCGCCGCCATGGAACGGGCCATCGAAGAGGCCATCGAGGAGCGGGCGGCCCGGCTCTACCGCAAGATCGAATACCTCAACGTCATCGGCAGCGTCAGCCCGATGATCGGGCTGTTCGGGACGGTGTACGGGCTTATCCGCGTGTTCGCGACCATCAGCGCCGCGGGCGGCATTCCGGAGCCGGCCCGCATGGCGGACGACATCTCGATTGCCCTGGTCACGACTTTCTGGGGTCTGCTGGTCGCGATTCCCGCCCTGAGCGTGTTTGCGCTGTTCCGCAACCGGATCGAGCTGCTCTCGGCGGAATGCGCGTTGACCTGTGAACGCCTGCTGGCGTGCCTGCGCCCGGGCTACGTGGAACCCGCCGCGGCTTCCGGCCGGCCGGCCGCGAGTTGAGAGGAAGTGGGGTGGTCGTCAGTCGCGTGACATCCTGGAAGCGTCGTCCCGTCGGCTTCAACATGACGCCGATGATCGACGTGGTGTTCTTGCTGATCATCTTCTTCATGGTGGTCAGCAAGTTCGCGTCGGCGGAACACGTGCCGATGGAGCTGCCGCAGCCGGAGCACAGCCAGGCTCGCCAGGTGAAGCTTCGCGACCGGGTGATCATCAACTGCCAGGCTGCGGAAACGCCCGCCGGCCCGCAGGTGCTGTACCGCGTGGGGCCGAACCCGCCGGAGACGCTGGAGCAGATTTCGAGCCGGCTGGCGCGGGCCCAGGCCGCCGCTCGGGCGGAGGGTCGCGAACTGATCGTGGTTCTTCGGGCGGACCGCCGGCTGCCGTTCGCGGAGGTGCGGGCGGCGCTGGAGGTGGTCCGCGAGAACGAGATCCAGCAGTTGCGCCTGGTGGCGCTGGTGGGCGAAGGAGAGTAGTGCGTGGGGCAGGCCCATTCCGAAAGCTTGAAGCCTACGCCGACGCCGGGGACCGCACCGCGCCGGACGGCTCGCTCTTTGCGACAGGCTTCCGAGCCACGGATGTCCCTGAACCTGGCTCCGATGATCGATGTGACGTTCCTGCTGCTGATCTTCTTCCTGCTGACCACGACGTTTCAGCGGGCGGAGGGCGTGCTGGGTGCCAACCTTCCACAGGATCGCGGGCGGCCGGCCGTAGCACTGCCCATCAGCCCGATCGTGATTCGCGTGGAAAGCACGGGGCCGGCTCCGTCGGATTTCGCCCTGGCGATCGATGATTTTGCGGCCCGGCCGGCCTCCTTCAGCGAGCTGAGCGGGTTCCTGGTCGACATCCGGCAAAACGAGGGGTTTGACGAGGACACGCCCGTCGTCATCGTGGCCGGGGTGGATACGCCGTGGGAGTTTGTGGTCGAGTGCTGGAATGCCGCCGTCCGGGCCGGGTGTCGCCGCATCGCGTTCGGCGGGGAGGGCCGATAGATGAACCGGCGCGAGCAGGCGGCACGCTCCGCGCGGCACACGGGACCGGTCCGGCGATCATGCCTCGGCGCCGCGGCCGCGTGGCTGGTCTTGTGCCTTTTGGCGGCTCCCGTGGCAGGGCAGGACGCCGAGTCCCGGCGGTTTGACGACGAGGTGTTCCGACGGGGGCTCAAGGATCGCGGCCTGACGGATCTGCTCGAGTTCCACCTGGGCGCGCAGGAATCCTCCAACTCGGTGGAGGGCCTGCTTCTGCAGCGCGAGTTGAAGCTGGCCCAGGCCGCCGACGAGACTCGCTCGGAAGACGAGCGGGTCGAAGCGATGAAGGCAGCCGACGAGGTCCTGCTCCAGCTCATTCGCCATTGGACGGACGATCGGCGGGTCCTGGAATGGCGCCTGGAGTTCATCCGGTCACTGGTCTATCGCCGGGCGGAGCCCCACTACCTTCGGATTCTCTACGGCCTGGACCGGCCGGACGACCATGAGCGTGTACTGCAACTGACCGGCCGAGCCATCGAGGAAATCGGCTACCTGAACCAGGCCATCGAGAAGGAATCCGCCCGGATCAACGAACTGACCGCCCGCGAGTTTGATCGCCTGGAGGCGGACGGATACGTGGACCAACTCGAGCGGATGCGGCCTCAGTCGGACTACATTCGCTGGTGGGCCACCTTCTACCGGGCCCTGGCCCGACCGGCCGGCAATCCGCTCCGCACGCCGGAACTCAAAGGACTGCTGGAGGAGCTTCGCCAGACGAACGGCGCCCTGGAGACCCCGCACGATACGTCTCACGTGCAGGCCCAGTCGCTGTTGCTGGCCGGCATGACCTGCCGATTGCTGAGCGATCCGGCCGGGGCGCTGACGTATCTCCACAGCGCTTTGGCCACGCTCAACGGCCTGCCCGACGCGAGCGAGCGGGAGAACCTGCAGTGGGTGGCGACGCTGGCGATGGTGGAGCGAGTCCGTGCCCTCCGGGACAGCCGCCAGTTTGACGAGGCGCTCACCGGCGTGGAGTCGTTTCGACACCACGTCGAGACGACCTCTTCGGGTGACTTTCGCCTGAGACTGCTGGTGGCCCTCCTGGAGCGCAGCGTGTGGCAGGCGCGGGCGGCACAGGACAGGATCGACGGCCGGCCCGAGCAGTCCGAGCAGGACCGCCGGCGGACGACGCAGGCCCTGGAGGACCTGGCGGAGGAGAACAGCGCCTACCGCGACGCCGTGTACGACGCTCTGTTTCGCGACATCGGTCGCGACGAAGAGGTGCTCGCCCTTTCGCCGCTGGAGCAGTGCGCGCTGTTGGCGGGATTGCTGCGGCAGGCCGCCGACCTGAGCGATGCGACGCCGTCGAGCCGGCCGGCAAGGCCCCGCGCCGCGTCGGAGCGCGAGAAGAGACGGACGGCCGTTCTGGACCGGGCGATTCGGCTGGCCGATCTGCTGCTCGGTCCGGACAACAACCTGCCGGGGCCGCACCGGGCGGAGGTGCTGTTCAACCTGGCGGCCGCGCACTACGAACGCGGACAGCTTCGCGAGGCGATGACGCGGTTTCTGGAGGTGGCCAAGGACCACCCGCGATTCGGCCGGGCGGAGATGGCGGCGCTGAACGCCGTACGACTGGGGGCGGAGCTGTGCCGGAACCTCACGCTGACCTCCCGTTCTGAGACGCGGCTTGTCTATCTGGATGCGCTGCGAACGCTGATCACGCGCTATGCGGGCAGTGAACATGCGAAGTACTGGCAGTACTTCCTGGCGCAGACGCTGGAGGCGGTGGGTGAGCTGGACGAGGCGGCCCGTGAGTATGAACGGGTAGACCGAGAGCACGAGCACCACCTCGCTGCGCTGGCCGCCGCGGTCCGATGCCGCGCGCAGTCCCTCAAGAACGCAGCCGGCCGCGGAGAATCACCGGCCGGCGCCGTCTGGCAGATCAAGGCGATGGTCGAGGCTTCCAACCGGCTGAGCGCGGCGGTCCAGGCCCGGCTGGCCAAGGTCTCGGACGTCCGGCAGCGGCGCACGCTGGAACGTCTGATGGCCGCCGCGCTGGTGGACGCGGGCGAGGCGTACGTTGTGCCGGGGATTGACCAGGCCGCGGTCGCCCTGGACCTGCTGAAAGGCTACGAGGACCGCTTTCCGAATGAGAAGGACCTGATCGGCCGAATGCTTCGCGTGCGGATCATCGCGTACGAGGCGCTGGGGCAACTGGAGGAGGCGCAGCGGACCATTCCGCAGTACGTGGAGACGGACCCGGCCAACGCCGGCCCGACCATGCAGGCCCTGTTCGAGGCCATTCAGAAGGAGATTGAACGACTGGAGGCCGCCGGGCAGACGGAGGAGGCCGCCGCCAAGACTCGGTCCGCTCTGCTGCTGGCCCGACAGATTCAGGAGTGGGCCGACCGGACCGACCCCGCTCTGCCGGCGGAGACGCAATATGCGGTGGAGCGGCAACTGGCGGAGGCCCACCTGCGTGCCCGAGAATGGGAGACCGCCCGCCGCCTGTTTCAACACTGCCTGGACGTGGACGCGGACCGCTACGAAGACAAGCGACCCCGCGAGGTGCGCGCGATCCTGGGGCTGGCGGAAGCGTTGTACGGGCTGCAGCAATACGAGGGAGCACTGCCTCTGTTCAACCGGGTCGTGCTCGGAACGAAAACCCGGGACGCCGCCTGGTGGAAGGCGCTGTTGCGCGATCTGCAGTGCCGGACGGCCCTGAAGCACGAGCCGTCCGACATCATCAAGGTCATCCGGCAGCATCGCGTGCTGGATGCGGAGATGGGCGGTGACGCGCTGCGCGAGGCGTTTGAATTGCTGGAAAAGGAGAATCGGGAGCGGCAGAAAGAGGCGAAGCGCCCGGAAGGTGAACGGACGGGCGCAGATACCGGCACACAGTAGCCGTAAAGGACGGGTCATGCTGAGCAATCGGAAAGTTGACGTCGATCGCGCCATGCTGATGGTTGTGGACTTCCAAACCAAACTCGTGCCGCACATCGAGGACGCGGAGGAGATGCTGGCCGCGGCCGCCCGGCTCATCCGCGGAGCACGCCTCTTCGGCCTGCCGATGCTGGCCACGGTTCAGTACAGCAAGGGCCTGGGCCCCCTGCACCGCGCGGTGGCCGAGCCGCTGGAGGCGGCCGGCGTAACACCGCTGGAGAAGGCCACGTTCAGCGCCTGCGCCGACGATGCGATCCGAACGCGCCTGACGGAGGTGGACCGCCCGCAGGTCATTCTGTGCGGGGTCGAGGCCCACGTCTGCGTTCTGCAGACGGCGCTGGACCTGCTGGCGATGGGCCGCGCGGTGTTCCTGTGCGCGGACGCCGTCGGCTCACGCCGTGATCTGGACCTGGACCTGGGCCTATCCCGCGCCCAACACGCCGGGGTTATCGTGACGACCACTGAGTCCGTGCTGTTCGAGCTCTGCCACGAGTCCGGCACGGACCGATTCCGCAAACTACTGGAAATCGTGAAGTAGCGCGAAAGCGTGCGTTCAGGGGTCAGGGTGCGGGGTGCGGAGGGCTGCCGTCGTTTGTTTTTCGGGTTCTGACCGGTACACTGAAGGGCCTGGGGATGCGGGCTTCGGGGACGGCCGTACACACATGACGGACTATCGCAACGACGATCCGGAACCTTCGGACTGGGACGATTCGGACGACTCCGAAGCCGACCAGGTGCAGTGTCCCGAGTGCGGCTGCTGGGTGTACGACGACACGCAGAAGTGCCCGCACTGCGGCCAGTGGATCGTGCCGGGACGGGCGCTGCGCGGAAGGCGGGGCCGGCTGGTTCCGGCGGTCGTGGTGCTGATGATTCTGTTGATTCTCGTGCTCGTGCTGCGCGGGTGGTGACGGCGGGAGGAATGAACATGGGGTTTCCACAGGTTCGGTTGCGGCGGATGCGGCGTACGGAGCCGTTACGGCGAATGATCCGCGAGACCCGCCTGGCCACGGGCGACCTGATCGCCCCGCTCTTCGTGCGGGGCCGGACGGGCGTGCACAACCCCGTTCCATCCATGCCGGGCGTGGCCCAGATGTCCGTCGACCGGATCGTCGAGACGTGCGTGGAGCTTGAGGCCCTGGGCATTCCGGCGGTTCTTCTGTTCGGCATCCCGGAGCGCAAGGACGCCACAGGCAGCGAGACGTGGTCGGACCAGGGCATTGTTCAGCAGGCGCTGCGGGCCATCCGCGAGCGCTGCCAGAACCTCGTGCTGGTGACGGACGTGTGCTTCTGCGAGTACACGGACCACGGGCATTGCGGGGTGGTCGGCAGCGACCGCCGCGGGCGGCTCACGCTGGACAACGACGCCAGCCTTCAGAACCTGCGCAAGCAGGTGGTCAGCCACGCCAAGGCCGGGGCCGACATCGTGGCCCCGTCGTGCATGCTGGACGGCCAGGTGCAGACGATTCGCGAGGCGCTGGATCACGAAGGCTGGACCGACGTGGCCATCCTGTCGTACTCGGCGAAGTTCGCCAGCGCCTACTACGGTCCGTTCCGCGACGTGGCGGAGTCTGCGCCGCAGTTCGGCGACCGCACGGGCTACCAGCTTGACCCGGCCAATGCCGACGAGGCCCTGCGAGAGGTTGCCCTGGACGTGGAGGAGGGCGCGGACATGGTGATGGTCAAGCCGGCCGTCAATTACCTGGATATCATTCAGCGGGTCCGCAGCCGGTTCGGGCTGCCGGTGGCGGCCTACCACGTCAGCGGCGAATATGCGATGATCAAGGCCGCCGCCGCCAACGGATGGCTGGATGAGAAGCGGTGCGTACTGGAGACGATGACGGCCATCAAGCGGGCCGGTGCGGACGTTGTGCTGACGTATTTTGCGAAGGACATTGCGCTCTGGCTGCGGGGGTCGTAGCCGGCGATCGCCGTTCGGAAGGGCGGCGTCACGTGTCGCGCGGGAATCAGAGGTTTGCCTTGGGGAACCACAACCGGCAGGAAGCGATCACCAGCAGCGGAACGCCTTTCATTCGCACGGCAGTGGGGCCCTACCGGCCGGCTCGCGCGCTGGAGCGCTGGGGGCCGGGAATCCTCATCTGCCTGATTACGGCCGCCGCGTACTGGCCGTCGTACGACAACGGTTTCGTCAGTTGGGACGACGACCACTACATCTACCAGAACCAGCAGCTCATCCAGCCGGACGGCATCAAGAGCGGGCTGTTCGACGTGCTGAAGTATTCCGACCCGCGATACCGGGGCACGCGCGAGGAGGACCGGGTCAGCCACCAGTACTATCCGCTGGTCTTTGGCATCTACTGGGCGGAGTTCCAGGTCTATAAGCGGATTTTCGACGACCCACTGATCGCCGATCAGTCCGCTCGGGGCATCGCGTTTGAGAAGATGAACCCGAACGTGGCGGTCGGGTTCCACGTGGTCAGTGTGTTCTTTCACTGTGTCTGCGTGTTCCTGCTGATCTCGCTGCTGCGGAGCCTGGGCCTGAATACGTGGGTGGCGGCGGTCGCGGCGGCGTTGTTCGCCCTGACGCCGGTGAACGTGGCCTCGGTGGCCTGGGCGGCCGAGCGGAAGAACATTCTGTCCATGATGTTCTACATGCTGGCCCTGCTGAGCTACCTGCGGTTCCGACGGCAGGGCGGGTGGTACTGGTACGTCGGGTGCATTCTGCTGCACCAGTCCGCCCTGTTCAGCAAGACGGTCAGCGTCACGTTCCCCGTGATGGTCGTGCTGACGGACCGTCTGATCGACCGGCGCTGGTCGGGCGAAAGCCTGCTGCGGGCGGCGCCGCTGGCCATCCAGTCCATGATCGCGGCGGGCATCACCATGACAGTGGAGGATCGGGCCCGCAGCATTCCGATCGAAGACGCGCAGCGCCCGCTGGTGGCCGCGGCGGCCATCTGGTTCTACGTGCTCAAGGCCGTGGCACCGGTCGGCCTGCTGCCGATCTATCCCCTGTGGCATCCGTCCTGGGGCGAGATTCGCTGGCTGTTGCCGCTGCTGGGGCTGCTGGGCGCAGGCTGGCTGGTCTGGGCGTTCCGCCGCCGGATCTCCCCGTACGCGTTCTGGGCCGCGGCGCTGTACCTGGTGACGACTGCGCCCATGCTGGGGTTCAAGAACATCAACTACTTCCAGTTTGCGTTCGTGGCGGACCACTACTTCTACCACGGGGGGATCGGGCTCTTCGTCCTGATCGCCCTGGTGCTGGATGCGTTGCGCCGGAGACTCGGCGTCACCGCGGCGCGGCACGCGATCACCGGTGTTGCCGCTGCCGCCTGCCTGACGTTTGCCGGGCTCACGTGGGTCCGCTGTGATGACTGGCAGGACGTGGAGAGCTTCTGGTTCAAGACGATTACCGGCGACCGAAGCCTTCGCTTCGACGACTGGGCGGGAGACGAGTCATTCTGGGCGGACAAGCATGCGAACCGGAACTGCTGGCCGGCCCACTACAACCTGGGCAACCAGGCCATCCGTGACGCGATGGCCGCGGTTCGGGAGAGCCGCGACAGCCAGGATGAGACCTACCGGAAGAAGATGGCGGAAGCGTCCGTACTGTTCGCCGAAGCCGCCCGGGCCTACCGCGATGCGGACCCGCAGGGCCGGGAACTCTGGCAGGCGTATGAGAAATGGATCGAAGCGGAGTTTCATCTCGAGCGGACGGATCGCATGGTGCAAATCGGACAGAAGATGGTCGACCATCGGGCACAGAGCGTGGCCGGCTATTACTACCTGGGCTTGGCGCGCAAAGCCCGCAAGGAGTACGACAAGGCGGAATGGTGCTTCCGGAACGCGATGCGAGTGCCTCCCCGCAGGGAGGGGGACTTCCAGATGCTCAGCCGGGGAATGCATTCCCTCGGCGAGATATACGCCAACATCCCCGAGAAGCAGGATCTTTCTCAAGCGCTTCGCTGTTTTGAGGAGGCCGTGCGGCTCGACCCTCGGAATCAGCGGGCGGAGGCGGCGCGCAGGCAGCTTCAGGCGTATCTCGAAAAGAAGCAGAATTGAGAGCGGCCTCGCTTTGCCGCTCTCAGCCGGCGGGCATCAGACGTGACAGCCCGGCGCGCAACGGGTCCGTGCCGCCGTAGAAGAAGGGCGAAACCCACGGGGCGAACACGAAGAACGCAATCGCCAGACCGGTCACCACGTCGTAGGCGATGGAGCCGCGCGGCGTGTCGCCGTGCCGGATCGCCTGCAGCAGGCCGGAACGCTCACCTGCCGCGCGTCTCGACGCGCGTCCCTCATCCCGCAGCTCCCGGTACGCGTGCCACAGACGCCGGGCCACGGTGCCCAGCGGGGCCGTCGCTTGAAGCCACAGCCACGCCGGCACGTGAAAGCACAGACAGGCCAGCAGCAGCCCCGCGCACCGCTCGCCCCGCAGCCAGTAGCCCACGCTGCAGTCGTCGATCAGGTCTTCCGCCCGGGCCTTCACGTAGCTGATCATGTACCCGTTGCACATGGCCGCGATCGCCAGCACGGCATACGTCACGTTGCCGTAATACGCGAAGTGAATCGCCATCCCGAGGTACACGGCGATGTCGCTGAGCCGATCCAGCGTGGAATCAAGCACGCCGCCGAACGGCGTGCCGGAGTTTCCCCGCCGGGCCACCGCCCCGTCCAGCATATCGCACGCGCCGGCCAGCAGCAGAAAGAGCGCCGCTGCCAGAGGCCAGAGGCTCGGCAATACGCCCGGTACCGAGCCTTCGTACGGAGCGTGGTGACCGGCACCGGCCACAAAGCACGCCGCGGCGAACAGGGTGATCCCGAAGCCCGCCACCGTGATGTGGTTCGGCCGGACGCCCAGCCGTACCAGGCCGCGGGCCAGCGCCGTTCGGGCCCAGACGAACATCGCGCCGATGGCCCGACTCCCGCCGGCCAGCAGGCCGGACTTGCGCAGCCGCTCGAAATCCTTTCCCCCTGTGGTGGTGTCGGTCATGCGTTTCGTTTGCCTCAGGCCGTTCCGAAGAGCCGGTCCCCCGCGTCGCCCAGGCCGGGCACGATGTAGCCGCGCCGGTCCAGGTGCGAATCGACGGCGGCGGTGAAGACCGGCACCTCCGGATGCCGGGCCGCGAATGCGGTCAGCCCTTCGGGCGCCGCGACGAGACACAACACCTTGATGTGTTTCGCCCCGGTCCCCTTTACCACGTCCAGCGCCGCGACGAGTGAACCGGCCGTCGCCAGCATGGGGTCAATCACCAGCACTTCGGTCTGGGCGATGTCCGGCGGGAGCTTGTTGTAGTACGTAACCGGCTGGAGCGTTTCCTCGTTGCGGTACATGCCCAGGTATCCCACACGAGCGGAGGGAATCAGCTCCAGCACGCCGTCGGTCATGCCCAGGCCGGCCCGCAGGATCGGCACGAGCGTCAACCCGCGAGCCAGACGAACCCCGCGATGGGTCGCCATCGGCGTTTCGACTTCCAGCGGCTCGGTCGGGTAGTCGCGAAAGACCTCAAAGGCCATGAAGCGGGTGATCTGCCTGACCAGCCGGCGGAACTTCTGCACTCCCGTGGTTTTGTCGCGGGCAATGGTGAGCTGCTCCTGCACGACCGGGTGCGCAATGACGGTTACGTTCGGCCAGCGGGCCAAGTTCATGATCGGTCTCCGGGCAGGTCAGCGCCCGGGCCGTATCGTAGCGGCATGACAGGCGGTTGGGCAACCGGTACTCAAATACGTATCCACGAATCGATGCAGGCGCCGCCGCGTATGGAACCAGGCGGAAGTCATGCACGACCCGCTCCGGCGGCGGCAGGTAGTAGTCACGCGTGTGGTTGCTGGGATCGAGCACGAACAGGATGCGAAGGTCGTCCACGCCGCGGGCTTCGCACATCCGCGCCGCCCATCGGTGCAGTTGGGCCTCGTCCTGCGGCAGCGGGCAGGCCGGCACCCAGGTCTCCAGGGCGATCTCGTCCGGATGGTTGCTGACGACCATCAGGCCCGGGGCGGCGGTTTCGCGCAGCCAACGGTATAGCCCCGGGCTGCGCGGTTCGAAGCAGCGTGCCCAGCGGCCGTAGTCCGTGCGAGGACGTTCGGCGGCCAGCCACCGCTGGTACGGCCTCGGCCACTCCACCTGCACGTACCATGACAGGCACAGCAGAAGGGGCACGCAAGCCAGGCCGCGCACGGCTCGGCTCGGCAGCGCCAACAGGGGACCGACAAACAGCAGCAGGTACAACGGTCGCGCGGCTGTGTAGTACCGTTCCAGGTTTGCGTAGTCGTACTTCGCGCGGAACAGCATGGTGGCGACGATCAGCATTGTCAGCAGCACCAAGGCCGTCGAGGCGCTCAGCCCGTAGGGTGACCGGCGCACGAAGGCCCAGGACGCTGCCCGCCAGCTTCGCCGGAGAAGGACAAACAGGAGCACGCCCATCGGCACGCCCGCCGCCAGGACCCAGCGGCTGAACGACAGATAGTTGTAAAATGGCAGGCCCGTGAAGTTCCACCACGCGGTCGCGAGGATCGTCGGATCGAAATCGGGCCGCAGCGCGGTCCCGAGATTGAACTGCTCCTGCAGTGGGACCGCCGTGGCGCACGCGCGGTTCAGCACCAGAAGGGAGACCACGGGAATCAACGACGCGGCCGCGAATGCGGCAACATCGCGAAAGCCGACGCGACGCCGGAGCCAGCCGATCAGCAGAACCAGCCCGATGGCGGCCGGCACGTAGATGGCGGCATAGCGAAACCAGAAGAGCAGACCGGCCAGCACGCCTGTGCAGAACAGGAGATCGGGCGACGGTCCGGCCTTGCGGTCCAGAGCGGTCTGTGCGAGCAGCAGCGTCACCGGCACCAGCGCCACAACCACCGTGTCCGTGGCCGGGTTAATCAGGGCCTCGACGGAAACCGCGCTACATGCCGCCACGGCGGCCAGAAGCCACGACACGGGTCCGGATGGCAGCACGCGCCGCGCCCAGGCAAACCAGGCCACCAGGGCCAGGGCAATCGAGACGATGGCGATGCTCTGCCCGGCGGCCACCGTGCCGCACCGCATGACGCCGCGCACGACACAGAGAAGGGCCGGATAGCCCACCGGCCACTGCGTCAGAAACGTCCAGTCGCCGAACCATTCCCACTTCTGGAACGGTGCGTGCGGATGCGTCGAGGTCGGGCCGAACCCCTCATACAAGCGGTCCGCCGCCAGGAACGTGTAGCAGTAGTCCGCCTGGACGCGCGGCGCAATCTCAGCTCGCCCCGGCAGCAGGAACAGGATGGCGGACGCGGCCACGACGGCGCACGCGCCGACCAGCCACCCTCGCCATGCCCGCCGCCCCGCGCTGTGCGGGATTGCGGGTGCAGATTGGATCGAAACGACTGACGTCACCGGCGGACCCACCAACATTACCGGGCGCCGCCCAGGGGCGCCTTTCACTTCGCCTTATCGGACACTGCCGGCCGGGAGTTTGGCAAGTAGATGCGTCTCGGCGACTTCCGGCAAAAGATCGGCCCCCAAACGTCCGAAAACAGGTCCACGGAGACCCTGCCGCGTCATCCGCGCCGCCGGGAGGAGGACCACGCACGCATGACTGCGATCGGACAACCCGCCGTTCTCACCGAGCTGGTCCGGTACCGCCATCTCTGGTGGAGCCTGACCTGGCGCGACCTGCGCGTACGCTACAAGCAGTCTGTGCTGGGGATTGCCTGGGCGGTGCTGATCCCGCTGTCCACCACGCTGGTGTTCACGTTCGTTTTCACCCACGGGGTGAAGGTGAACCTCCAGACCGGCATGCCCTACGTTCTGTTCGCATACCTGGGCCTGGTGCCGTGGACGTTCTTCAGTGCGTCGCTGAACGGCTGCGTGAACTCGCTGGTGGCCAATCGCAGCCTGGTGACGAAGGTCTACTTCCCCCGCGAGGTCTTCCCGCTGTCCGCCATCGGCTCGTGCCTGATTGACTTCTGCGTGGCCGGCACGGTTCTGGTGGGCCTGGTGGCGTACTTCCACGTGAGCGACCCGGACTGGTCGTACGTGCCGCACGCCACCGTGCTTTGGCTGCCGACAGTGATCCTTGTCCAGCTCACGCTGACCGCCGGGCTGGGCATGGTGCTGGCCATGGCAAACCTATTCTTCCGCGATATCCGGCAGATCTTCGCCGTAGTCATCAACCTGTGGATGTTCCTGACGTGCGTCGTGTACCCGCTGCCCGCTGACCGCTCGACCACCGGCTGGATCGTGGCCGCCAACCCCATGACGCCGATCATCGAGGGCTATCGCCGCTGCATCATCGAAGGAGAAAGCCCGTTTACCATCCGTTTTGCGTTTGCGGCCGTGCTTTCCGTTGTGATTCTGGGGCTGGGCTGGCGGGTCTTCCGCCGGCAGGCCCACAAGTTCGCGGAGTGCGTGTGATGGGCGAAGCGGCCGTACGGTTCGACAACGTGTCCAAGACCTTCCGCCGCGGGCAGCTTCACGACAGCCTGCGCGACGTGGTGGCGGCGGTGTTTGCGCGACTGGCGGGCCGGACTCGCGAACGGACCGGTTTCTTCCACGCGTTGAAGGATGTTTCGTTCGCTGTGGCCCGTGGCGAGGCGTTGGGCATCATCGGTCCCAACGGGGCGGGCAAAAGCACGTCGCTGAAGCTTCTGGCCGGCATCCTGAAGCCCGACGCCGGCTGCGTGGCGGTCAATGGCCGGCTTGCCGCGTTGATTGAGATCAGCGCCGGCATGCACGGCGACCTGACCGGAAGGGAAAACATCTATCTGAACGGCGCCATCATGGGCATGGGCCGGTCAGAGGTGGAGCGCAAGCTGGACGCCATCGTGGCGTTCTCCGGCCTGGAGGACTTCCTCGACACGCCGGTCAAACGATACAGCACCGGCATGACGGCGCGGCTGGGCTTCTCCGTCGCCGCCCACATCGACCCGGACATTTTGCTGGTGGATGAGGTGCTCTCCGTGGGCGACGTCGCCTTCCGGCAGCGCTGTGAGGCCCGGATGCGCGAGATGGTCGACGCAGGCACCACGCTGGTGTTCGTCACGCACAACCTCGAGCAGATGCGGTCCATCTGCCATCGGGCCGTCGTGCTCGACCAGGGCCGGGTGAGCTTCGCGGGAGACCCGACGGACGCCGTCGAGCACTACATGAAAGCCACGATGAACGCGGTCGGCGAGCAGTCCTACATGGATTGCCCGCGGGCGGACCGGCTGCCCGGCCGGCTGCTGGGATTGCAGTTTCGCGACGCATCCGGCCGCGCTGTCCGCACGGTCCGCAGTCACCAGCCGGTGGACGTTGAGGTGGATTTCCAGCTCAGCACGCCCGTGCGCAAGCTGTGCGCGGAGGTCAGCTTCCGGGCGCTGAACGGCGGGCTGTTCGTCAACTTCAACAGCGGCCGGGAGGGTCGCCTGTACGACGTGCCGGCCGGCCGTTCCCGCGTGCGCGTGCGTCTGCCCGCGCTGCCGCTGGCCGGCGGGAACTACGTGGCGTGGGGGCGGCTCTGGGACAACACGGAATGCAGCCTGGTGGCCGAGTCGCCGGCCCGCGTTCCGCTGCTGATTGACGACGAAGGACGCCCGACCGGGGTCCTCGCGTTGCCGAACGCGTGGCCCGGGCAAGCCGAGCGGCTGGAGATGTGTGAACCCGCTTTCGCTCTGACAGGGAGTCATCCGTGAAGATCTGCATGTTGGCCGACGCACCCTGTGTACATACGCGCCGCCTGGCGTCCAGCGTGGCCGCCCGCGGGCACTACGTTCGCGTCGTATCGTACAAACCGGGGGAGATCCCGGGCGTTTGCGTGGAGCCGTACCGCGTCCCGCGATTCGGTCTGCGGTACCCGGCCCGATGGGATCGCCGCCGTACGATGCACCTGCGCCGGCTGATGCGCGAACATGACGTGGTGCACGTGCAGTTTCTGCAGGATTTCGGGCTGTCGCCGGATATCGCCGCCGCCGGACGCCTGCTGGTGACGCCGCTGGGCTCCGACGTGGTGAAGCCGCCGGAGATCAAGGTCTGGGCGGAGCCGGTCGCCCGGTACCGCCGCGAATTGATCCGGATGGGACATACCGTGTGCGTGTGGTCGCACGCCTTCACGGCGGACGTGGCCGCGTTTGCGGACATCCCCCGGGAGAGCATCGAGGTCGTGCCGATGGGTGTGGACCTCGATCAGTTTCAACCGCGCCCGCGTGAGAACGACCGCCCGCTGACCGTCGGGTTCTTCAAGGGTTTCAAGCCCGTGTACGGCCCGACCGTGCTGGCCCAGGCCATTCCGAAGGTGTTGTGGCGGATGCCGTCCGCACGGTTTGAGCTGGTCGGCGGCGGTCCGCAGCGCGACGAATGCCGGGCGATCATCGAGGCGGCGGGCGCGGGACACGCGGTGACCTGGATCGACCCGGTGCCGCACGAGTCACTGCCGGAGCACATCGCGCGATGGGACGTCTGTGCCATTCCGTCCATCGGCGAGAGCTTCTGCGTGGCCGCCCTGGAGGCGGCGGCGATGGAGGTCCCGGTCGTGGCGAGCCGCGTCTGCGGCCTGGTGGAGACCGTCCGCGACGGTCAAACGGGGCTGCTGGTGCCGTCCAACAACGTGGATGCGCTGACCGGGGCCATCGTCCGGCTGCTCAACGACGCCGGGCTGCGCCGGACGATGGGCCGCGCCGGGCGACGGATGGTCGCCGAGGAATACGAGTGGAACGGCTGCGTACAACGCTGGGAATCGCTGTACGCCCGGATGGCCGGCACCGCGCGCGGGGCGTCACGCTTGTGCAGCGCGGGCGCACCGACGTAACCCCATCCCTGCGACCCACCGAGGATTTGAAACTCAACCGACGCCGGACGCCCGCCGATACCCTTCGCGAGCGGGGCGAATATCGGACCGTATCCGCGGCGAAGCCCGCACAATCGCATCGACGGGAGACGTGTCATGGACGGAGAGATCGGCCTGGGTATGGTGGGCGTGGGCAGTTGGGGCGCCAACCTGTTGCGCAATTTCGCCGCCCAGGAAGATGCGCGCGTGCGATGGATATGCGATGTGGACGAGCGAATGCTCGCTCGACGGCAGCGGACCTGCCCCGGCGCAAGCATCACGACATCCCTGGACGACGTGCTGAACGATCCTCAAGTGAACGCCGTGGTCATCGCGACGCCGGCGCCGGAGCACTTCTCGTGCGCCTGGGCCGCCCTGGAGGCCGGCAAGCACGTTTTCGTGGAAAAGCCGTTGACCCTGCGGGCGTGCGAAGCGGAACGCCTGGCGAATGCCGCCGATTGCCGCGGCCTGAAGCTCATGGTCGGGCACCTGTTGCGCCACCATCCGGTGGTGGAGTACGTGCGGCGACTGATCGACGCGGGCGAGCTGGGAGACATCCGCTACGCCTACACGCAGCGGGTGAACCTCGGCATTGTACGATCGAATGAAAACGCGTGGTGGTCACTGGCGCCGCACGACATCTCGGTGATCTGCTACCTGTTCGACGCCGTGCCGGAGCGGGTGTCCGTGCAGGGACGGTGCTTCCTGCAACCCGGCGTCGAAGACCTCGCCTTCGGAATGCTGCACTTTGCCGACGGGCGGGTGGCCCACATTCACGTCAGTTGGCTGGACCCGTACAAGATTCGCCGGCTCACGCTGGTCGGCACGCAGAAGATGCTCGCGTTTGACGACATGGAAGCCGCGGAGAAGGTGCGGCTCTACGACAAAGGGGCCCATATCCGCCAGGAGACCACGTCTTACGCGGAGGCCGTCCAGGTCCGCTCCGGCGACGTCCTGATTCCGAAGGTGGACCTGTCCGAGCCGCTGCAGCGCGAGTGCCGGCGTTTCATCCAGGCCATCCGGGAAGACGGGTCCGTGCTCAGCGACGGATGGTCCGGTGTGGAGGTGGTGCGTATTCTGGAGGCCGGCAGCGAATCGCTGCGTCGAGGAGGCATTGCGGTTGCTCTGGAAGAAATCGCCGTCCGCCGGACGCCGCAAGAGGAAACACCTGCACTTGTGGGAGCGAACCAGGAATGAACGTACCCATCCTAGATCTGAAGGCACAGTTCGCGACGATCGAGGCCGATGTGCGGGCCGCCATTGACCGCGTGCTGCAGAGCCAGCGCTTCATCCTCGGCCCTGAGGTCGAGCAGTTGGAAAAACAGATCGCGGACTTGACCGGCACGGCCGAGGCCATTGGCGTGTCATCGGGCACTGACGCCCTGCTGTGCGCGCTAATGGCGGCGGAGATCGGCCCGGAAGACGAAGTGATCGTCCCGGCGTTCTCCTTCTTCGCCACGGTGGGCGTGGTGGCCCGGCTGGGCGCGGTACCGGTGTTCGTGGACATTGATCCCGTCACGTTCAACGCGGATCCCGACGCGATCGCCCGCGCCGTCACGCACCGGACCCGCGCCATCATCGTTGTGCACCTGTTCGGGCAATGCGCGGACATGGACCCCGTTCTGGACGTGGCTCGCCAGCACAACTTGGTCGTCATCGAGGACGCGGCGCAGGCCTTGGGGGCAACGTATCGGGGGAAACCGGCCGGCAGCCTGGGGGACTACGGCTGCTTCTCGTTCTTCCCCTCCAAAAACCTTGGGGCGTACGGCGACGCCGGGATGATCGTCACCCGAAATCGCGAAAACGGGCAGCGGTGTCGCCTGCTCCGCCAGCACGGGGCCAAGCCGAAGTACCATCACCCGTTGCTGGGCGGCAACTTCCGCATCGACGCCATGCAGGCCGCCATCCTGAACGCCAAGTTGCCCCACCTGGCTGCGTGGACCGCCGCCCGTCGGCGAAACGCCGAAGCATACGACCGGTTGCTGGCCGGCAGCAGCGTGCGAACCCCTGCAATCGCTTCGTACAACGAATCCATCTTTCACCAGTACGTGATCCGCGTGTCCGAACGCGACAGCGTCCGCGCGGCCCTGTCCGAGCACGGGGTTGGGACGGAGATCTACTACCCGGAGCCGCTGCACCTGCAACCGTGCCTGGCCTACCTGGGCTACGGGGAAGGGGACCTGCCGGTTGCCGAGACGGCCTCGCGCGAGGTTCTGGCGCTGCCCATCTACCCCGAGCTGACGGACGACATGCTCCGACACGTTGCCGAGCAGGTTCGGGCAGCGGCACAAGGTGTCGCCGCCCCATCCGAACCGGCCCTGGTGGCGGCAGGGGCATCGTAGGGCCATGCCATGAACGTCCGCTGCACGGATACAATTCCGCAGCGCCGCGTCCTTATGATCTGCTGCGCGTTTCCGCCCACAGGTGGACCCGGCGTGCAGCGAAGCGTGAAGTTCGCCAAGTACCTCCCACAGTTCGGATGGCGCCCCTACGTCTGGTCGGCCAGGCAGATTGCCGGACTCCCGACGGACGCCACTTTCTTGAAGGACTTGCCCGCGACCGTGACGCGGCGGTGGCTCACGCACACGGAATGGGACCGGGCAATCCGCCAGGCCGGTGAGCGGGCGGCCTGCCGCCTTGGTCCGGACGGCCGGTGGGGACGTGCCGTCGCGGGTTTTGGCTGGCGGACGGAGCGCGGGCTGCGCGTCGTTTTCGACCGGCTGGTGCCCGATGAGTTCGTCGCCTGGGCCTTGCGAAGCTACGGCCCCGTGTGCCGGTGGGCCCGTCGCGAGCGGATCGAGGCCCTCTACAGCACCTTCAGTCCCCCGTCCAACCATCTGCTGGCGTCACTGGTGCAACGCGCGCTGGGCATTCCCTGGATCGCCGACTACCGCGATCTGTGGACGGACAACTACGACTATCACTGCCCGCGCGCCTGGCAGCACAAGCTGAACCTGCGGCTGGACAACCGTTTTCTGCGGCTGGCTGACGCCGTCGTGTC
>JAFGJQ010000471.1 GCA_016929015.1 Phycisphaerae bacterium | reverse complement strand
GCGGTCGAATCGGATAAACTCTACGTCGGCTACAACGCGGCGGGAAACGGTCTCGTCGAAATCGTCGGCGGCGATGCATCCTGGAAAACCGATAATGCCGTCTATGCGGGGCACAAGGGCACTGGCGAAATCCGGATCACCGGCGGGGGCACACTGACTAGCTCCACCGGCCTTGAGGTGGGCGACCGGACGGGCTCGTCTGGTCGTTTGGTGGTCGACGGAACCAACTCGACACTTGCCCTGGGCGGCAACATCACGGTCGGGGATGGCGGAACTGGCGAACTCTTGGTCCGAAATGGCGCGACCGTGAACGCCGGACCGTACGCGTATATAGGCAATGCGGGCGGGGCGGGCACCATCACGGTGGACGGAGGGAATCTGTCGTCAACGCGGGTGAGATTAGGCAACAACGCGACCAGTCTTCCGGGAACGATGCGGGTCACCAACGGGGGGAAGGTCACGACCTCTTCGGGCGTTGACTTCGGCTTCGTGGCGGACTGCGGCCACATTACGGCCACTGTGGACGGCGCGGACTCGGTATGGACGAGTTATGGCCTGTCGATTGGCACCTCCGGCGAGGCAACACTGACCGTGTTCAATCAAGGCATGTATGAGACCGTTGCAAAAGTGACGTGCGGCGCAAATGGCACGCTGAATATCGAAGTCAGCAACAATGACATGGTTGACGTGGGCAGCGAGTTCGCAAACTCCGGCACGGTACGATTCAGTGCGCAGCCGGGGCTGGCCGGCGGAACCTACACGCCGATTACGGCCGCCAGTTGGTCGATAGCCAGCAACACGGTCGCCCTCGGCGGCGTCTGGGACGGCAGTGCCCATGAGTTCACCGTCTCCGACGCGGCCGCGACGAGCCCGGGGGTCCAGGCCGGCATCGATCCCTCCACCACGCAACGCATCGCGGTGGGAGGCGGCCTGTTCGTGGGCGTGCAGCCCACCGCTTCGTCGGCGACGATCAACCTCACGGCCACCGCAACCGGCGGCGCCCTGCTGACGGCCCTGCAGGCGGCCCTGTCCTCCGAGGAATACGTCCAGGGCAGCTTCGACTACGCGGTCTCCGGCGACGGCTACACGGCCGGCGACGAGGTCTCGCTCTCTTACAAGGCCGAAGGCACCTGGGACGACGTCAAGGTCTGGCACCATGACGGCAGCGCCTGGAGCGAGCTCGAACCGGACGACCTGCGTGTCGGCGGAGGCTGGGTGAGCTTCACCGCCGACGCCGACCCGCTGGGCAGCTACGCGGTCACCTCATCCGTGAAGCCTGCGAAACCCGCGGGAACCATCGTCATTCTTCGATAGACACGCGGAATCACAATAGAGATCAGGAGGTTGGGATGAACATTCGTAACGCATCGTGCTGCGTGTTCGCGGCAGCCGTTGCGCTGCTGGTATGGGCCGCGGCCCCGGTTCTGGCCGCGGATGTCACCTGGGACGGCAGCGCAAGCACCGATTGGAATAACCCCGACAACTGGGATACCGGCGTCCCAGGCAATGCGGACCGGGCCATCTTCCCCGCCGCCCTGACACCCAACCAGCCCAACCTCAACGTGAACGACCAGGTTCAGAGCCTGCGCTTCGAGAAGACCGACGGCGGCTGGACACTCGGCGGATCCGGACAAACACTGACGATTGATCCGGAATCTGTGTTGGACATCATCATCGAAGACCTCGCCACCAGCGGTACGAACACGATCGACGCAGATATCAATCCGACCGGATTCGGGCCTTACAACATCAACCTCAACGGGGGGATGTTGTGGAGCAATGGCACCATCACGCCGAACGCCAATCAGGTGCTCACGATCAACGGCGGAACGGCCTGTTTTGCCCGGATCGGCAAGACTAACAACGGCCGCCTCGAACTTGCCGGTAACGGCACGCTGGAGCTCCGCGGCGCACAGGACGGATCGCTCGATCCCAATCAAAACGTTGAGCAGGCGGGCAGCTTGACGCTGATCCTCGGACACAAGGACGCCATGGGTGCCGGCCAGTATTCACCCCAGAATAATTCGGTACTTAAAGCCTCCATCGATCTGACCGGCGCGAACGCATTGGTCAACGACGTGTTGATTACGCCCCTGCTTGCGGGCAACGCCACTCATTTTGCCGGCTCGCACGACATCACCTTCACCGGTGGACTCGCGCTCGGCAGCGGCAGGGACGTCAGAATCGAGAGCAACATGGACCCCGGCAAGAAGGTGACGTTCACGGGCGACGTGGATTCGACTGACAAGAGATACTATGTCACCGGCGACGGCGACATCGAGTTCAGCGGCGACCTGACCGGCGATTCGAACCGCGATCGCAACGACATCACTCGCGACACCGGCGACGGGACGCTCATCCTCTCCGGCGCGAACAATACCTACGATGGTGTAACCCAGGTGAACGACGGGACGTTGCGGATCACGGGCCGCGTGCTGAACACCGAGGACCTGATCATCAACGGGGACGGCGTGCTGGATCTGGCCAGCGGGGGATTGATCCGCGTGCTGCAGAGCAATTTCGCGGAAACCGAAGCCACCGCCGCGATCGCGGCGGGCGCCATCGTTGGCAACCGCCCGACCGTCTCGACGTTCAACGACGGCGCCACGGACTTCACGCAGATTGAGACGGCCCCGGAGGGGGCGGCCGAGACGGTGATCGTTATTCAGTAGCCATGATGTCGGCCTCACGCGCAGGGGATTCGCGTTTGCAGCCCTCCTCGCACGGCGGCGAGCGGCGGCCTCATCCAAACGCCGCTGCCGTATGGGTCACGCTGATCGGCTTGCTCGCGGCCGGCGCGGCCGACGCGAGCCTTTACCATGCAACCGATTTCGGCTGGACGGCCGGGCAGGACGTCTCGACGTCGTTCGCCGCCCTGATGGGCAGCGGAACGCTGGGCACGGGCGACGAGCTGGTCCTGGATCATGTGTACCGCATCGGTGGTACGCATCAGCTTCCCGACGGGTTCACACTGTCGGCGGAATACGGCGCAGGCTTCGATGTGGTCGATGCCGATCAGCACCACGACTTTCTGCGCATGGGGCATGCCACAGTGCTCCGCAACCTGACGATCCGGTACCTGGACACACCGCCCCTGGGCCCCACCGGCGGCGCAAATCCCCAGCACGGCATCCACTTCTTCGACAAGGCGGGGATTGTCGTGAGCGGCAAAACCGACGCCCGAATCGAGCACTGCCGTCTGAGCGGGTCCATCGCGCATCACATCCGGACGAGCGGCACGGAGCGTTTCGCGTTGACCGGCAGCCACCTCGAAGGCGGCTTCTGGACCGTCTACATGGGCGGCAACAACACCGACGCCGTGTTCCGCCACACCGTCTGGGAGCAATGCCAGGGCGACGGCATCAAGACCGTTCGGGGAGGCGATGGGACGCAGCGCGCCCTGGTGGACCGCTGCGTCTTCCAGGACTGCGGCCGCGACGGGATCGACACGACGGGAGGGTGGAAGTCCGCATCGAAAAGTACAGGTAAAATATATTTGGTGTTGATATCAGCCTCTTTGCATGCTGGAAAGTGCAAGGTTTGTTAGGGGGATTGTGTTTGTAACCAGAAACCAGGGCAAGGGAGCCTTGAGATGAAGAACCCAGTTGCAAGTGCCTTCGTCGTGCTCGCCCTGGCGGCACAGAACGCTCCGGCGGCCGTGCTTTACTCGGCGAGCTTCGAGCGCTACGCGGCGGGAGATCCCGTTGTGATCAACGATACGACGGGCGCCAACGACACCTTCAACGGGATGGGCGGGCCTGCGGGAACGAAGACCTTCACGGCGACCGCAGGGCTGGAAGGCACCGGCGCGACAGGAACCTGGGCCGGAACGGGCAAGGCGGGATTCTTGTTCTGGGAAGGCGACTCAAGCGGATCGGCGATCAATTTCACAAGGGCTTACCTGCCGAACATTCCCGTGGGTGGGCGCATGGTCCTGTCGTACGACATGTTCACCGTCCACCACAGGGAAGGCAACGGCGGCCAGGTCTTCTTTCGCCGCATGAGCACCGCCACAAGCTCGGTGGGCGACAACTGCACGGCGGTTGGACGTGTCACGGGAACCACAAGCCGCTTCACGGGAGTCGTCAACCGCAACACCGTCAAACCCCTGCTGCCGTTCGATACCGCAACATCGGACTCCGTCAACGTGAACAACCTTGCCGCGCCGGATACGGACAGCCCCGATGCCGTCAACGAGCACTGCGCGTCAACCTACCGTCACGACGCGGACCTCAGCAAGCCGTTCAACGTCCGTGCCACCACCGGTCTGGATCGGTCAAGGCCGAACGAGACCGATAACTTGGTGGGCTTCCGGATCGATTACGATGGCGGCGGGGCCACGACGAAGAAGGCCGCGCTGTTCGACAACCTGATCGTGACGGACAGCGTGGACGATGCCTTTCTGGCACCCAACGGCGAGTGGCGCAACGTGCGCGACCTGCCGGTCGGCACCCGCCCGACGAGCAGTTTCCTCGGAGCGGGCGCCACGCCCGTCTTCTGCCGCACCAACGAGGACGTGGACACCTCCCTCGTACCCAACATCGCCCAGACGGGGCCGGCGCTGTCCGTCGCGTCGATCCTCGACATCGACAATGCGACCGACCCCGACCACGATCAGGGCAACTTCGGCTGGGTTCGGATCACGGGGAATGCCGCGAACGAAGTCCGGATTGCGCTGCAACTCGCCGGGCCCACCCAGGCGCGCGTCGACGACGTGCGGCTGAACCTTGCGGTCGACGCCGCCGCCCGGTCCTACACCGCTTCGACGGACGACCCGTTGCTGCCCGCGGGCTACGACCTGCTCTTGACGATCCCCGTCGCCGCGTCGGGAGACCTGACCTATTCCTGGCGCCTCGGCGATGGCGCCGTCGTCCTCGACAAGCTCGTCTTGCTGGTAGAACCAACGGTCGGCACGCTGCTGCTGATCCATTGATTTGGCGTTACCACGAATGCAATCCGCCATCAGAACCGGAAGCGCCCCGTTTACACCCGGTTCCAGGAACCATCAGAGTGTTGCCTGTCTGGAGGTTTCTACTGGAACTGCCGGAGGCGAAGGAATAGCCGCATGCGACTTCTTCTGATCAGCGATACCCACGGGAAACTCGGCGTCGTCAACGACCTGGCCGTAAGGGCACAGGCCGACGCCGTGATCCATGCGGGGAACTTCGGCTTCCACGACGATGGGAGTTACGAACGGCTTTCCGAGCGGGAGAAGGTCTGGACCACGCTTTCTCAGTACACCGACCTTGTGCGCACCGTCGACAACGCGGGCAACGATGCCAAGCCGCGCATTTTCGTTTCGTATGTCAGCCCCGGGAAGGAACCGTTCGTGGAAATCCGCGGGCGGTAGTGAAAAACGAACTTCCTTCGTCACCCAGGTGACGGTCGCCATCCCATTCTCACGCTGGGGCGCGCAGCCCTATATCACCCATCCTTTCCTGTTTCCGATCACCAGCACTGACGCTGTTCGCACCATGGTCGATGATCTCGTGACCGCAAAGCACAAAGCGCAGCATCCGATTCGCTTGGCCATGGAGTGGCAACAGATGCTGGCTGATGATCCGACCCTGAATATGGCCGGAATCGCACAGATGAAAGGAGTTTCCCGGGCACGCGTCACACAGGTCATGAGCCTGTTGCGGCTCCCAAAGCGAGCACAAGCCACGCCTCTTGGGCTGACATCGTGGGAGGACATCCGCTTGTTGACCGAACGTCGGCTGCGCCCGATCAACCGCAAGGCCGACGAGCCCATGCGTGAGGAGCTTAGGCGCACGGTCCGCAATGAATCCTACGACGAACAACGCGAGCCCCGATCCGGCTTTCCGAGCTGCGGAGGGGCAAGCGATGATGCCGTCGCACGACAACAGACAGCCTGCACCCAAGCGTGGACTGGAGTGTCCCGGCTGCGGCGGCACCCACTTCCGGGTACTCTATACTCGTCGTGCGGTCGGCGGCCGCCTGCTCCGTCGCCGGGAATGCCGCCACTGCGGACGGCGTTTGACGACCTATGAGGCGGCATTCGCCTGAGGAATACTCACAAGCCGTACTTCTGCCGGAATGCGCCGATCCAGTCCGCATGCTCAATGAAGCGACTCGGCTTCGCAACCGTTCGGGAACGAACTGCATCACGAAGGGCATGATGCCGCCGGAATCGGAACCAGTGTCGCAGTGGAAAACCGGACTTCGCGCGTCATGCAACAGGACAAAGATGCCACCGTACTCGAGCGCGAAAAGGAGTTCCCGGAAGAACTGGTAATTCAGCGCCAGTAGCGGGGGAAAGGCCACGTCTGGACTAACTTCCTGCTGCTCGGTATTTGATCGCCATCCATATCGCTCATCACGGTTGTGTCCTTTGCCGAAACAGGTACAGAGCCCAGCCGACACACGCTCGCCCCCATCGCAGATAGGCGTCCCGGTTGCAGCGGGTCTTCTCCAGCAACTCATCGACGTCCGGATCATCCGGGTGGCTGGAGGCGTAACGCTCTGCCGCTTGCCATTGGAGTCCTTCGTATCGGTCCCAGTCATCCTGGCTGGAGACAACCGAATAGAGAAAAGACAAGCCGAGTTCTTCCCCGGCCTTCACGTTGCCGATGTGGGACCCTTGCTGTTCCAGG
>JAFGJQ010000037.1 GCA_016929015.1 Phycisphaerae bacterium | reverse complement strand
TTCGCCGCCCTCGCCGACGCCCGCGTGCGGTTGCGTCGTCGGGCCGAAACGACCGGGGGGACGATTGCCGCCGTCTCGTCCGGGCGGGGGGCCGTCCGGCCGACCGCGGCCCGCGGTTCGGCGCTCCATGTACGGGTTGACGTACTCCCAGACCGTCTTGCCGTCTCGGGTCACCTCGATCAGATGTCCCTGCTCGCCGGAGCAGACCAACGTGTTCCCATTCGGCAACCGCTGGGCGCCGGAGATGGAATGCGAGAAGAGATCGTGCTTGTTGGCCGCCGCGTATTCCCAGACCGGCGTGGACGGCCCGAAGGCCTTGCCGGGTTCGCAGGCGTAGCCGCCCTTCGAATCGACGAGCGGCTCGAACTCCACCACCGACGAATACATGCCGTCGCTACGACCCACGCCGTTGTTGAACACGATCAGGTGTCCGGCGCCGGGCGAGCCCTCCGGGATCCATCGCACGTCATGCTGCGCAAAGAGGACCTGGTCCTTTGCGCTACCCAGACCGTACGCACGCGGATTGCCCCAGCGATACAGCAGATCGCCCCCCTTTCCGTGGCGCCCACCGCTGTGTCCGGCCGCCTCCTTTGTGCTGGTGCCGTGGTCGATGATCCAGATTTCGTTGAACGTGTGAACGCTCAGCGCAATCTGGTCGAGCCGGGCGTTGTAGGCCACGGCGTTTGTGTGAGTCCAGTCCGCGTGCATGTCCACACCGCCCGGCGGTCCGAACGGCGGCGGGCCGCCGCCCGGTTCCCGCGGCTCCTCGTCCTCGCCTCCTGCGATATAGCCCAACGCGCGCAAGCGTTGAATTTCCTCGGGTGTTTCCCGCGGCGCGATCCGGCGGTAATTCAGGTCTATCCGTTCCGGGTGCTCCGCCACGACGCCGTGGTTCGGCTTCTCCGGGTCGATTTCCTGGATCAGATGGTCCCAGACGTGCCATTCCCAGACGATCTTTCCGCCCGAGTTGCCTTGCGGCTCCACCTCGATCACGCAGTCCGGCCACAGGTCGCCGGCTGCGAACAGCTTCGGGTTTCCGCCCGCCGCAATCACTTCGTCGTGCGTCTTCTTCTCCCAGGCGATCAGCAGCACGTTCCCGTTCGGCAGAGGCTCGATGTCGTGATGCTGGCAGTGCTTCTCATTGGCGTACTCGAATTCCCAGACGACCGTGCCGTCCGGCGCAATCCGCTCCACCCGTCCGCCGATGCCGCCGCCTCCAAAGTGCCGGTTCTGCCGCACGCGAGCGGCGCGCAGCACACTCCCGTCTTCCAGCAGATACACCGCCTGCCCGGGCTCGTGCCGGCTCGGCCACGAATGGACGAGCTGCCCCTGTATGTCGACCAGGTACGTGGTCGTCGCGTTCAGCGGCGCGAACAGCGTGTAGCCCGTCCACGCGGCGCCGGTGTTGAGGATCAATCCTCGCTTCATGTCCGGCGCTTCCGGGTTCCCGGCAACCGGTGCCGGCGAAGCGGACTCCTGGGCGGCGGCACACACCGCCAGAACACCCGCGAGCAGCAGCGCCCGGGTGCAACAGGCGGAGCCGGAATGCCTGCGTCCATGGATGTGCGTTGGCTGGTCCATCTCCGGTGACTCCACCATCGAGGTCCCGGTGTCTCGCCATGAACGCAACGGCGAGTCCCCGGCCCGATGCAGGCTCATTCTGGACCGGGCAACATGAACGGAAGATGAATCCGACGGCGGGAATTCCGACGACACGGCCGCCCACGGCCCCGTGTGGACCGTGGGCCCCTGCACCCGCCAAGGCACAGAAGCCGCGGCGCGATCCGAATCGCTCTACGCGAAGACCGTGCTCCGCGCAAACGTCGCTCCCGCACGTTCCCGTGCGCCACCGGCCGATCACCGCTTACCTGCACGCCGGCGTCTGGCCCGGGCCGGCCAGACAACTCTCGAAGGCGATGTAGTCGAACGCGTCGACCAGATCGTCCTCGTTCGCATCCAGACAGAAGCAGGCCACTTCACTCGGGTCGTATGCGCCGTAGCACTCCGCGAAGATGCCGAAGTCAACCAGGTCCACGTCCCCGTCCTTGTCGGCATCCTGCCGGACGTCCGCACAGTCAAACGGCAGCGACGGCTCCACCACCCACAGGTTCAGGGTCTGCGCGCCGTTGGGATCGACCGGGTCCGACGCGCCCTGCTTGATGAACACCTTGCCGTCGTGGAACACCGCGGACGCCCCCGCGCTGCTGTACGCCGGCAACGTGCCGGTCGTCCACATCCCGCCGACGATGTCGTAGATCGAATACCCGATGCCCGGGTTGCCCCAGCCTTCCAGGTTCGCGTTTGCCTCGCCGTGCAGCCAGAACAACCCGCCCTTCTTCCCGACGTGACAGTTCCAGTAGGCCGGCAGGGCCACAATCGCTCCACCATACCCCGGATTCACCACCGGCAGCGCGCCGAGATCCGTCGCGAAGGTCGCACTGGCCGGGTCCGGCCAGTTCAGGTGCAAGGGGTCGCCCGGCTGACCGGCCCAGAAGTTCGGCACGTAGTTGATCACGTCAAACATCCACAGACGATCGCCCGATTCATCCGGGTCGCCGGCCGGATCGGAAGAGTCGTTCTTGTAGCCGTAGATCTTGTTCCCAACCGCCGCGAACGTCGTGGACCGGTTCTGCCACCACCGATCGCGCCCGCTGATGTACTCGTGGATCGTGCTGCGCTGGCACGTCCACGGATCGGTCTGCAGCAGGTCCATCCGCGTGATCGATCCACCCTGGTTCGGGCCGACGGCGTGCGCATTGGCGTACAGGTAGTCGCCCACGACCAGGAAGCCCGAGCCGCCGACGGCCCGATTCCCCCGGGCGGTCCACACGTCGGCACCGATGTCGTACGAGTAGACCAGATCGTATGAGCCGTCGCTGCGGTACGTCAGAAGTGTGCCCTCGGCTCCCGCCTCGTAGTAGGCCAGGTGGCCGCTGGACGCCGCGCCGCCGCTTCCCGGCGCGGTCGTCAGCCAGTGCCACGTGGTACCGGCGTCGCCGGATCGGAAGATCCGACCGCTGTCCTTCTTCATGTAGAACAGACGGCCGCCCGCCGAATCCACGGCGAGAGACGTGGCGAACTCGCCCGGTTGCGGCGTCTGCACGTCAAGGTTGAACCGAACGCACATGGCGGGATTCTCGACGTCCGCCGGCGCATCTGCGTATCTGGCCGCAAGCGATGTCGTGGTCGTGAGAGTACGCACCAGGAGCTTGTCCGTGGTGTCATCCGCCCCGTTGACGACCCAGCGATCAAAGATCTTGCCGGGCGCCCCGCCCGCGATGAATGCGACGGGCTGGTTCCCGCCCACCGTGATGGAGCCGGTCGGGTTGATCGTGGTCTGCGGGTTTCCGGCGCAGTCGTCCGGCGAATACGTGATGGTGACCGGCCCCCCGGCATTAACCGCACTGAGGTTCACCGTGACGGGATTGGTCACGCACGGATCCTGGTAGATGGCGCGGGCCTCGATGCCGTTCGCCGTCACCTTCAGCGGAAGCGTCGTCTCCGTCGTGGCTGACGCGCCGGCGACCTGCCATTCAACGAACGGGAACCCGCCTGATGAGGAAGGCGCGGTCAGGAACACCGCCGCATCGGGCCCGTAGAAACGCTGGAAGTTCGTGACGCCGTCTGTGTCGCCGTTGCAGTCGGAGTTCTGCACGTCGATGGCGACGCCGGGCAGCGTGCTCGTCACGTTTACGGTGTACGGGCTCACGCACGGATCGATGGCGCTGGGCGACATGATCCAGATGGTCTGCGTGAACCCGGAGTCCGGGTTGGCCGGGTCCGCCCCGCCCTGCTTGATGTACACGGCGCCGCCGGGCAGCGGCTCGCCGCTCGCGTCCTTGGGAAGGTACGTGGCCGACTGCCCGCTGCCGGACCAGTCCGGCAGCAGCCCGAGCTGATACTGCCCGCTGGCGATGTCGTAGACCGCGTACTTGTTGCCCTGCACTCCCCAGCCTTCACCGCCCGCCTTCTCTCGCCCAAACAGGATGAACAGCCCGCCCTGGCTGCCGACGATGCACCCCCAGTCGGCCGGCAGGGCCACAATGGCCGATCCCCAACCCGCTTCGAGCGGCATGTTGCCCAAATCCGTGGCGGGTGACGTGGAGCTGGTCCAGGAACTGCCGTCGAAGGTGTTCAGCACGAGGGCGGCCGGGTTGATCCGGTGCAGGCGATCACCGGTGCCCTTGTACGGCGTCGCGGCATCCCGCGACCAGTCGCTCTTGAAACCGTACAGCATTCCGCCGAGGTTCGTGAACTGGACGGCGCGGCTGTACCAGTTGTTGTCCTGCCCGAGAATCGACGGCTGGTACCACGCCCGCTTGCAGTATGTCGCATCCAGGTCCGTCAGATCGGCGACCGCCAGGTTCCCGCCCAGGTTCCCCATGTTCGCGTGGGCGTTGCCGTACAGTTTGTTGCCCACCACCGTGTAGCCGGTGTTGCCGAACCAGTTGTTTCCGTGCGTCGACCACGTGCCGCCGGCCACGTCGTACACGACCAGTCCGTACGTACCGCCCACGTTGCGGTACGCGATGAGGCCGCCCTGCGCGCCCAGTTGCGGGGCCGCGGCGAACGAGGCTACCTGCGATGATCCCTCGTCTCCGCCCGGCGCGCTGGTCAGCGTGGTCCAGGTGTCGCCGCCATCCGAAGACTTGTAGAGCCGCCCGCCGCTCTGGATGTAGAAGTACAGGTCGGAGCCCAGGGCCGCCAGCGAGGTCTGGAACGATCCGTTGACCGGCGTGCCCGCCGTGGTGACGTTCACGCAGCCGTCGTCCGGATTGGGTTCATAGACGGCCGTCGCCGCCAGAACGGAGGTTGCCTCCCACACCAGGTGCCGGCTGGTGCCCAGGGTCTGGTTGCCTGGGTCTCTCCAGCGGATGAAGTTGTAACCCGGAAGCTCCGGGGCCGAAATCGTCACCGTCAGGCCCAGGCCGAATGACGCAGAGCCCGGCGTGACGAGGCTTGCGCTTCCCGTGCAGTCGGCCGGGTCGAACGCGACGGCCAGGCCGCTCGGCTCGCTTTCCAGGTAGGCGGTAATCCGGTTTCCCGGCGCGCAGCGTTCGTCGTAGTACGCCGTCGCATAAATGTCCGCGTACACGCCGTTCGTCGTGACGTTGCCCACCGGAACCGTCTCGGCGTAATCCGCGTATACCGTCGTCTCTCCGTCGACCGTGACCTCCCACCGAACGAAGCGGTAGTCCAGCGATTCCTCCGCCGTGATCGCATATGTGGCCCCGTCGGCCAACGACCGAACCAGAGGGGTGGCCCCACCGGCCGCCGCATTACAGTCTGCGGGCGTCATGCTCACGCTTTCCGTCAACGGCCCGCCGAAATTCTGCTGGCTCGACACGTGCATCGCGGCCGTGGGCGTATCACACACGTCCGCGCCCGCCGGCGCCACGATCCACACATGCGCGTTCACCCCGTCGTCCGGGTCGGCTGGGTTCGCCGCGCCGCGCTTGATGTAGACCTTGCCGTCGTGGAACGTCGCCGCCAGGCCGCTGCCCGAAAAGCCCGGCAGCGCGCCTGCGTGGGTCACGAAACTGCCGCTACTCAGACTGTACAGCCCATACAGGTAACCCGGCCCGCCGAACGCCTCGTGGTTCGGATTGTCCGTATGCCGCCCGTAGAGAATGAACAACCCGCCCCCGCTGCCCAGCAGCGACGACCACTGGCCGGCCGGAATCCCGACGATCGCTCCGCCGTACCCCGGTTCCACCGGCAGGTTGCCCAGGTCGGTGGCCGGCGTGGCGCCGCTTCCCTGCCAGTTCTCCCAGATCCGCCCGTTGGGGAAATCGCCCGGGTCGCACGGCGGATCGGCCGGATCACCCCCCCAGGTGTAATCCACCACGCTCGCCGTGTTGATCGCAAAAAGCCGATCGCCGTCGCCGGCGGGGTTCGTCCGCCAGTCGTTCTTGAAACCATAGAGAGTAGTGCCCAGGGCGGTAATCTGCGCTCCCCGGCTGAACCAGGTGCTGTCCGCCCCGACCAACTGGCCATCCACGTGGAATCGATTGCAGGCGAAGGCATCCAGCCCGCCCGCCGACAGGTTGACCCTCGCGAACGGGCCGCCTTGGTTGGAGCCGGCCGCATGGATCATGCCGTAGAGATGGTCTCCCACCGCCACATAGGAATGATCGCCGAACCCGCGGGCGTCGCGCTGGGACCACGTGTGGGCGGACAGGTCGTACACATAAAGCACATACGAACGGTCGCACTCCTGTCCGCTCTGGTTGTCGCGACGCGTGACCAGCTTGCCGTTCCAGTAGGCCAGGCTGCCATTGTCGCTGGCGGGCCCGCCGGGCGTGGTGGTCAGCAGGCTCCACGTCCCTGACGCTCCGGTCACAGACGTGTAGATCCGTCCGGCGTCCTTCTTGAGCAGGTACAGGGCGGTGCCGTCCGACACCAGGGCGGTGCCGCTGACCTCCCCAACCACCAGCCCGCCTCCGTTCGTGGAGACGTTCTCCAGAGACCACTGGAGCTGGGCGTTGGCCGTGCTTGCGACTACGCAAAGGGCTACGAGAAATAGACTTGCGCGCATTTTCGATCCTCCGCACCTGGACCCAAGGATGCACCATTCGGACTGACCGTCATGAATCAGGCTGGCGGAACGTCGGATCGGGGGGAATCCCTTGAAGTGGCATGGCTGCTTCTTCGCCCCGCCCCAACCTGCTTCATGGACTGACTCGATACTACCGAATGCGGGGAACCCACTCAATATGTAAGGTCTATTTCTTATACGCAGGATCACATGCCAGCCGAGACAGGCGGATTGACCTGGGCTCACCCCACTAGGCATGGCTCAGGACAAGCGAAACAGCACTTCTGACAGCTTTGCTTGAAACCAGAAACAGGGGTTGGACGCGGGCCGAGTGGGTGGCCCGACCTATGTTGCTGGAGCGCCCGCGTCCTTGCAGGCTGCCGTCGAGGAGCGATGATCCCACCAGAACTGGAGAAGCAGGGCGGCCACGCCGATCGTCAGGGCCACGTCAGCCACGTTGAAAACCCACCGCCAGATGTCGATGCCGAAGATGGGTTCAATCCTTATGAAATCCCGCACCACGCCCTGAGTGCGGATGGAGAGGATTTCGCTCTGCGGCGTTTCCACGGGATCGACCTCCGTCCCCCAGGGCTGCAGCCGCACCGGGTCTGCGTTCCGTTCGCCGACCACTGTTACGATCTCCCGCGATCCCGACTGCCGGAACGTTACGACATCGGCCGTGCACCAGGCGCGGTCGTAGAGGTTGCCCAGCGCACCCGCCAGGATGAAGCCCAGCGCCGCGTGCATGACCCACTGACGCCGCGAACTGCTGGCGAACAGGTACAGCACAAACAGCAGCGCCAGCAACGATGCCGCGATGAACAACGGGGACATCCCCTGCCCCAGCCCGAACAACGCACCCGCATTCAGAGACCGCTGCAACGAAATCCGACCGAACAGTAGCGTGGGCGGGTCCGCATTAACAACGGGCAACCTGGCCATCGCCCAGGCCTTGCTCCACAAGTCCAACGCGAGTACCACGACGGCCAGGGACCACAGCAGCAGATGAGCCTTCCAGAAACGGATGGCACTGTCGGCAGGCAGGCGAAACGGTCCGACAAGTGAACCTTTCCATCGGTCAGAATGCAGTTTGGGGTCTGGCGCCATCGATCTCGTGCGGATCCAGGCCTTTCCGATTTGCCACAAGGTGCTACTGCACCCGACCGCTCTCCCTTGCCCGGGCGTACTCGATACAGTATTTCGCCCAGGGTTTGGCCCGAAGCCGCTCCGGAGTAATAGGCGCGTGCGTCGCCAGGCAGACTCCGTAGGTTCCGTCTTCGATTCGAGCCAGGGCTTCGTCGATCTCTCGCAGAAGCTTCCGCTCGTTGTCGATCAGCCCGAGCGTAAACTCCTGCTCCCAGTTGTCGGAACCCAGATCGGCCATGTGGATGGGCATGGCCGACAGATCACCGGCCGCGTCCCGCCGATTCCGGCCAAGCGCTTCGTCCGTCAGATTGCCCACGTTGCCGATCAGCTCACGCCGCTTCGCCAGCAACAACCCCTTGAACTCCTTCAGCTCCTTGCGGCTGAGCTTCGTCTTGGGCAGCTTGCGCCCCTCCTCCACCACGGTGAAGCCTTCACCTTGGGCGGCCACCAGGGCGCGGGAAAGCGGCGAGGTTCGAGGCCTGGATTGGGCGGTACCCAGATGTCCGTCATTCGGCGCTCCGGACGAGCGCTGCCCCGCCTTGGGCAGCTTCGACGGCGCCCGGCCGGTCACCTTCCCCGACTTCCCGACCGGCTTCGCCTGTGCCTTCACCTTGGACGGGGAACTTCCCTTGCCCGCAGACTTCCCCGACGATTTGCCGGATGTGGAACCCGATGCGGTCTTCCGCGTGGACCCGGGCTTGGTTTTCGCCTTCTTCGGGGCTGCCACGAGGACCTCCGGCCGCACTGGCACGGCTCATCTAAGTCCTTGCCGGTCAAGAACAAAGCTTCGACCGGAACACCTCACTATACCGCTGCTAGAAGGAAGTGTCAAGCGTGGGCGGCGCGGCTTCGCCGGTGTCCTCACCCAGGTAGACGTCGACTCGAACACCCTCTGTCACCGTCTGCGGAACCTGGAACAGCAAATCGCCGTTCGCGTCGCGGCCGGTCGACTCCAGGGCATGGGAATCCAGGTAGACCCAGCCCTCCATGCCCGCCGTTCCACGGATCACGAATGCAGGAGAGTACAACGGTTGCTCGCGGCCGTTCAGCTCCACGCTCACGCGCCGACCTTCGGCGGCCAGTACGTGACAGCCTCGCTGCTCGTTGAAACCGTCTGCATCCACGTCGCCGGCGTCATTCGTGATCCGTCGGCCGGTCGAAATCGTGATCCGCTCGTTTGGAAACGAGTAGTCGAACGAACGATTGGCCGGATGCAGCCCCGTTCCCGTCTCCGGCGGCCAGACGCACAACAGGGCCGACCACTCGTCTGCGTCGTAGTGAACGCGACCGCCCGACGCCACCAGCGTCACCCGCCCCGCCTCCGCTTCCCGGAAAAAGTCGAGCCGGGGGGCCCGTCGTGCATCGTGCATGGCGAACAGCAGGCTTGCCCCGACCGAATCCGACCGGCGAATGCTGGCGAAGCAGACGTGCCGCAGCCGGCCCTCGTCCTGAAGCTGCGCGGGTGGGTGACCGAAAAACTCCAGATCGCCCCGCTCGGCCCGAGACACCGCCAGCCCGATGTCGTCCGGACGCCAATCGCCGTCGGCTGTCGTGCAGCGCAGGTGACAGTACACGCTTCCGCTCGGATAGATCGTGTACGTCCACTGCTGGAACGGTTGCTGCTCCGCGGCCTCAGACGCGCCCCGCCGCGCAAAACGCCACTCCGTTGCCACCACAACCCGCACCGGCGAAACCTCCGAGACCTGCTGCCGAGCGATGACCGTCTCACCAAGCTCGACAAAATCGCTCGTGCCGCCCGGTGATTCGCTGAACTCGTCCGCCGGCATCACCACCGGACTGGGCCCGAGAATCGTGTTCGCCACCAGATTGTTCAGCCGGTTCGGATCGCCGGCCAGATCATACCATTGGACGATCTGCCCACCCCCGAAACCCAGCTCAAACCGACCGGCGGCACCGACGGACCACCGCCGACCCCGGCGGCGGACAAACAACTCGCCGTTCGGTCCGTCACTTCGACCAAACAGGTCCGCCGTGTTGTTCGCCAGAATCACGTCGTCCAGCATCCACTCCACCAGCCCGGTCGCCGACGGCGCCGACCAGCGAATCTCGGTGATGTCGTCCAGCGGCAGGTGTTCGGCCACCTCCCCGAGGTCCAGCCGCACGAGGTTCCAGCCCGGCTGCAAAGGCAGCAGCGCCTCCACAACACCTTGCCGCCCGTTGCTTTCCGCGACAATCCCGACCTCAACGTCCAGGCCGCCTGACGGTGCATGCATCTGCATGAGCAGCAGGTCGTACTCACGCCAGTCGCGCTTGAGGTACCATTGCGTGACGTTCGCGTTGTTGGCCACCAGAACGTCGTCCGCCCCCCCGAAGACGATCTTCAATGCGGACCGTCCTGTCGGCTCCCATCCGCGATCCGGATCCACGCGAAGGCTTCCCTGACGTGATGGAGTCCCCAGCCGGAACAGCTCCGCGTGGCTCGCCTGCTCAAAGTCGGCTATGACCGCAAATCGACCCGACGACAAGTCCGGGTAGCTGGACCGCAGCCGGTCCGCGTGAGCCGCCGGGTCCCAATCCCGCGGTTCCGGGGACACGCATCCCAACCCAGAGCCAATAACGAAGGGCAAGACCACGAACCCCCGGAAAACCGAGGACCGAATCATGCGGCGCTGAATGGAACATCGATCGGGATGGAACAACACGACAGGGTCCCAAGGCAATCCACGCCACGTCCCGAGCCCGCCCGCCAACCACGATCCCGGGAGTACGCCCAGATCCCCCAAAACTGCCCGGGACTGGAGTCGAACCAGCACGCCCTTTCGGGCACATGGCCCTCAACCATGCGCGTCTGCCAATTCCGCCACCCGGGCTTCAGCCTGCCGGAAGGTCGGGCTTGGCCGCGGCAGGTTCGAAAGAACCGGCCCCGAAACCGCGCCTCATCCGACAGTTTTCCACATTCCTGCGGGCGAGCAGCATACTGCCCCCCTCCGCAATAGGCAAGCAAACCGGCCGTCGCGGACGGCATCCCCGTACACGCACCGTCTCGCCCCCGGCGCAAACGCTGCCCTCACACGTTCTTGGGGTCAACACGGCCCCTCCAAACTGCCGATACACTCAGCAAACCGGGCCATCGCCCTCGGGTTGGTGGCCTCCTTGATGGTCCGATAGGCCAGGGCTACAATCCGGTGCGGCTGCTGAACGTGGGTAACCAATTGTGACAGTTCGACCGGGGCGGGCCTCCGTCTGCTACCCTGGTGCCACCGCAGGAGGTACGTCCCGGTGGCCAGGGTGGCGTCGTCGATGGTGTCGCAGCCCCGTCGGATCCGTCCCACAGAAGGCTACCATCGCCGTCGACCAAGGACGGCTAACGGAGGAAATCGGGCATGTTTGAACGATTCACCGATCGTGCTCGCAAGGTCATGGCGCTGGCCAACCAGGAGGCCCAGCGATTCAACCACGAGTACATCGGCACTGAACACATTCTGCTGGGACTGGTCAAGGAGGGCTCCGGCGTAGGGGCCAACGTGCTCAAGAACCTTGAGGTCGACCTCCGAAAGGTGCGCCTGGAAGTCGAAAAGCTCGTCAAGAGCGGGCCCGACATGGTCACCATGGGCAAACTGCCCCAGACCCCCCGCGCCAAGAAGGTCATCGAATACGCCATCGAAGAAGCACGGCAGCTCAATCACAACTACGTCGGCACCGAGCACCTGCTGCTCGGTCTTCTCCGCGAGCAGGACGGCGTGGCCGCCCAGGTGCTCATGAACCTCGGCCTGAAGCTCGAAGAGGTCCGCGAGGAAGTGCTCAACCTGCTCGGGGCCGGGGCGGAAACGGAAGAAAACCCCTCGGCCATGCCGTCGGCCCCGGAGGGCAAACGCGGCAAGAGCCGCACGCCCGCCCTGGACTCCTTCGGCCGTGACCTGACGGAACTCGCCCGCGAGGGCAAGCTCGACCCGGTCATCGGCCGGATGAACGAGATCGAGCGCATCATCCAGATTCTCTGCCGTCGGCAGAAGAACAACCCGGTGCTGCTGGGCGAAGCCGGCGTGGGTAAAACCGCCATCGTGGAGGGTCTGGCCCAGAAGATCGTACAGAACGACGTGCCCGAGCTGCTGGCCGACCGGCGAATCGTCGTGCTGGACCTGGCCATGATGGTGGCCGGCACCAAGTACCGCGGGCAGTTTGAGGAACGAATCAAGGCGGTGATGAACGAGGTCCGCCGGGCCCGTAACGTCATCCTGTTTATCGACGAGCTGCACACCCTGGTCGGGGCCGGCGGGGCGGAAGGGGCCATCGACGCCTCCAACGTGCTCAAGCCCGCCCTCAGCCGCGGGGAAATCCAGTGCATCGGGGCCACCACGCTGGATGAGTATCGCAAGTACATCGAAAAGGACGGTGCCCTGGATCGCCGCTTCCAGCAGGTTCTGGTGGACCCGCCCAACTCCAGGGAGACGGTCGACATCCTCAAGGGCCTGCGCGATCGGTACGAAGCGCACCATCGCGTGCGCATCACCGACGATGCCCTGGCCCAGGCGGTAGAGTTGTCCGACCGCTACATCTCCGGCCGCGTCCAGCCGGACAAGGCCATCGACGTGATCGACGAGGCGGGCGCCCGCGTCCGCCTGCGCACGATGACCAAACCGCCGAACTTGAGCCAGTTGGAAAAGGACGTCGAGCGGCTGACCGGGGAGAAGGACGAGGCCGTCCGGAACGCCGACTACGAGCGGGCCGCCCAGCTCCGCGATCAGGCCGAATCCCTGAAAATCAAAAAGCAGGAGATGAAGCGCGAGTGGCGGGAGCGCTGCGAGGAGGCCGACGGCATCGTCGATCCCGAGGTGATCGGCGAGGTGGTCAGCAAGATGACCGGCATCCCCCTGCACCGCATGGACAAGGACGAGGCCGAACGCCTGCTCCGCCTGGAGGACCGGCTGCACGAGCGCATCGTCTCGCAGCACGAGGCGGTCTTCGCGGTGGCCCGGGCCGTACGCCGCTCCCGCAGCGGGCTGAAGGACCCGAACCGCCCCATGGGCAGCTTCATCTTCGTCGGGCCGTCCGGCGTGGGCAAAACGTACCTCGCCAAGTGCCTGGCCGAGTTCATGTTCGGCGATGCGGACGCCCTGCTGGTGCTGGACATGTCCGAGTACATGGAAAAGCACAACGTCTCCCGGCTCATCGGGGCGCCGCCGGGGTACGTGGGATACGAAGAGGGCGGCCAGCTCACCGAACGCATCCGCCGCCGGCCGTACTCGGTGGTTCTGCTGGACGAGGTGGAGAAGGCCCACCCGGACGTCTTCAACATGCTGCTGCAGATCATGGAGGAAGGGCGCCTGACCGACTCCTTCGGCCGGCACGTGGACTTCAAGAACACCATCATGATCATGACCAGCAACGTGGGGGCCCACAAGATCACGCACGAGGGCGCCTTCGGCTTCCAGAAGCGCGATGAGAACGTTACCTACGAGAAGATGAAGGAGACCCTCAAGGGCGAGCTGGAGGCCCACTTCCGGCCCGAGTTCCTCAACCGCGTGGATGAAATCGTCGTCTTCCACAAACTGGTCCACGAGGACCTGACCCAGATCGTCGACCTGGAGGTCGCCAAGCTGGCCAAGCGACTGGCCGAGAAGGGGCTCAAGCTCGACATCGGCGAAGAAGCGAAGGACTTCCTCATCGAGCGGGGCACGGACGAGAAGTTCGGCGCCCGGCCGTTGCGGCGGGCGATCGAGCAGTACGTGGAGGACGCCCTGTCCGAGTCCATGCTCCGCGGCCACTTCGAGGGCAAGAACCGCGTGGTGGTCACGGTCAAGCAGCCGGAGAACGACGACGCCCTGCCCGTGCTCGTCTTTGAGGGCGTGGTCGACACCGACGTGGGCGAGCCCGTCGGCGCCGGCGGCGGCGTAAGCGACGCGACCTGAGGCTGCATGCCTCAATCAGCAATCCAATCGCGGCACCGCGGCAAAAAAACCTCCGCGGCGCCGCGTCTTTTCTGCTGCCGACTCCGCTGCGGGACTGTCGCTGCTCCGTGAACACGCCATTCTCATCCCCGATGGCGCATTTGCAAAGCAGCACGCACGCCCGGCCCGGCAGATCCTGCTACGCCGACGCGTCCGCGTGGCCGGACGCTCCGGGCTTTGCGGACACGGTCCGCTTCTGAGACTCCGCGGCGGTCAGCAGGGCGGTGGTGATCTGCTCGCCCACCTGGTTCATGCCGTTCGGCGTGTACGGGATCAGCATGATGGTCGATTTCGAGTGGGCGCCCACGGCGGTCACCGTGTCGTAGTGCTGGGTGAGCAGCACCATCTTGGTGGCCTCCTCCGGCGAAATGCCCGCCTCGGCGCAGGCCGACACGGATTCCTTCAGGCCGTTGGCGATGGCCAGACGCTGCCGGGCGATGCCCACGCCCTGCAGCTCCTTGGCCCGGGCCTCCGCCTCCGCCTCGGCGATCACGCGAATCTTCTTGGCCTCCGCCTCATTCTTGGCAGCCTCCTTCAGCCGGGCGGACGCGTTCACCTGGTTCATGGCGGCCTTCACCTTGGCGTCCGGCTGAATGTCGTTCACCAGGGCCTGGATGATGGTGTAGCCGAACTGCTGCATCGTGTCCTGGAGTCGCTCCTTCACGGCGGCCGCGATCTTCTCCTTCTCGGAGAAAACATTGTCCACGCACATCTCCGGCACCAGGGCCCGCACGGTGTCAAACACGTACGAACTGATCTGCTGCAGCGGGTTGGTCAGCTTATAGTACGCGGCCAGCACCGCGTCGTCGGTCTCCTGCACGTAGAACTGGACCGCGATCAGCAGGTCCACGAACACGTCGTCGTGCGTCTTGCTCTCGACCTTCACCTCCTGCTCCCGCACGCGATGCGTGATCCGGCCGGCCACCTGGTCGAAGATGGGCACCTTGAAGTTCAGACCGGGGGCGGCGATGCGGTGGAACTTCCCGAACCGCTCGACAATGGCATGCGTCTGCTGGCTCACCTTGAAGAGCCCGCTGCACAGAAAGATCAGCACGAACAACGCGACCAGAGCGAAGAAGATGATGACTGGTGTCATAGCTGCAACTCCTTTCCGCCGAGGCGGCGGCCTGAACCTCTATTCACTCGGACGGAACTCGGCCGAGACCAGGGCCACCTCCAGGGCGGCCACCGGCCGGGCAACCTCGTCCGGCAATTCGTACGACGGCACATCCACTCGGACCACCCGGCCCGCAGGCAGGGCTTCCACGCCCAGCGACACGGAAAACCGAACAAAGCCGGATTCATCCCGGCCACGGACCAGGACCATGGCCTTCTGGAGCGGGTACGCCCCGTTGAACAGCGAAACCGCGATGCCTTCCGTGCCCAGCAGGAACGTGTCGCCCGACGGCGGGCCCCACCGAAAGAACAGGTGCTCAGCCTCCAGGCACGGCGCAAAGCCGTCCGGCGGGGACTGAGGCCGGGGATGCCGGATGCGCCCGGCCTGCAACTGGCCGGCCTCGCCGGGCGTCAGTGACAGCCCGCAGCGGGCACAGAACCGAGCGGCCGCCACGTTGGTCAACAGGCATCGTGGACACTTCTGCTTCATGGATGCTGGCCTCGCTGTTGCGCCTTCCAGGGCAAGTGTACCCTGCCGGCGGCGCCAAGCCAGTATAAATGGCGGACCGGAATGGAAGACGCCCGCAGCCGGTTTTCGTTGCAGGACCATGAGGAACAACAGGTTGCGGACGGAACTGTCCGGGATTGTCAGCCGTTGTCAGGCCGGAAGAAAGGCGAGGGCAGGCGGCGTGTCTCCAGGCCCGTTCACGGCCTCTCCCCGCCGCGGTCGTGCGGGCTCCGCCTCGCGGGCCATCCGCTCTAGTGTAGTCTTTCGTAATTAGTGCAACGTATCTGCCGCTTGCTGGTATCACTCTTCAGAAGGAGGATGATACCGATGCGAGTGGC
>JAFGJQ010000470.1 GCA_016929015.1 Phycisphaerae bacterium | reverse complement strand
GGAGAGACCGGCTGGAAAGCCGGTCCCACAAAAGGCACGGGTCTCACAAACGGGGGCTGGTCCCACAGAGGAAAATGGCAACCGCCCGATACTACGATGCCTTGACCGCCGAACCGACGACACCGTCGCCCGAGACGTGGTACGTGGACGATGGGTCGGCCGACGCGTACATCATCGGGCCGGCGTTCTTTGATGTGCAGGTGAACGGCTTTGCGGGCGTGGATTTTCAGGATCCGGATGTCACACTGGAAGGCCTGGAGCACGCCGCGCGGGCATTGCAGCAGGCAGGCTGCTCGCACTTTCTGGTTACGCTGATCACCGCCGATGCAACGTTCCTCGAAGAGCAATGCCGGCGAATCGGTGAATACATCGCCGGCAACGCTCTGCTGCGTGAGGCCATTCCCGGCCTGCACCTGGAAGGGCCGTTCCTGAACGGCGCGGACGGCTACCTCGGCGCGCATCCACGAGAGCACGTACGGCCGGCGGATTGGGGCCTGTTCGAACGTTGGCAGCGCGCGGCGGGCGGGCGGATCGCGATGATGACCGTGGCCCCGGAGTGCCGCGGAGGCCTGGAGTTCATCACAAAGGCCGCCACGGCGGGCGTGTTCGTGAGCCTGGGACATACCGATGCGGACCGCAAGACGCTGCTGGCCGCCCAGACGGCCGGGGCGCGGATGTTCACGCACCTCGGCAACGCATGTCCGCAACTTATGCACCGGTACGACAACATCATCCAGCGCGTGCTTTCGATTCCGGACCTGCCGGTGTCACTCATTCCGGACGGCCTGCACGTACCGCCGATGGCGCTGGGCAACGTGGTGCGGATGCTCGGCCCGGGCCGGATTGCCATGATCACGGATGCCGCAAGCCCGGCCGGCGCACCGGCGGGAACGTATCGGATGGGACACCTGGAGCTGACGGTGGGGCCGGATCGCATCGTCCGGTTCCCCGGCGGAGACAATTATGCCGGATCGGCGTTGACGCCGGTGCAGGGCTACTACAACACGGTGCGGTTCGGGGGGCTCAGCGCCGACGCGGCGTGGTACGCGTGGACGCGGCTGCGAAACACGCTGTTCCCGGGCCTGAAGGCGCCGCAACTGGCCCTGCCGTTTGGAATCTGAACGCGACACACAACTGCGCGAGATGCACGGAGGTCAACCATGGACGCAATTCGAGTCGGATGCCTGGCCGTGGCGGTGTTCACGCTGTCGTCTATCGCGTCCGCGGCTTCGCCAACGGTGGTCCCGGCCGTGAAAGCCTTCGCAGCCGGAACGGGCGAGGTGTCACTAAAGGCCGTGTCCATCGCACCTGTAATGGCTGGGATCAATGAAGAGATCGAACATCTGCGAACGGCGCTGGCAGAACGGCAGGTGGACGTCAAGGAGGACGGAGTGCCGTTGCGGATGGTGCTGGGGAAGGTGGATATCCCTGAATTCTCGTCCGCCTACCGCCGGGAGATCGAACGGCAGGCGTACCGGCTGACCGTCCAGGCGGAAGGCATCACCATTCAATCGGCGACGCGGGCGGGGATTCACTACGGTATCCAGACCCTCCGGCAGATGATCACCGACGAGCAGACGGTGCCGGCGGGAGTCGTGCTGGATTGGCCGGACTTCGCGCGGCGGATGATCATGGTCGACATGGCCCGAGCGAACGAGAACATGGATTACTACCGGCGCGTGGTGGAGTTCTGCGACCGGTACAAGATCAACTACCTGCACCTGCACCTGACGGATGACGAGAACGCGGCCTTGTACCACGAGAGTTTCCCGTGGCTCATGTCGCCGCATCCGTGGCGGGAAGCGGACCTTCGCGAGTTAGTGGCGTTCGCCGACCGGCACCACATCACGCTGATACCGGAGGTTGAGTCGCTGGGACACGCGCGGCTCTTCGTGCGGCATCCGGATTTCAAGGAAATTCTGCACCAGACCACGGACAAGACGCCGAAGGCAAGCTGGGCGGGCACGCAAGTGCCGGGCTACACCAACGTCCTCTGTCCGGCCAGTGAAAAGACGTACGAGTACCTGGACGGGATGTATACCGCGGCGAGTGTCTTTCCCGCGCGGGAGCTGCACATCGGGCTGGACGAGGTGGACCAGACGGAGTGTGCCCGCTGCCAGGAGAAGTGGCCGGGCATCTCGCACGTGGAGTGGTTCATCAAGCACCTCCAGCGTTGTCAGGCCCTTGTGGACCAGCGTGGGCGGAAGATGTCTCTCTGGGGCGATATGATCCTGCACCACCGGGACATCGCGGACGCCCTGCCTGTGGATCGGACCCTCATCTACGACTGGCACTACAACCCGGACATGACGGACGAGTCGGTGAAGTTCTTCAAGTCCAAGGGCTTCGAGATCATCGCCTGCCCGGCCCTGATGTGCCATCCACACATGATCCTGCCGTCCGATTTTAACTACGTGAACATCCAGCGCTTCGCGGAAATCGCACGCACGCATGACTTGCCGGGGTTTGACATCACGGTGTGGACGCCCACGCGCTACATGAGCGACGCGATGTGGCCGGGGTTTGCCTATGCGGCGGCCCACGCCTGGTCCGGCAGCAAGTGGGATGAGGCTGAGTTCTATCGAGGCTTCGTTCGTGACTTCTTCGGGTCACCCCAGGGCGAGGAGTTCGGCCGGGTTTGGAGAGACTTGTACAGTATCAAATGGCGGCTGGACCGGTTCAACACAAGCTGCTGGATGGACGAGGCGACGCTGGCCGAAGCACAGGCCAAGGCCGGCGCCTGGGGTGACGAGGCGCGCGCGTATCGCGCCCGGCTGGGACCCATTCGTGAGGCGCTGGCCGGGATGCGAAGCAGCGTCCGGCGGAACGTGGAGGCGTGGGACGCCATGGTGCAATCGGCGGCGGTGTACGCGTACGTGTTCGATCATTTCCTGGCGGCACCCCAGGTGCGTCACGACGGCCAATGGGACCGGGCGCGGCTGGCCGAACTGGACAAGGGCTGCGTGGAGGCGTTAACGTGGATCGAGGCGAACTGGGACCGCAACCGGTTCGCAGACGACCCGGACAAGGACGGTCGCAACATGCCGAACCAGAACCTGCTGTACCGGTTCCGGCAGATGCACCGCTTCCACGAACAGATACTGAAGGCCGAGAAGTGAAGCAGACGCAGTCCCACCCAGCTCCGACCGCACCGGCGTTCCGGCCGGTCGTCGGATACGCCTGCCTGACATTGTTGCTCACGTTCGCCGGTTGCGAGCGAGAAAAACCGACCAAGCCGAACGAAGCGCCCGCTCCGCAGGCGGCGGCCCCTCATCCGGACACCATGGCGGGCGGGCCGTTTCCGACCCTGCTGGTCTCGCAAGCGCAATTCGTCTGGGAAACCGGTGCGAACGGCAAGAAGACCCCAAAGCCGGGCGATGCCGTGCTGATGATCGTGCGAAAAACGCCGGACGGCTGGCGGACCAGCTCGCTGGAAGACCCGGACAGCCGCGTATTCCACGGCGCGGTCCCGGTGGCGTGGGACGGTGAGCCCGCGGGTTTCCTGACGCTGGGCGGCACGGACGCCGTTTTGAAGCGGTGGCACTATGCCGACGGGCAATGGCACCAGGCTACGCTCTGGCGCCCGAACTTCGGCGGGCAGTGGAGCCGGCTGCGGGACCTGGCCATCGGTGACGTGACGGGCGACGGCGCGGACGACATGGTCTTGGCCACGCACGACCAGGGCGTGGTGGCCGTGCTGCAGCGAGCGGAAACAGGCTGGTCGGTAACGGAGTTGGATCGCAAGCCGCGGGTCTTTGTGCATGAGGTCGAGATCGCGGACATTGACGGCGACGGGCGGAACGAGTTCTTCGCCACGCCGTCGGAGCCGAACCAGGCGACCGGCCTGTCGCAGCCGGGGCGCATCGTGATGTACCGGTACGACGGTACATCGTTCGAGAACACTTTGGTAGACGAGCCGGAGGGAACGCACGTCAAGGAGATCATGGCGGTGGACGCCCGGGGCGGCGGCCGGCCATCGCTGTTCGCCGCCGTCGAGGCCCGCATGGAGTTGCGGGACGGCAAGACGGTGATGGTCAACCCGGTGGAAATCCGCGAATACCGTTGGGAAGACGGCGGTTTCAGCGCCCGCGTCGTGGCCACGCTTCCGGACAGGCAGTGCCGATTCCTGTCACCTGGCGACGTGGACGGTGACGGCAAGACGGACATCGTGGCCACCGGGGCGGAGTCGGGCGTTTGGGTGCTGCGGCAGGAGGAAACGGGGGCCTGGACGGCCGACCGGATCGACGCGGAGTCATTCGGCTTCGAGCACGCGGCGCTGGTGACGGACCTGGAGGGCGATGGAAAGTACGAAGTCTACGTGGCCTCCGACCCGCAACAGGAACTGCGGCGATACGACTGGAACGGCAAGCGCTTCGAGCGGCAGACCGTCGTGAAGATTCCGGAGGATCGGATCACGTTCTCGCTGGCGGCGGGACGGTTCTGAGACCGGCTGGAATCCGGGCTCGCCTGATTCGCCCGAGCGTAGAGACCGGCTGGAAAGCCGGTCCCACAGAAGAAGCCGGGGCCACAAGGACTGGAAAACTGCAAACTGGAGACGGAAGGATGATGTTTCGCTGCAACCGACGCAGGATCACAGCGGCGGGTCTTTGTGCGATTCTCGGTGGAGTGGTCTGCGCCGGCGGCGCACAGACGCCATCCGAGCAGACGCCGCCGCCCGTCGACAAATGGGCGAAGCACTACCATGACCGCGTCGCCCTCTTCCGGGCGGAGAACGTGGAGCCCGGCGGCATCGTGCTGGTCGGCTCGTCGCACGTGGAGGGCTTTGACACAGGCAAGCTGCTGCCCGGCCGTCGCATCGTGAACCGCGGCATCATATCCGACCGCATCGGCCTGACCGATCGCGGCATCCTGCACCGACTGGATTGCTCGGTGTTTGACTGCAAGCCGTCCGTCATCTTCCTGGAAAACGGCGTGAACGACCTGGGCGAGCTGTGGCGGCACGGCACGCCTTCCATCGACGAGGTGGAAACGTGCTATCGCGAAGTGGTCAAACGCATCCGCGACCGCCTGCCCGAGGTGCCGCTGGTGATTGTCGGGCTGTTCCCCACGCGGGACAACTACGCCGAACTGAACCCGATGATCGTCGATCTGAACCAACGGCTGAAGAAAATCGCCGACGACGCCCATTGCCCGTTCATGGACGTCCACGCGCCGTACGTGGATGCGGATGGAGCACTGAAGGCCGAGTACTCCCGCGACGGCCTGCACCTCAACGAGGCCGGCTACCGCATCTGGGCCGCCCGGATCGAGAGCGCACTGGCCGCCGCGGCGCCAGTCCCCGGAAAGCTCGACCCCACCCACGCCACGTCGCAACCGTCCTCCGAACTTCTCTGGTACGACGCGAAGGAGCTGACCATCGAGGGCAAGGGCTGGACCGACACCGAAGGCTTCTACAACCGTCTGCCCGCCAAGGCGAAAGACGTGGTGCCGGGTGCGGTCTGGTCGCTGAGCAAGCACACCGCGGGCATCGCCGTCCGCTTTGTCACGAATTCACCCCGCATCGCCGCCACCTGGGACGGCGGCGGGGCGATGAACCACATGGCCGCCACCGGCAACAGCGGCCTGGACCTCTACGCCCGCCGCGAGGGCCAATGGGTCTTCTGCGGCGTCGGCCGGCCGAAGACGGAGAAGACCACCGCCGATGTCGCAAAGGGACTTGGGACCGAGCTCACCGAGTACATGCTCTATCTGCCGCTGTACAACGGCACGGCGGAACTCCAGCTTGGCATTGAGCCCGGCGCCACGCTGGCCAAGGCGCCGCCCCGCCCGGCGGAGAAAGCCCGACCGATTGTCTTCTACGGCACGTCCATCACGCAGGGCGGATGCGCATCCCGCGCCGGCATGTGCCACACCGCCATCCTCGGCCGCTGGCTCGATCGGGAAGTCATCAATCTTGGCTTCTCCGGTGCCGGCAAAATGGAGCCCGCCCTGGTCGATCTGTTGAGCGAGTTGGACCCGGCGGTCTACGTGCTGGAAGCGCTGCCGAACATGACCACGGAGCTGGTCCGCGAGCGAATTCAGCCTTCCGTGCGCCGCCTGCGCGAGGCCCATCCGGACACACCGATCCTGCTGGTGGAGAACCCGCTCCTGCCCGCCACGAATCCCGGCAATGCGGCCCTGCGTGAAGCGTTCGACGCGTTAACGAAGGACGGCGTGAAACATCTATTCTACCTGGAAGGCGCCGAGCAACTGGCCGGCCCCGAAAACGGCACCGTCGACGGCGTCCACCCAACTGACCTGGGCTTCTATCGCATGGCCGTCACCTACCGTCCCACGCTGGAGCACATCCTCTCGACCGGGACAAGCCTTTATCACGAGTAGTGGGTGTGAACTGGATACTCGACGGCCTTCATAGGCACGACGGCTGCGTCGGAGATACGCACAGCCTGCTCGCCTTGTTCATTCCTCTTCCCGCTGCGTCGCCTGGCGGAGCAGGGTCCGGCCGGCGGCGGTTTCGGGGAGCATGTCGCAGAGGGTCTGCCAGCTTGCGGCGGCCCGGTCCACCAAGCCCATGTTCTGGAGAGCCAGCGCCAGGTTGGCGTGGAAGTCGATGTTCTTGGGGTCGCGGGACAGGGCGGTCTCAAACTGCTCGACGGCCAGGGAGAACTTCCGCTGGTCGGCGAAGATCAGGCCGAGCGTATAGTGCAGGTCCGCATCGTGCGGGTCCAGCTCGGCCGCCTGCCGCAGCGGCTCCACGGCGGCCTCCATCTGCCCGCTTTCCTTCAGGCAGAGCCCGAGCTTGATCAGTGCCTTGACGTACGTGGGGTTGATGGCCACCGCCTGGCGGAAGCACTGGATCGCCTCCTCGGTTTCGTTGCAGTGGCGCAGCAGCAGGCCCAGCCGGTAGTGCAGATCGGCGTGGTTCGGGCGCTGTCGGATCGCCTCCCGGTGCCGATCGATCTGGCGGGCCACGAGATCGTCCACGGCCAGGTCCGTGCCCCGTCTGGACGACGGGTGCGTCTCGGCCGAGCCGAGATATCGCTTCGACTCCCGCGCCGCGCCCAGCTTGAGCTGCAGGCGGGCCATCTCGGAAAACAGCAGCGTGCTGTTGGGTTCGGCGCTCAGGGCCAGGTCCAGGCTGGCGTTCGCCTCGGCCACGTCCCCCAGTTCGTACTGCGCCACCGCCAGGCCCACATATCCGGCCAGCAGCCGGTCGTTGATCTCCACCGCCTTGTTGAACCACTGGGCCGACTCCAGGTAGTGGCCCAGGCGCAGGTTCGTGGTGCCGACCTTGATGGTCGCCTCCAGGTAGCTGGGATGCAGTTGCACGGCGCGCTCGTAATGCTTCAGCGCGTATTCATCCAGCCCGATGCGCGCGTACAGGTCGCCCAGCCGCAGGTGCATGTCGGCGCTGTCCGTCTGCTTCGCCAGCGATTTCTCCAACTGGTCAATCGCCTCGCGGAACAGGCCCGCCTCCTCGTATGCGTCGGCCAGGTCGTTGCGGGTCTCCCAGTTTTCCGGATCGATGGATAGGGCGAACTGGTACCGCCGAATCGCCTCGTCGTACATCCCCACCTGGAAGTAGAGGTTCGCCAGCGACAGCGACAAGGATACGTCGCCCGGCTCGGAATGGCACAAGTGTTCGTAATGGTCGATCGCCCGCTCGTAGTCGTCCTGTTTCAGGTAAATGGCCGCGAGTCGTTCGTGACTGTTGCGCAGGTGCGGTGCGTGATGCACCGCCGCGCGATACGCCTCGACGGCATCCCGCGTGTGCCCGGCCTTTTCGTTCGCGTAGCCCAGGGCGAACAGCAGCGGGCCGTCCTCCGGCTCGACGCGCCGCGCCGCCCGCAGGTTCTGAATGCACTCCTCGATCTCGCCGAGCTCATCCAGCGCACACGCCAGGCCCGCCCGGGACGTCACGTCGTCGGGGAACTTCGCGACGCAGTGGCGAAACACGTCCCGGGCTCGCACGAAGTTCTTCTCGGCGAGGCAACGCGCGCCCCAGCGCCGGCCGGCCTCCAGGTCATCCGGGCAATCCGCCGCCTGTTGCCGCAGATCGGCAGAGGGCACGTCCGGATCGTCGGCGAGCGAGCGACGAAACGCCGCCGCCATTTCGCACAGCAATCCGCGGCCCAGAACTTCCAGCAGGTATGACATGATCTCTCCGCCCCAGGGCAACTAGGCCTGGACCGCCGCAACCTCCACGTTCGCCAGAGACGCCAAGGCCTCCCGGGCCGCCGCAAACTGACTGTTCAGATGCAACGCCTGTCCGTATGCCCAGCGAGCGCGGTCTGTCCGCCCCGACCGGCGATACTGATGCCCGAGCAGCAGGTACACGTCCGGATACGCGGCCCCGCGGGCAATCGCCTCTTCCAGCCGGCCGGCCGCGTCGTCGAGCCGGTTGGTCTGTCCGTACAGCGTGCCCAACTGGATCAGCGCCCGTACGCACCCCGGGTCCGCACGCACCGCCTGCTCCGTCGCCTCGATGGCCTCGCGACGGCGACCCAGCCGTTCCAGCACGCGCCCGCAGTGGTAGTAGAGGTCCGCATGCTCCGGCTGACGGCGAAGAGTCAGCGAAAGCGTCTCCGCCAGAAGCCCGAACACGTCGGCGTCGAGATCGTCCGGCGGCAGCGACAGGAAGGCGTCCACAAAATCCGGCTCTGCCTCGATGACCCGGCTGAGCTGCTCGACGGCTTCGGCCTCGCTCGGTCCCACATCCGGCAGCGCCGCCTGAACGGGATCGGCCAGCCCCATCTGCTCCGCCGCCTGGGCGGCCAGGCTCAGCAACAGGTTGGTCCGGGCATCCGACGGACGAAGCCGCTGCGCCCGCGTCAAATGCCGCAGTGCATTGGAGGTCCGGCGCCGCACGCCTTCGCACAGGGCCAGACCGACCAGCGCGTCCACGTGGTTCTCATCCAGCACAACGGCCCGGCGGAAGTGAAGCTCCGCCTCGTCCGGGGAATCCGCAGACGCCAGAAGCGTTGCCATCTGGTAATGCAGCTCCGCGCGGTCCGGCCGCTGCAACAGACGCTCGCGAAGCGTGCTCAAAGCCGCGTCCCGCCGACCGGCATTCCACAGCGCCCAGGCGTACCGCACACAAGTCTCGTCATCATCCTGGCGGGCGGGCAGGGCGTCGGCGCTCGCTTCCACCGCCTCGGCGTGACGACCCGCACCGTGCAGGGACGCCGCAAGGCAGGCCGAGAGGGATGGTCGATCCGGACACGCCCGACTCAGCGCCGCAAAACACTCGGCGGCCTCGCCGTGTCGACCGTTGTTCAGAAGAATAACGGCCTGCCGCAACCGATGCCGTTGCTCGAAGAATCGCCGCACGGCCGCCACAAGCTCTGCCGCCGACCCGGCGGGAGTTTTCGCGGCGTGGTGATGCTCCCCGTTATGGGGCATAAGTCTCCTCCTGTCACAACAGGGTCCCGGAGTGCTCACCTATCTATCGGAGCGGATGCCGCGTGACTTACGAAACGGCGATAACGTTCGTGATCGGATGAAGAACCGCGTTATCGGATGTTACTCGGAGCGTTCGGGGCGAAACGCCGGCGGCAACGGACGGAACGGTTCAAGCGGAAATGGCGGACGGAGCGACGAGTCGAGCATCCCCTGAAACAGCAGGTCATCCGAAGCAATGTCCGGCCGGGAGGCCAGACGCACATCCCCCGCCGGCACGACGCGCGGATGGATCTCGGCGGGCTCGTCGGCCCCCGCCTGCGACGGGCCCGGCGACTGCCACAGCCCCGCGACCTGGCCCCATGCCTGCTCGGGAACGCGCATCAGGCTCTGGTAGGTGTGCGGCCGTTTGAGGCTCAGGTAGGCCATGACATTGCTGCCTGAGACGGCCGCGAGCATAATCAGGACCACGACCGGCGCCAGCAGCACGCGTCGCCGGAACTGGCGGGCCCGGTCAGCGGCCGTCACGATCTCATCGATGCACTCCAGCACGCTGAGGCCCAGGCTTCGGGTAACCTGCCGCGTGGTGTGGAACGACCGGTCGAAAATCTCCGCCAGCAGCACGCCGCAGGCGCCGCTGATGATCCCCAGAAGCAGTGCGATCATCAACACGATATTCGGCTTGGGGCTGCTGGGCACCAGTGCGGCCCGCGCCGGCGAAAGCACGGTGAAGCCCACCGCCCGCTCGCTCTCGTCCGCCGTGAGCAGGGTGTCCAGCTTGGAGAGCGTCACCTGGTAGAGAATGTGTTCCTGCTGGGCCGTCTTGAGGGCGTCGGTCACGTCCTCGCGGGCCTGGAAGTTCTCGAATACCTCGCTCTTTCGGGCCTCAAAATCCTTCACGTCCGCCTCGACCACCTCCAGGGAGCGTTCCGTCCGCTGGAGTTGGCTGCGAAGCGTCTTGAGTTCCATCTTCAGGTTGGAGATCTGTGCGAGAACGGTGTCGCTGCCGGTCGACGTCATCGGCACGGAGGACGACTCGATCCCCGGCGCCACCACGGCGGTCAGCGCGTCCACCTCCGCCTGCCGCGACAGCCGCTCCAGCAGCACTGCACGCCTGCGCAGGAGTTCCGCCACGTCCGGGTGCCGGGCCGTCTTCTTGTTCTCCTGTCGCTCCCGATAGATCTGCGCGTCGACCTCCTCGATCTCTGTCTGGATCCGGACGGCCTGCGGGCTGCGATACAGCACGGGCGTACCGGACCCCGCTGCCCCGCCGCTGCCGCGACCCGCCAGTTGACCCAGCCGGCTGAGGTTGTCCTCGTGGGCCTCAATGCGGATTTCCAGGTCGTCGCGCTCACGCAACAGCGTGTCTCGTTCGTTCCGCAGGCGCTGCAGGCGATTCGCGACGGATTGCGGATCGGCCAGGTCCGCCAGCGAGCTGTTCAGCACGCTGCCCAGTCGAGCGCGGTTCAATTCGGCGATCCGGGCCTGGCACGCGGCGGCCTGTTCGGCGAAATACTCGCGCGTCTCCGTCAGTCGTTGCGTCATCTTCACCCGCGTCTGCGCGATGTACCGATCCCGCAGGGCGTTGCATACCTCGGCAAGATGCGACGGATCCTGACCGTCGCACGATATCGTCATATTGTCGAATGACGTCTCCGATGCAAACGACTTGACGTCAACGGATACGCCCGCCGCGTACCGACCGGCCATGGATCGGCGGGCGCGCTGCCCTTCCGGCGTCAGCTCGCCCTCCGCCGTGCGCGGAAGCGACGCCGTCAGCCCGATATCGTCCAGCACGTCCTCCATGAGAGTGATGTCGCGAAGGTCGCGCGTGACGGTGGGCCGGCTGTCCTTCACCAGCTTGATGGCGCCGCCCGCGGGCAGGTTCTGCAGCACGGGATTGTCCCGCCGCTCGAACGCGGTGCTGACGCCGTACTTCCGGGGAATCTGATGACTGATCAATGCGGCCAGCGTGGCGACCACGCAGAAGGGCACGAAGAAAGCCCAGCGCCGAAGGATCACCACCCGGAGGGTCTCTCCCACCGTGTGCTGCGCCTGCGCAAACGGAGAATCGTCCGCGACCCGCTCCCGTGGCTCTGCGGGGGCCGATCGATTCCGCGCTGTGGACGAAGAGCGGTGATGCTCGTCTGTCATTCGTGCAAAACTCACACGTTCCGCAATACGTCGGGCCGGTCGTTTGGGCCATGCGCAGCCGCCCCGCCGGCGCGATGGCCCTTGCTGGAGTTATCGGGAGCTTGCCCGCACGCCTGAATCAATCTTCGGACGCCATCGACGGCGGGCGGAGTTATCGGACGCACCCCGTCTCAACCTTCGCGGCCCGGACTTCCGATAACACCGCAGAGGGTTGACGCCTCGGCCTCGCCGACCACTGTCCAGCCCTGTAACCCCCGGGAGTCGACATGTACAACGAAGAATCCATGCACTACGAATCGTTTTTTGCCGACGGCGGCTGGAAGTACTCGTTCTGGCGTGAGTGGCGGTGGCACCGGCGCCACTTCATCCGCCGGTTCGGCATCCCCCGCGGGGCCCGCGTGCTCGAGGCGGCCTGCGGAAGCGGGTTCCACACGCACCTGTTCAACCGGATGGGGCTGAACTGCGTCGGTGTGGACCGCTCCGAAACCGGGATCCGGTGGGCCCGCGAGTACTACCCCGGACACAGGTATTACTGCGCCGACGTCCGCCGGCCGCTGCCCGTGCCCCCGGAGAGCTTTGACGTGGTTGTCACCCGTGGCTGCGGACTGTACCACTATGACCTGGCCGACCCTGACGTACACGAAACGACCCGCTGCCTCATGCGATACGTCCGGCCCGGCGGGCTCTTTGTCCTCATCATCGTGACGAACCTGTCCGGCCGGAAGCCGTCCACGGGCATCTGGCAAAACACCCTGGACGACTACCGCAACCACTTCGCCGCCTTCACGTCCCGCTACACGGTGGATTGGCACGAAGGCGTGGCGATCTGCGGCGCCTGGAAGACCGAAAGCACCGTACACGCGGAATCCCCATCCCGTCTCGCGGGAGGCGCCGCCGTCACGGAAGAGCGAGAGCCGGTCTGCGCTGCGGCCGGCTGACCTCATCCAGCACAGACGTGTACAACGAGACGTGATGCTGCCGCGTGCCGGCAGACGTGAACTGCCCGCACACGCAGCGGCGAGCCGCGTCGCCCAGGGCACGGCGAACGGCCTCATCCTCGGCCAGTCGGCAGATTGCGGATGCAAGGGGTTGCGGCGCCCGGGGTGGAACCAGCACGCCGGCCCGTCCGCCGTCCAGCAGCCACCCGTTGTCGCCCACGTCCGTCGCCACCACGGGCAGACCCGCCGCCATCGCCTCCAGCACGGCGTTGCTCATCCCTTCGGACCGGCTGGAACACACGTAGACATCCATGGCCGCCAGCAATTGCGGCCCGTCGTCGCGCCGGCCCGTAAAATGCACGAACCCTTCCATTCCCTCCTGTCGCACCCGTTCCGCCAAGTCGGCCCGCAAGGGGCCGTCACCGACAACCAGCCCGTGGATAACCGTCCCCGCGTCGCGGCATTGCCGCAGCCCGCGCAGGAAGCAAACGTGATCCTTGACGGGCGTGAGCGACCCGGTCGTCCCCGCGATGAAGGCGGTCTGCGGAAGGCCCAATGCGGCCCGAGCCCGCGCGCGGACGTCGCCGGAATGGGGACGGAAACGATCCGTGTCCACGCCGTTGGGCAACAGCGTGATCCACGAAGACGGAATGCCCAGTTCCTCCACAAGCTGCCGAGTTCCCGCGCGAGAGACGCACGCGTACCGCCGACACAGGCACCGAAGCCAGCGCGCCCGCATTCGATCACGCCGGCCGAAACCCGTATCGGATTGCAGACCGTGAAAGCTCAGGATCAGCGGCGGCCGGCCGCCCAGAACGCAACCCAGCGCCGCGTCGGCCCAGACACCCCAGCTCCGGGCGTGAACCAGCGCCGGCCGGCATGACCGGATGACACGGGCCAGTCCGATCGCCGCCGGCGCTCGCCTGCCCTGCACACCCAGCGACACCAGCCTCGCGGAGGCCGGCACGCGATCCGCCAGCGGGCCCGGCCCCCGCAGCGTGCAGATCACGTGATCGAACCGATCGCTCGTGCCCGCCACGAGTGACAGCAGCGTACGCTCCATGCCGCCGGCATCCAGCGCGTTCAGCACGTGGAGAATCCGGGGAAGGTTGTGACCGCCGGCCGTCATCCCGGTTCGCCCCCTGTGCCCGACTCGGCGTCGCCCGCCACCGTTCGCGACCGGTTCGGTGCATCGTCTTTCCAGCCGCGCAACGGACGCGACAGGTCCGCCTCCAGCACGAAGTCCGGCCCCAGCGCCGTCAACGGCAACGTGACGCGACCCGGAACCGGCTGCTCGCGCCGAAAGCGATAAACCGTGAGCGTCCGGGCCGCAATGCGTCCAATGGCATTCTCCAGGTCCACCCGTTCAATGGGCTCGAACCGTTCCGTGGCCAGCAATCGCAGAAACGTGTGATACGGCGGACTGTCGATCTCCGGCCGGTCCTCGGACACAACCACATCCACACCCAGCGCCTCAAGCCGATCCAGCATCGCCTCCGCGCTTTCCAGCAACGGGCGATAGTCTTTCATGCCGTCCGGCTCGCCCGAGGAAAGAGTCTTACTGGCACGGAACACGGCATAGCGCAAATCCGGATCACGCTGGCGCACACGCCAGATGAACACCCCGTCCTGCCGGCCGTGGATGAACAATCGTCCGGTCTGCGAGGCGGCCATCGCCTGTTCCGCGGCCCGGGCGTACCCGTGCAGACCCGGCTGGAGATTAGCGTACGTTTCCCAGGCCGTTGCGAGGAAGGCCACCGCCGCCAGCGTGTGGGCCGCCCGGCGCCAGCCGGTCTGCCCGGCATACAGAAACACGACGCCCAGACCCAGCGCCACACCCGCCGGCCAGGCGTACGCCAGGAACCGGACCGGCCGGTAGGACATGCAGAGCCACATCGCGACGGTCGCGAGGAACCAGGCAATAACGGGCCACGGGGCGGCACGCCGCGCCCGCGGGAAGGCCAGCAGCGCGCCCAACCCAACGGCCGTCAGAATCGCCGGTGCCGCGCCGATCGAGCGCAGGATTTTCCCGGGCAACAAAGCCAGCGGGCCGAACCCGTCACTCGCCAGCAACGTGTGCCACGTGTGATAGTGTGAGAGGTTCACGAGGCAATACGTGCAGGAAACCGCCGCCGACACGAACACGGGCAGCCAGAACATCGGCCGGCGTAGCACGTTCCACCGGCGGGCCGCCAGAAACTCCACCGCCAGGGGCGCCAGCACGATCGGCGCGTGGAAGCGGGTCAGGGCAACCGCCGTCGCCGCGGCGCAGGCCACCCACAGCCACAGCGAGCGCTGCGTCCGAAGGTAGCGGCGAAACGCCAGCACGGACGCGACCATCCAGGCCAGAAACGGGACCTCCAGCATCACGTGGCCCGAAAGCTCGAACAGATCGGGGACCAGCCCGACGATGAACGTCGTCCAGACGGCGGCGGCCGTGCCGATGTACGCCCGAACCCAGTACCACCAGCCGATCAGAAAACCCGCGGTGAACAGTCCCAGCAGCACCCGCGCCGGTGTCGGTCCCACGCCGAACACACGGAACGCCGCGCCTTCCATCCAGTGGAACAACTGCGGACTGACCAGCAGCCCCAGGTTCGGATACTGGGCGAAGTATCGTTTCGCAAAGCCTTCCGGATCGTCCATCGGCCACTCGGTGAGGACGTCGCACCAGAACGCACCCGTCATCAACTGCCGCGACTCGTCATTGTTGTAGAACGGATCGCCCCCGACCCAGGATATGCAGCCGATCAGGGCCGCGTACGCCACGACCGCAAACGTTACGATCCGTTCGTTCGTCGGCGTCACGGTACGCATGCCACCCCTCCCTGCCCTGCCGCGGCGCACGCATCCGCGCTCCGTGCGGATCGGCGAGCGCCGATCAGTTCGTCCAGCAGACGAGCCAGACCCTCCGCCGCGTGACGGCGATCGTAGCGATCCACGCCCGACCACGCCCCATCCACAAAACCGCCGCCGCGCCGCACCATCCACTCGATACCGAGGGCGATTTCCCCTTCGTCCTGCGGAGAACACACCAGGTTGTCGGCAACGGCGTCGGCCAGCACATCGGCGATGGCACCCTCACGCGGAGCCAGGGCCAGAACTGGTCGGCGCACGGCCAGGTACTCGTAGAGCTTGTTGGGGACCTGCAGGTCGCTGCCGGGGCCGTCAAGACCGACCACGATGGAAGCGTCCGCCCCCCGCAGCCGGCCGATCACCTCCGCGTGCGGACGCACGCCCAGAACCTGAACAAGACCGGCCACGCCGGCCGCCGTCGCCAGGCGTTCGATCCGCTGCCCGTCGTACGTCGGGTCCCCGACAAAAACGACCTTCGCCCGCCGGGCGACATCCGCGTTCTGCTCTGCAGCCAGTCTCAGACCCCGCAAAAGAGGAATCGGGCTGCGATTGCCGTAAAAGTTCCCGGTGTGAACCAGCACGAAGGCGTCATCGCCGACGTCACGGATCGGCCTTGTCGATTCGATCACGTCCAGGTCATACCCGTTGGGCAGCGTCACCGCTTTTGCCGCCGTCCAGGGCAGCCGGCGGGCCAAGTTTCTCTGCAGCGTCGGCGTGTTACAGACGATGCGACTCGCCCGCCGCAGCACGCGCCGCTCCAGAAAGCCGTCCCACGCCGCCAGCGACGCGTAACCCAAATCGCGAAACGGGTTACCGCCCCACGGATCGCGAAAGTCCGCCACCCACGGCCGGCGCAAGCGCATGGCCGCGAGCATGGCAATCAGATGCGCACTGGGAAAGGGCGACGTGGAGTACACCGCGTCCACCCTCCGGCCCCGGGTCGCCGCCAGGCCGGGAAGCACCCAACCGAGTCGCGAATCGGGCGTAAGCAGCAGGCGCGAAAACCAGTCGCGCAGGCCGCGGTGGACTCCCGCGGCTTCTCCCGTCCCGGATCGCGTCGGGCCGTTCACCCGGGCGGGCCGGGGCCGTTGCATCCGACCACAGAATCGCTTGAATTGCTCCGTCAGCGGCGCCCAGTGTGTGCGGATGACCCGAGTGCGTTCCGGCACGCGAGACAGCAAATCCAAATCCGCGGGCTCGCCGTCTGGCTGTACCGTGATGACCGTGCTGTCCCATCCACGGCGGTCCAGGTGCCGAACGAAGGCCAGTGTCCGATGAGTGCCACTGCGCAGAACGGGGGCAAACGCGTAGGCAACGCACAACAGCGACCGGCGGCGCTCGGTTGACTCCGCGGATTTCGTCACCCGGCGTCCTCCCCGGCCATGTACGCCGCCATGCGACCGCGAAAAACGGCCGGCCGTCGCCAGCGCTGAAGTGTCCCGGCCACGTACCCCGCCGTCCCCCAGAGCATCACGATCGAGAGAACGAGCATCCCCAGTGCGTACGCTCGCCGGCTCCTGGCGTGTTGCGAAATCTTCAGGCAGCGCCGATGAAACCCCCACACGTAGAAATAGGCCCACACAACTGCCGCCAGCGCCCAGGCCCAGGGCTGCCAGAACCCGACCGCAACCAGGCCCGCGAGCAAACCCAGGTTTCGCAGGTGATAGACATAGTCTCCTGATTCGATCTGCGTGTGGCCACGGCCCCGGCCATACAGATAGAACTGCCGCGCGATCGACCTGAGCGACGACCTGGGGCGCCAGCGGACGACGGCCCCCTCTCCCAGCGACCACCGCACGCCCATTCGCCGCAGTTTCAGGTCAAAGAGAGTGTCTTCGGACGTGTACAGCCAGTCCGGAAAGCCGCCCGCCCGTGCCCACACGTCCTTGCGAAACGCCATCGACCGGGCGGATGGGTTGAATGTGGCGGGGTTCACAGGTTCCATCTGGCCCCGCATGGTGGCCAGCCCCACCACGCGCTCCAGCAGGCTATGCGCGTCAATCGCATACAGCCCCGCCACCACGTCCACGTGCGAATCGTTTTCAAAAGGCCGAACCAGCTTTTCCAGCCATTGGGCGTCGAGCCGGCATCCGGCGTCGGTTGTGGCGATGATCGGCCCGGCCGCCTCCGCGATGCCCAGATTGCGGCCCCGGGCGATGTTGCAGTTTGGCGCAACCATCAGGCGGACCTGCGGATGCGCGGCGGCCAGAGACTCAACGTGCTCCCGCGTGCCGTCGTTCGACCCGCCGTCCACCACGACGATCTCGTCCGGCGGGCGTGTCTGGCGCAGCAGCGTTTCCAGCACAGCCGCGCAGCCGGCTCGGTCGTTCAGCACCGTCATGACCACGGAGACATTCATCTGGGCAGAAGTTCCTTGTCAGGGTTGCCCGGGCGCAGACCGATCCCGCACAATCCGATCGTTTATCGGCTGTCCGGAAAGTGGGATTCACTTGCTTATCGGGCGAGCGGATCAGGACGTGCGGCGTTGCACCTTATCGGACGATGGCCGCCGCGGCGAGCGCAGGCCGGGACGGCGTGCGTGCTCGTCGGGCCGGCTCGCTGCTCTTGGTGATCGCAAAGACGTTCGGGTCAACGCGTCCCGGCAGCGGCTCCAGCCAGGACTGTCCGCGCACTTCCTCGTCGACAAATCGTCGGACATCCGCAATCGCGTAGTCGTGGAAAACGATGAGGCCGCCGGGCGCAACGTGCGGTGACCATGTCTCAAAATCGGCCTTCACGCCGTCGTAGGAGTGATCCGCATCAATAAACAGGAATCGAATCGGCCGATCGCGGTGGCGATCCGCCATCTCGGTGGTGAGCCCGACATGGGCATGGACACGACGCTCCAGCCCGGACGCACGAACGGTCTCATGGAATCTCGCCAGGGTGCTGCCGCCGTATTTGGCGGCGCTGGCGTACGTGGTACCCCTCTCCTTGGTCGCGGCGAACGTGTCCACCGCGAATACGTCACCCCGGCCGCGGGCCTGACACGCGGCAGCCAGGTGCACGGTAGTCAGCCCGACCCACGCTCCGAGTTCGACCGTGTCCCCCTCCACCGGGCATTCGTAGGCCAGCCGCACGACCGCCAGCAGTTGCTCCGGCGGCATCATGCCGTCGGTTCCGGCCCAATGGATGCGCGACCAGAGGCGTTGGAGCTCCGCCGCAAGCGGGTGATCCAGGGCCAGGGCCTCCAACGGCAGCCGAAACTCACGAAGCAGCCCACACGCCCGCAGGCCGGCCAGCCCGGCCCGCAGAACGCCACGCCCCGCACGGGTGGACGCGATCTTGTAGTAACTTTGCCCAATCCAGGACATATGAGCCGGGATTCCAGAACGACACTCTCGCCCGTACTATCGGACGTTCACGGACGTCAGTTCGCCGAATTCCCGGATCGGACCGGGATCGCTGCAACCTTTTTCCTAACAGTGCTTTGCGGATCACTGCGAGCTTCCGCAACTGGAAGGAGGTGGGCACCACGCAGCAACGTGACCGACCGCTATACTGATATACTGAATGCCGATTCCGTGATCGGCGCTTCCAGTTAAGTAGCTGTATCCAATGAGATTACGTGCGTCTGTTGTTACGGTGGTGCCGACTCGTTTTCTTTCTTATGGCGGTTTTCCCTGTCAAGAAATATTGCTATTCTGAGAAATGCCTTGTAGTTTTTCTCATAATTGAGCGTTTTCTCGGACGAGATAGCTTATATGGGCAAGAAAATCACTGAATCACAGATGCTAGCCCGCCTTGAGGTGGGTTCCATCCTGCTGTCACCGTTGGTGGTGCGCAGGTTTGCCGCAGAGAGTCCATCCGGCGGGGTGGACGCCCGCATTGAGGTGGGCATGCCCGGCGAAGACACAGCATTCCGCTTCGCAGTGGAAAGCAAGGCGAACTCGACGCCGCGATCGGTGCAATTGGCGGTGGCGCAGGCGAAAGCGGCGGTTCGGGACAACGAGCACCCGATGATCCAAGTTCCGTATCTCTCAGCAGAGCGAGTGGCCGAGCTGGAACAGCAGTTGGTCAGCGGTGTGGACCTGTGCGGAAACGGCGTGGTGATCGTACCGGGAAGGCTTTGGCTGGTTCGAACGGGGCAGGCGAACCAGTATCGGGATTCGCGCCCGCTTATGAACCCGTATGCGGGCCGCTCCGCCCTTGTCGCTCGAATGCTGTTGACCCAGCGACGCTGGGAATCGTTGAGCAGTCTGACGGCGGCGATTCAGGGACGGGGGGCGGCGATCTCACTGTCCCAGGCCTCCAAGGCCGTACGAGCCCTGGAAGAGGATCTGATCGTCACGAAGGACGAGGGGAGCATTACATTGCAGGAGCCGCTGCGGCTGCTGGACAAGCTGGGCGAAGGATGGAGCAGAACGGGAGTGGAATCCCGTGAAGCGTTCCGCGTGGCGAAGACGAATTGGGCGACGGCACTGTCTTTCGACAACCGGCTGCGCTGGGTGGTCACCGGTGAATCGTCCGCCGCTCGGTACGTCACGTTCTGGCAGAGCGGTCCTCTCATAATCGCGGTGTCGGACCTGTCGCTGGCGAGAGATCGTCTGGAAGGAGACCCGGAGCGCGTACGAAGCTTCGCGGATATCGAACTCGTGGAGACGAGCAAGCCGGAAGTGTTCTTCGCGTTTGAGGCGGACGAGAAGGGAATCCGGTGGGCCAGTCGACTGCAGACATGGCTGGAGCTTCAAGCCGGTGACGCAAGGCAACGGGAAGCCGCTCGTGACCTGCGAGCGCGGTTGCTCCAGGAGCTGACGCCGTGAACCACAACCCGGTCGATCCGATGTGGCCCGAATTCAAGCCGCTCTGGCGCGGACTGCAGAAAGCAGGCAGCCCCATGGTGCTCGGAGGGGGGTATGGTCTTATGCTCAAGCAAAGATGGCTCACGCTGAACGCGGCCGTGCCGATGGCCGTTCCGATGGAACGGTGGCTTGACGCAACCCCTCGCGTCACGAAAGACGTGGACATCGTTGTAGGGCTGGACCTCATCGGATCGCGAGAGGCGCAAAGGAGGATGGCGGAGGCGATGAGGGACTGTGGTTTTCAGGTCTCTCGAGAAAACCCGCGATGGCAGTTCCAGAAGAAGCTGAGCGAGAGCCGCGAACTGCGCGTGGAGTTTCATTCATGCATTCCCGAACCCGGCGAAGAACACCTGCGAACCGATGGAGTACGCGTCAAACACAGCCCCTCCCTGGGCAGCAGCGGCATTCACGGGCGGCAGAACCCGGAGGCGGCCGGGGCTGATCTTCATGCATTCTCGTTTGAACTGGATGGTGTCGCGATCCAGGTGCCCAATCCTGTCACATGGTGCAACATGAAGCTCACGGCGATGCGCGATCGCCGGCAGCGAGCAGAGGACCCGGATCGCGACGAGGACTACCGGGAATTCCAGCGGAACGCGGCCGTCAAGCATGCGCAGGACGTCTGCCGGGCCGTAGCCATGACAACTCGGGATGAGAGTGATCGAGCGCGGGCCGTAGTCAAGAGAATTCGGGACACGCGCACATACAGGGAAGCTGCAGTCATCTGCCATGAGTCTTTCGGCGGCCGCAACTCCTGGGGAGCGCGGATGTCCAGGAGCATGTGGCAGGATGATGACACCCGCCTGATCCTGGGCATCCTGCATGCGTGGTACGTCTGAAGCGCTCCAAGCGGCAGGTCTCGGAAGCGGCGGCGTCAGAGAAAGCGTCCACTCGTCTGTCCGGCCGTGCGCCGGCCGTGGCCAGGCCCCCCGGAAGCCGCCATTGGGGAAGGTGAGTCGCCGCGAGGCGACCCCATTGGGACGTCAGGACCAGAACACCCAGTCCTCGGCGAGCACCACGTAGGTATACAACACGCAATTCGTGATACCGTGGGTGATGATGAGAAACAGCAGGCTCTTCTTCCAGTAGAACAGCAGGTTGTAGACCACCCAGCAGAGGATGCCGACCTCCCACATGGGGTGTTCCGCCGCGGACAGCAGCGAGCAGAGAATGAACGATCGCCACGTGAAGGCGCCCAGCGGCACGTTTTGAAACGCGTGCCAGCGGATAAAGATGCGCAGCACGAACCCGCGCCAGAAGATTTCTTCGATGATCGGCACCACGATGGAGGCGCCGCCGATCCGCACGATCAGGAACAGCCACAACGCCAGGCCCGTTCCCAGCCGTGCGTACGGATCGTAAAGGTCATCCCCTCTTGCGTCTTTGCCCATCAGTTGCGTGGAGTCGTACCACGGCTGCGCCGCGAACCACTTGTGGACGTACACCCACATCGCGGCCACCAGCACCCCGAACACAACCGCCCACACCAGGTGCGGCCGGCCCAGCGGCGGAAAATGACGCCAGAACAGCAGCGCCACCGCCAGAGCCCCGAACGTCCGCAGGGCGTACGTCCAGGGCAGCCACTCGGGCCCGAACTGCCCGCCGATGAACATCAGAATCAGGAACGCAAAGAAGGGCGCCACGTACGGCAATTCCGGCGCCCGCGCCACGGCACGGTCCACCCAGTTGTCGGGCGGCCGTGGCAACGGATCGGAATGGCCGGATTGGGGTGCTTCGCTCATGAGCGTGGATGTATCCTCTGCCCGGTCCGCTGCGTACAGACCCGGTTTGGGGTATGGTGCCCGATTCATCCGCCCACCGTCAAGCCGCCCGGGGTTGCCCAAATCACTCCACTGTGGCAGAGTAAGACCCCCACGGAACTCCGTGTGCAGGAGACGGACGATGGCAGAAACGATCAATTTGGTCTGTCCCGGATGTGGCGAAGTCCATGCGTTTGTGGCGGAGCAGGCTCGGCGCCCGCAGTCGTGCCCGCGTTGCGAGACCTTCCTCGGCATCCCGGCGGAGGAAGCCGACGCCGCGACAGAGTCCGAAGACGGCGCCATCGTGCTCATCTGCCCGTTTTGCGACGAGCGGGCCGCGTTTCACGCCTCCGCCGCGGGCACGGCCCAGCCGTGTCCGCACTGCGGGGAGGAGATTGACGTGCTCGGCTCCATGGTGGAGCCGGAACACGCCGGTCAGGGGTTCTTCTTCCGCTGCGACTGGTGCAAGGAGATCGTCCGTGCTGACGATTCCGTTCTGACCGCCGGCGGCCAATGCCCGCTCTGCCATGAAGTGAACGAACCGGATGAGATTGCCCGAAACCGAATCACCACCGGACAGGCCGAACGCCTCGGACTCATCCCCCCGCCCGACTCTGCCGAGTGACTACGCCTGCGGCACGATACACACGTCCTGCACCGATCGGCGCGTGAGCCGCGCCACCGGCACCACCGCACGGGGCCGGGCAGGCTGCGACGGCTGCCAGCAAACAAGCCGATCACGCACGTCGTTGGTGGCCACAACTACATCCGGCGCCACTTCCACGCGGCGCAGCGTCTGGCCCCCCGCCTCGTACCGGCACGCATAACTGTCGCCCCGCACCCGCGCATACACCGCCAACGACGTATCCGTGAAGAACAGCCGGTCCACGCCGGCCGTCGTGAGCACGTGGATCGATTCCGCCGGGCGGTGATTGCCCGCGTGGAGGACCGTCGGCGCATCCGGCTTGTCAGGCGGCCAATGCAGGACTTCGCCCTCCGCGTTCCCGGCGTAGACGCCGCCCGGGCCCACCGCCAGCGCCGTAAGAATCGTCCGGCTACCGCGATACAGAACCGGTTCGGCCTTCGGCACGTCCGCCGGCAGGGCGACCACGCTCGCATCGATCGCACACCAGACCCGGCCATCGTGAAACGCCACGCCGCGCACCGCCTGAGCCGGACCCGTGAGGGCCTCCGCGCCCGCTTGCGGCGCGTCGGGCCGCTCGCGATGCCAGCACAACAGGCCCAGCTCCGAGTGTGAGCCCCATACGTGCTCACCCGCGACGGCCACCGCATTGAAACCGCCGCGCACCTCACGTGATCCGGCGACCTGGAACACTGCCCGCGGCTCGACCCCCTCCGCGGAGTATTCGTACACGCCCCGCGCCGCACCCACCATCAGCACGCCCTGCCCGTCGGCCGTGCGCGCGTGCTGCACGCTCCGCGCACCGCCCACCTCCGGAGCGATGGAGATTGTCCGCTTCGGCTCGTCCGGTGCGGACACCGCGAAGAAGTGCAATCCTTCACTGGTGGCCGCCACGATCCACTGCGATGCCGTTCCCGCCGGCTCCGTGGCGAACAGCGCTTCGTACAACTCTCCGCGCTGCCGCTCGGAAAACGTTCGCATCAGGTCGGGCAGTTCCACGTCCGGCGAGGCCTCGGCCAGCCCCTTCAGCCGCGTCAGCATGGATTCCAGGTGCCCCAGGTGTGCCGTCTGCGCCGTTTCCAGCGCCGTCTCCAGTTGGCGACGCGCCTGATGTTCCGCCCGGCGCCGCGCCGCGCGGTCTTCCGTCACGCGCACCTGCTGCAACGTGGGAGATTCGAAACAGACGACCGGCGCACCGGCAAGCGTCATCCCTGCCTGGAAACACACCGGCTGCAACGCTGCCGTCAGGGCCTGCGCCCAGGCTTCCTGCGCCGCGCCATCGACCAGCGCGGCCGCGTCGGATTCGCCCGCCAGGGCAACCAGGGTCTCTCGAATCCGGCTCTGCACGTGCCGCGCCAGCGAATCCAGGCGGACGGCCGACGCACTGCCCACCAGCGCGTTGCGGAACAAGCTCATCTCGCTTCGCTCGGGAATCAGGGTCAGCCGCACGTCCAGACTGGCACGGCACTGGTACCGGTCTTTCGAGAGAAGCCCGTCCTCTGTGATGTGCACTTCCAGCGGTGTGACCCGAACCAGCAGAACCTCATCCGCGCCTTCGCGGCCCAGAACGGCCCCCGGGGCCGCCACCCGCTGCCCGCCATGCTCGTCGCCGGCCAGCGCCGCCCACGCGGACGGCAGGTTGATACTGCGCGTCAGGAAACCGAATACCTCGGACGCAGGCAGCAACGCGGCCACCGCCGAAGCATCGCGAAAAAAGTTCTCAAGGTTCAACTTGCCCGCCATGACGTCCACCCCGCGTCGTCACCACGCCGCCGCGCGCCCCCTTGACGGTATTCGTAATTCGCAATTCGTAATTTGCAATTCACAATTCCGCTTCATCTTCCCGATTCCATGAACTTCTCGAATCGGACCAGGTCCGACGGCTTGACGGACGGCGGGTTCGCCTGAATCACCTTCAACAGGTCCGCCATGGCGATGGGGCGCGGCTCGGCCCCGCCCACGGACTCCATGAACGGAATGGCCGCCGCCTGCTGGGCAATGCTCTTGATGTCGGCCCCGCTGTAGCCCTCCAGCCGGTCGCACAGCGCCCCGAAATCCACGTCCGCGGCCAGCGGGCGCCCGCCCAGGTAGATTTCCAGCAGCTTGAAGCGGGCGGGAGCGTCGGGCAGGCCGATGTACACGCGAGTGTCCAGCCGGCCCGGGCGGAGCATGGCCTCGTCCAGCAACCACGGCTTGTTGGTGGCCCCCATGAATAGTAGGGCGCGGTCGGTCGCCCGATCAAACCCCTCCAGCTCCTGCAGAATTTGCGGCACCACGCGCTGCATCACCGTCGAGCCGTCCGATTGCCGGCGCGGGACCAGGGCCTCCACCTCGTCAATGAAGATGATCGATTTTGAATCGGCCTTGGCGGCGTCAAACAGTTTCTTGATGTTCTGCTCCGCCTCGCCCACCCACTTGCTGAGAATCTGGGCCGGGCTGATCAGGTAGAAGACGGCCTCCAGCTCCTTGGCCACTGCCTTGGCCATCATCGTCTTGCCTGTGCCCGGCGGGCCGTACAAGAGCACGCCGCCGCCCACCGGGATGCCGTACTGCTTCGCCAGCTCCGGGTGGGCGAACGGATAGATCATCTTCAGCCGGATTTCCTGCTTCACGTCCTCCAGGCCGGCGATGTCGTCGAACCCGAAGGTCGGCTTCTCGCGAACGACCCATTCCGACGCGTCGCGGCCGCTGTCGTCGTCCTTTTCGCGGACGGCCTGTCGTCGGCGCGGCGGGGCGCTCTTGAGCCGGTCGCAGTCGCGGGCCAGGTCGATCAGCTCCGCCGCAATCTCCTCCCGCTGGCGGCGCACCTCCGCCGATTCCGCCGATTCCGCCAGCTCCACCATGCACTCCGCCGCCTCGACCAGGTACGACTTGGCGGCCGCGTAGTCGCCGTTCTTGTAGGCGCCGACGCCCTTGGTTTTGAGACGGTCAAATGTGGCAAAGGAGACAGGCATGGTTCCGCCGTGCGAAATGCCAAATGTCGAATGTCAAATGTCCAATGTCAAAAGGAAACGGCTCGGCCGCGGCGCTTCGTCGCTACTTCTGTTTTTCCCCTTCGCCCTTCAGGGAATCGAGCTCGGCTCGCAGGCCGGCGAGTTTGCCGAGCTCCTTCTGGTGCTCGGCCGCCTGTTCGGCCTCGATCATGCGGTCGATCTCGTCGTCCGTTACCAGCTCGGTGGCCGACTCGGCGTCCTGGGCGGCAATGTCCTCCACGGTGTCCAGGAACATGGACATTCGCTCCTCCATGGACTGCGACTGCACCATGGCCTTTTCCCACTCCGCCTGGGTCTTGAGCAGGTCGGTCTCGCCGAACAGCCGGCCGATCTCCCGGGCCATCATGCCCATGGCCCCGGCGAAATCGGCGGACGCCTCGGCCTGCCGCTTGATGAGCAAGGCGTTCTTGACCGAGAGCAACTGCCGCTCGAGCACCCGCTTGACCAGGGCGGTTTTCTTCAATGAGTTGCGGATGAAGGCGTACTGGGCCGAATCGCCGATCTGCCGGGCCCGCTGCGCGTTGCGGATGAACTCATCCTGGAACTTGTTCTGCTCGCGGATGGCCTTCTCGATCCGCCGGATGCCCTGCCGGATCTTGATGTCCCGCTCGATCCGCCGCTCTTCCGACGATTTGAACAACGCCATTACGCACCTCACCCGCCGCTTAGGAATCCCCGCCTTCGGGAATCACGACCCAGAGCACGATGTACACCAGCAGCCCGGGAAACGCCGCCGAGAGAAGGGAAACCAGCACGTAGATCACGCGCAGCAGCGTCGGGTCCAGCCCGAAATGCTCCGCCAGGCCGGCGCACACGCCGGCGATCATCCGGTTGTGAGTCGAGCGCCGCAGAGGACCCGCCATCGCATCCTGCCTTTCTACCCTTCGGCCGGGGCGCTATGCTCGCGCACCCGCCGATCGGCTTCCTCGAACGCCTCGCTACTGTCCTTCAAGGTCCCGGCATCCATCTTTTCCCAGATGGACAGCACCGCCTGCCCCGCCTCGGACAGGCCGGTGGATCCCTGATCCACCTCCGCCCCGATGGACAGCACCTCGTCCAGCCGTTCCTGATACGCCTCCGTACGGATCGAATCGTTCTCGATGAGCCGGCCCAGGCGAAGCATGTCCTTCTCGCTGATCAGGCCCAGCTTGCTTCCCGCGCCCCGAGCCCGGTCCGCGTTCTCCCGCAGCATCCGCAGCCGGGAGACGGTCATCATCTCCTTGCTGCGAATGTTGAGCTGGCGGCCCAGCATCAACTGCTCGGTGGTCTTGAGCTCAAACTCCTGCGCCAGCACCCGGCGCACCTCCGGGGAGGCCTCCTTGGCGCCCCGCTCGAAGAGCGTCTGCTTGTCTCCCGCGATCTTCGTGATCTTCTTGAGAAGTTGGTTGCGGTCCTTCTCCAGCAGAAGCTCCTGCCGCCGCAACTCCGTCCGCGACATCTGCGAAATCGGCTTCTTGCGCTTCGTCAGCCAGTCGAAAAAGTCCATGCCAGGGTCCCTGGGATTAATGGTCCAGGCGCTACGCTTCCGGCTCGGCTCGCCCCTTCTGCTTGTCCGCCGGCGGGGCCGGCTCGTCGAACTCGGCCATGGCCTTGCGAACGTCCTCCGGCTCCTGCGGCTCCACCGCTCCCCGCTCCGCGGCCGCCTCAAATTCCTTCAGGATGGCCAGTTCCTCGGAGCTGGTGGCCGCGTCCGCCAGGCCGGTCTCCAGGCTGCCCACCATGTCCGCGTCCGCCCGAAGCGTCTCCAGCATCTCCTCCGCCTTGACGGCGTTCTGGGTCAGCTCCTCGGTGTCCGGCAGCCGGGCCATCTGGCCCTGTTGAATCAGGGTCAGATTGTGGATGTCGGTGCTCAGGATGTTGATCTGCTGGTTCAGCATGTTCGCGGTGGTGTTCTGCCGGGCGATGTCCTTGCGCAACTGGGCCAGTTGGGCCGCCAGTCTGCGCCGCGTCACCTGTGATTGCGTCGATCGGCCCTGGGCCAGCAGTTCGCCTTCCCGCTTTTCCAGCGTGGAGATGTCCTCGTACAGCCGGTCGCGCCGCTGTTTGAGCCGGGCCCGGCGTTCAGAGAGCATATTGATTTTCTGGGACTCCTCTCCTTCCCGGGAGAAGAGTTGCCGGATGCGATCAACGACACTCATGGAACCGCTCTCCTGGATTCGCGCGGGCGCCCCGCGATACAACAACACCTCGCCCCCCTTACGGGCCACCCGAAGCTCGCCGTCCTCCGTCGCCACGAGGGCGAACGCCGCGGACACAATGGAATCCGGCAACCCGGTTCGCTCGGCGATGGTCCGCGCCGACAGCCCGCCGGTCAGCAGATCCACGCCGGACGCCTCAATCTCCCGCCGGGCCCGGGCGATTTTCTGGCTGACCCCCTCCGGATCAAACAGGTTGCGCAGCTCCTCGCTCAACGTTCCGCCAGGGGTCGCCAGGCCCCAGCCGCCTCCCGGGCGCGGCCACGCCAACACGAGCGTGACGTTGGGCACATCCAGGCGCGATTGCAGGACTTCTTCCGTAAAGCCGCTGGGCGAACACACGCCGATCACATGCGGAACCTTGGCTTCGCCGATGAGTTTCCGCACGTGATCGGTCAGCTCGGCCAGACTCACTGGACCCGGCTGCCCCTCCGGCGACAACAGCGCATCGAAGGAAGCCAGCACGCTGCCGACGGCCACCCCGGTCTTGCGGCGCAGAAGCAGCCACCGCCGCTCCGACCCGTGCAGGACCACCCGCCGATTATGCGGCAACTGCTTGAGCAACCCGCGATCATACATCCGCCGGCCGGCCATCGCCGCCCGCAAGGCATCGCCCTCGTCATCACGCACGGTCGTCCAGCGGTCGCCGCGAAGCTGTCGCCCCTTGGCCGCCTCCAGGTTCACCTCCACGCCCGCAAGGAACTCCGTCTCTGCGCGCAACGCGGCCGCCGCGTTCGGATTCAGGCCACCGAGTTGTCCGCTGTTCGATGCCGTCACCGTCACAACCGCTGGCCGCACTGGCCGCAAAAGCGGGCATCCGGCCGATTCGGATGCCTGCATTTGGTATTCGAGCAGAACCGTACAACATTCGTCGGCATGGACCGCAGCGCCTTCGCCACCCCTCGCGACCGCCCCCCAACCAGACCGGACACGCCCTGGAATATCAGACTAGCCAGCAATGCCAGGACAAACAACACCCCGGCCACCACGACGATCGCCCAGAAGATGATCGAAACCGGATGGCCCATGCCCATCGGTCAGTCACCTCCCGTCCCCAATCGGCTGCCGCAGAAGATGCAATACCGGTCGCTCGCATTGACGAATGCGTGGCACGCCCGGCATCGCGGAACAGTATCCACCAGTTGATGCCCACAATGAATGCAGAATTGGTCCCGACCGTCGACCTGTCCATGACAGGCCGGACACATGGCGACTGCCGTCTTGTCCGAGCCGGCCGCTCGCCGCCCGGGCTCCCGCAGGGCATCCAACACGGCCTTCGCCGAGGGGAACCGGTGCTCCAGCCGCGTGTAGCACCGGCGGAAGACGTCGTCCAGCCGCGGCGGAACGTCCGGCCGAATCTCGCTCGGCATTTCGATCCCGGCCGGTCGACTGCCCGTGAGCATCTCGAACAGAACGATCCCGCAGGCATACAGATCACTTCGCGGGTCGATCGATTTGCCCTCGCGCTGCTCCGGCGACATATACGCCAGCGTGCCCGCGATGCTCCGCCCCTCGTCCGTCTGCAGGCTGCCCGACTGCATGATCGAGGCGGTGGTCACGGTGGACGCCCGGCCCAGGCCGAAGTCCCCCACCTTCACCGCGTGCTCCGGCAACCCGCCGATCTGATCGGCCGGATGGTTCAGCAGGATGTTCGCCGGCTTGATGTCGCGGTGAATCAGCCCGGCTTCGTGGGCTGCAACCAGCGCTTTGCAGACGCCGCGCAGCACGATTTCGCACACCCCCACAGGCAGGCCCTGGGGATGCGCGTCGATCACTTGGCGGAGCGACGGTCCGTCGACGAGCTCCATGATGAGGTAGGGCGGATCATCGTACGCGTCGATGTCTTCCACCCGCACGATGTTCGGGTGCCGCAGTCCGTGGACCACCACACCTTCCTGCCGGAACGCTCGAACGTATTGCGGGTCCGTCAGCACCTTGATCGCCACGCGTTTCTCCAGCGTGTGGTGCCGCGCGCTCCAGACCTGCGCAAAACTGCCCGTGCCCCGCACCTCCTCGAGCAGGTAGTTGTTGATTCGATCCCCCGATTTCAGAACGGCCATCTCTCGGCCCTCTTCACTTGTCGCGTCCGCGCCAAGCGGTGACGGTATCAGAGACCCTCCGACGCCTCCAGGCGGTTGTCGATGGTCTCGCACACCAGAAAATTATAAACTCCTGCTGCAAGGAAACCAAGGATGAGCACGATCCAGCTCAGCGCTCCGTGCACGTGCCAGCTCGCGAGGTACAGCGCAACCAGCACGTCCAGCAGCAGATACGCCACCAGCATCAGGGCCGCGACCAGATTGCTCTCCTGTTTGCGGACCCAGGGCACCACAAAGAACAGCGCCCACGGAAGCACAATCACAAAGCCCAGCCAGGCCAGGGCCTTGCGCACCACGCTCCAGATTGCCTCGAGGTGCTCCGGGTGCCGGTAGAACCAGAAGACCGCGCCGGCCGACGCCACAACGATGATGGCGGTCAGGACCTTGGCGCCCACGTATTTGCCGATCGCCGCCCACATGCGTGCTCACCTCCGCCCCGGCCCAGGGGCTTCCCACCCGCCGACCTCGTCCCCATCCATCATAGCACACCGTCGGTGAGCCCGCGATTACAAACGAGATCGCCCAGAGGAAGCGGCCCCGCGAAGCCGCAGCCAAGCCCTGCGGTCCAGAGAAATGCGACGAAAGCAGGTCGGAGTTCGGACGAAAGAAGGGATTCAGACCGGCGAAACCGCTATTTCGACCCGGTTCTTGCCGCGCTGCTTTGCATCGTACAGAGCGCGGTCTGCGGCACGGAGCAGAGCGTCGGAAGCGCCGGAGGACGCATCGGCCAGGGCGGCCACGCCGACGCTCAGGCCGCCGGAGACCCGCGGGAGGTTCTCGCGCAGGAGCGTCTTGTACGCGTCCGCGATACGGCGGCTCAGCACTTCGGCCTGGCGGCAGTCTGTCTGCGGCAGCAGCACGACGAACTCGTCGCCCCCGAACCGCGCCGCCACGTCGGAGGCCCGCAACTGGGTGGAAATGGTCTGGGCCGCCAGGATGAGCGCCCGGTCCCCCACCGGATGCCCGAAGCGATCATTCACCGCCTTGAAATCATCCAGGTCAATCATCAGACAGGACAGCGGGCTGCCGTACCGCCGGGCTTCAGACACGCTGCGTGACAACACCTCGTCGAAATGCCGCCGATTGTGCAACCCGGTCAGCGGATCGCGCAGCGCCATCTCCCGCAACTGGTCCGTGCGGCGCCGCACGCGTTCTTCCAGATCCGCGTTCAGCGCCGTAACCCGCGATTCATGGCGCTCCATCACCTCGGCCATGTGGTTAAACGAACGGGCCAGACGCCCGATCTCGTCACTGCGATCGACCGTCGACCGGGCGGACAGGTCCCCCTGCGCCAACCGATCGGCCGTACGCGACAGCTCGTCCAACGGCAGCACGATCTGCCGGACCACCAGGTATGCAAAGGGGATGGTGATCAGCACGGCCACCAGCCCGATGCCCATCACCAGATCCATAACGCCTGCGAACTCGCGCAGCATCGTGTGGACGTCGAACCCCACCCGCACGTATCCGATTAACCTCGAGGGGCACCCCGCCTGTCCCGCCGGCGCGTTCACCGGATAACTCACGTCGAGAAAGGTCGGAATTCCGGGTCGGGCCCGGCGCAGCGTGGGTTTCCCCAGCGTCTCTCGAAAGCGGGCCGCCTCCTGCAACGAGAAGGACCGCAACGGAACACCCGCCTTGGTGGCGGACACCAGCGGACGCCCATCCCTGTTGCAGATCGCCACAAACAGAAGCGGTTCACCCCGTCCGAATCGGTCCGCGAGGCTCTTCAGGCCGCCTTCATCGTTCCGGGCCAGCGGCTGGGCGGCCAGTTCGGCCAGCATGGCCGCCAGGTTCCGAGCGTGTGTCTGCTGAATGCGGGCCGTGGGCCGGCCCGCGAAACGAACGAACAGCCCGCCCACCAGAGCGGACACGCTCAGCGTCAGCGCGACCACCAGAAGGGTGGACTTGCACTGCAAACCGAGCACGGACGCCCGCATACGCTGGGCGAATGGCCGGTGATCCGGTGATTGACAGGATGCCTCCCGCATCGCTCAACGTCCGATCATGGCTGCTTCCTGCCCAACCGTACAATTCGTTTCCAATCCCGGGCAATCTCGGACCGCGTTTTTCTGCGCTCCCTTCCCCGAGACGCACCCGGGGCGCCTGCGTGCTTATCGGAACCCGGATCGGCGGTGTTGAATTGCTGATAGAGAGGACCGACCCCGGCGGGCGCCCACCCCGCGCCGGCCGTGCCCAAATGGCTGAAAACCGGGCTGGATTACTTATCGGACGAGGGGCCGGCGGTCACCTCGACATCGCCGGAAAGACCCGCGCGCTGCCGAAGCGCACCTTCCATCTGCTGAACCTGATGGGCCATCTTGGAGTTGGGAAACTCCTCGACGATCTGCAAACCGATCTCGAGGGCCTCGCGCCATCGCTTGTCCTTGCAGGCCAGCTCGAACTGCGTGCCGTACTGAGCCAGCTTTGCCCGGAAGACGCCGCGAGCCGATTCTTCGAGCGCCCGTGCCTCCTCCCGCGTGAGGTAGCCGTCCAGTTCGGCCAGAATCTCGACGGCCTTGTCCACGTCAATGTCGTCTTCCAGCCCGGTCTGCTTGACGGCCTGGTGCCACGCCGCCAGCAATTCCTCCTTACGGGCCTCCCGGCGTCGCTGGTGCTCCTCCGGCAGGCGCTTGGTGTGCTTGTCGTCCGGAAGCACGCGCATCAGGCGTTCAATCTCCTGACGTGCGCGGTCCCACTGGAACTGGTTCCAGCACTCCTCGATGCGCTCCAGTGCTTCGTTCAACCGGTTCCGCATGTCGGCCGTGCGCGCCTCGATCACCTGTTCCCGCAGGCGCTCCGCCTCGTCCCGATAGCCGAAACGATGCTCCATCTGGTCCACCAGATAGAGCGCCGCCTCCCAGTCTTCGCGGGCCATTTCCTCCCGAATGGCGGAACGAACGGCCTCCCGCTCTTCCTCGCGCGACGTGATGGACTTGGTCGCTTCCGACAACCGGCTGCTCTGGGAAATGGACCCCAGCACGTTTTGCTGTTTGCGGATCAGCTCGCAGAGTTCCAGGGTCTGGTTGTACTGGCGGTTGGAGTGAGATTCGATCTTTACCAGCAACACGGTAAAGGCCATCATCACGATGGCGGCGGTGATCAGAGCGATCCCGTACCCCAGAAACGGTATCAGTGTCGTCCACGGCTGACCGTGCCGAATGACCGCATCCACCCCCAGCCAGATCAACGCGGCCCCGGCCAGCACGGTGAGGATCGCAAAAAGGAACACCAGCGTCCGGAGTTTGGAGAAGCGAACCGGATGCGAGATCATGGGCTCTCTCCAGATCAAACACGTCTGGGCGCGAGGGCGAGATTCCGCGACAACTCTAAGACGGAGACGGGGTTAAGTCAATAATGGGCCTATCGTACCGCGGCGACCGTGCCGGGACCGCGGCGCGAAGGCAGGGTCGGTCTGGCCGGCGGCGCGTGTGCGTCGGCGTCAGGCCGCCTGCTGATCAATCCGCTTCGCCTGTGCCCGGCGGGAGCGGTCCTCCACCTCCAGCAGCTTCAACTGCTTCTCGATGGCCAGGATCTCGTTCGAGACCACGCGGAGAAAGCCCACCACGCCGATCGCGATCACCCCGAAGCAGGACAAGCATTTCCACTTGAACATGCCGGCGACTCCTGTGCAAGACCCCCGTTCTATCGGCGTGGGACCTGCCGGGGTGAAGATACGGCCCCAAATGCAACGTCTTGCCAGTCAACGGGATGCCTCGCCGGACGAGCCTCCGCCCTGTGACCAGGCGCAAGCCCCCGTTGGCAGCCGCCTGCACTGCGTCCCCTGTCCGCTCGGCACGAGCCCCGGCCCGTTGCGGCAACGCTTGTATGCCCATACGATCCGCATAGCCGCGCGGGCTGCCGCGCAGCGATACCGTTCCAGCCGACGGCGCAGACGAGAGCGGCACGGGCCACCCGTGCCGGTTCCATTCCCGTCAGGGCCGGCGGAGGATTCGCAACTCCCGTTCCAGTCTGGAGGGCGCCATCATGCACAGTTTTGACCTCATCCGCGACATGGGGCACGAACAGGTCGTGCTCTGCAACGACTCGAACGTCGGCCTTCGGGCCATCATTGCGATCCACAACACGCACCTGGGCCCGGCCCTGGGCGGCTCTCGCATGTGGACGTACGAATCGGAAGACGCAGCGCTGGTCGACGCCTTGAGGCTGTCCAAGGGCATGACCTACAAGGCCGCCGTTTCCGGTCTGAACCTCGGCGGCGGGAAGACCGTCATCATGGGTGATCCGGAAAAGGACAAGTCCGAAGGGCTCTTCCGGGCCCTGGGCCGCTTCATCGAAGGGCTGAACGGCCGCTACATCACCGCCGAAGACGTCGGTACGTGCGTGGACGACATGGAGTACGTCTTCATGGAGACGTCGAACGTGGTCGGCGTGGCCGAATCTCACGGAGGCAGCGGCGACCCGTCGCCGTTCACCGCGTACGGCACGTTCCGCGGCATCGAAGCATGCGTGGAGCGGCGGTTGCCGGGCAGAAAGCTGAAGGACCTGACCGTGGCGATCCAGGGAATGGGTCACGTGGGGGCCCACCTGGCGCACCGTCTGGCCGAGGCCGGCGCCACGCTCTGCGTGACGGACATCAACGAGGAGCGTTGCCGCGAGGCGACCGATGGCCTCAAGAAGGTCACCATTGTCAAGCCGGCGGAGATCTTCAGCGTTCCCTGTGACGTGTTCTCCCCCTGCGCGTTGGGCGCCGTCCTCAACCCCAAAACGGCAGAAACGCTCAAGTGTTCCATCGTGGCCGGTGCGGCGAACAACCAGTTGGAGACGATGGAAATGGCGGAGGTGCTCCGCAAGCGCAACATTCTGTACGCGCCGGATTACGCCATCAATGCCGGCGGGCTGATGAACGTGTTCCTGGAACTGGAATTTTACTCCAAGGAACGCGCCACGCGGATGGTCAGCCGGATCTACAACACGATCCACACCATCTGTGACATCGCGGAGCGCGAGGGGCTGTCCACGGCCCGCGCCGCAGACCTGATGGCCGAACGCCGCCTGGAAACGGTCGGCAGGCTCAAGCGTTCTTATCTCCGGCAAGCGCCGCCGCGCTCCCGGTCCCGCATGCCCTCCTGAGCGGCGGGGCAACGATCGCCGGCTGCCGGGTGCCTTCCGATGCAGATCCACGGACGGGCCCGCGGGAATCCGAACCGCGGGCCCTTCGCTTCTGCGTTGATCGCTGCAGATGGACGGACGGCGCACCTACGTCTTGATGCGCCCCTCGACGAGGTGTACGCGGCGGTGGGCCATGTTTGCCACGCTTGGGTCGTGCGTCACCATGACGATCGTCTGCCCCTGCGCGTTCAGCGTCTGCAGGACCGCCAGGATGCCCTGGCCCGTCTTGGCATCGAGGTTGCCCGTGGGCTCGTCGGCCAGCAGCAGCTCCGGCTGGTTCACCAGGGCGCGGGCGATGGCCGCCCGCTGCCGCTCGCCGCCGGAAAGCTCATTCGGCCGATGGTGTCCGCGCTTCTCCAGCCCCACCAGTCCGAGGACCGTTCGGGCATACTCGCGAGCCCGCTTTCCCTCGCGCGTCCATTCCAGCACGGAGTACCGCACCATGGCCGGGAGAAGGATGTTCTCGAGGACGTTCAGTTCGGGCAGCAAATGATAGAACTGGAAGACAAACCCCACAGACCGGTTGCGCATCCGCTCCTGGGCGCGCACGCCCTGGGTGAAGATCTCGTGCCCGTTGAACCGCACCGTCCCGTCGTCCGGCACGTCCAGCGCCCCCAGGATGTGGAGCAGCGTACTCTTGCCGGATCCGCTTGCGCCCATGATCGCCAGCCATTCGCCCCGCTGCACGGTCACGGAGGCGCCGCGCAGCACGCGCAGCATCTCCGGCCCCATCCGGTAGGACTTGTGCAGGCCGGACGCACTCAGAATCGGCTCATTCATAGC
>JAFGJQ010000469.1 GCA_016929015.1 Phycisphaerae bacterium | reverse complement strand
CTCCGGGAAGCGACTCCGCCCGCGGCGCGTTGTCTTGCGGGGCTTCTTGCCCATTGACGACCGTGACTTTTCCACTACGACTCCGTGCCTTTCTGCGTAACCGACTTCGATACCTGATGCTCTCGCATCACTCGCTCAAACTCATCCGGCGCCACCGGCTCCGACTCGTCAATCAGCATCGTCGGGATGCCGTCGCGGATCGGATAGCGCCGCCGCGTCCCCGCGTCGGTGGAGTACAACCACTCTCCCACACGCACCACCGGGGCTTTGCTCAACGGGCAGACCAGCTTCTCATACAACCAAGCCTCAGCTTCAGTCATGATCCACCCGGACAGCCCCGAAATCGGGCCGCCTTTGAACCCGGCCAGCATAGCGACCGCCGCGCCTTCAGGCAAGGGGGGCTGCCTGGGCCGATTCGCGGTCACGCCGGCAGCCGTTCGACGGAGCGGATGGTTATAACATCTTTTTTAGCAGGCGTTTATGCACTTTCCCCGTCGGGCTGCGAGGAAGCTCCTCCGCCACCCGGACGAAACGCGGCACCTTGTAGCCCGCCAGACGCTCCCGCACAAAGGCCCGCAACTCCGCGTCGGTGGCCGACCGACCCTCGCGGCAGATCACGAACGCCGCCGGCACCTCACCGCGCGAGGCATCCGGGACGCCCACTACCGCGGCCTCCGCAACGGCTGGATGATCCAGAAGTGCTGCTTCAATTTCCCGCGGAAACACGTTCTCGCCGCCGACGATCATCATCTCCTTCTTCCGCCCGGTGATATACAAGAAGCCGTCCGCGTCTTGCCGGCCAACGTCGCCCGTCCGGAACCAGCCGTCAGCGGACAGGGCAGCGTGCGTGAGGTCCGGCCGACCGTGATAACCCTGCATCACGCCGGGACCGCGAACCTGGATATCCCCGTCCGTGCCATGCGGCACGTGGACGCCGTCCTCGTCCACGATCCGAACCTGCACGTTTCGGATGGGCCGGCCGATGCTGCCCGGTCGATGTGCGTCGGGCAGGTTCAGCGAGACCACCGGCGAGGTTTCGGTCAGGCCGTATCCCTGGAGCAGTTCGATCCCGAACCGCGACCGAAAGCCGTCGGCGACGTGGGAGTGAAGCGGTTCCCCGCCGCTGATGGCGAGGTACAGACGGCGATACGTGTCCGGCGGGGTGTCCTTTGCGCGCAGCAGCGCGGCATACATGCTGGGGATCGCCATCAGAATCGACGGATGCTCCTGGCGCATCGCCTGCACCACCGCAGCAGGCTGGAAACGAGGAATGCAGTGGACTGATGCCCCCAACACCGCGGGGATCAGCACGTTGGTCGTCAGGCCGAAGACGTGGAACGGCGGCAGGACGTTGAGGAACCGGTGATCAGGCGTGATCCGGGCCGTCGCGATGCAGTCTTCGCAGTTGCTCAGCAGGTTGCCGTAGGACAGGACGACGCCCTTGGGTGCGCCGTCGGTCCCGGACGTGTAGAGCACAGCCGCCGTCTCCTTCGGCCCCACGCAGGGCGGGGCCGGCTTGCGCCGCAACAGTCCCCGAATGATGCGCGACCGGAGGCCCATGTCTTCCAGGGGCAGCGGTCGAGCCGGAAGTAACCCCAGCAGTTCATCAAAATGGTGGACGCTCACGATCCGGTCGATCCCGGCGTCCTCCACGACGGATCGGAGTTCGGCCGGGTTCAGAAGGAAGTTCAGAGGGACCGCTGCCTTGCCGGCCCAGAGTGTGCCGAAAAGAGCGGCGGCAAACCCGCTGCCGGCGGGAAGCATGATGCCTACGCGTTCCCGCCGGGTCTCGGCCTCAAGAATGCGGCGCAGAGCCAAGGAAGCGGCCACCAGTCGGCGGTAGCTCAGCCGAATTCGCGGGTCGGAAACGGCCAATTTGCCGGGCGATCGGGCGGCGGATTGCAGCAACGCATCAACCAGCATGGCAACGTGTTCCGTGGCGGCCCCGGTCCGCCCCTGTGAGACCCTGCGGGGACCCGACCCGCGAGCACGGGACAAATCGAGATTACCGGTTGCATTGCCTTCAGTCCATTGGCATGATCCCCCGATGTCCGGAGATGGGGGCCGGCCTTCAGACCCGACGGAGGCAAATGGCGTGCGAACATCGACCCGAGAAGACGGAACCGCGAGGCAAAAGGGCGCGCTGCGACTTTGCGCATCTTCACGGCCGGTCGCGTTGTTGTGGAGCGGGCTTCTGGGGGCGTTGGGCGGCTGCACCGCTCTCCCGCCCGGGGCCGTGCGGCAGATCGAGAACGCGAACCTGGCGTACCGCGCGCGGGACTACGACCGGGCGGAAGGGATGCTGACGCCGGTCATCCGGAGCCATCCGGAGTCGCCCGACACGGCCGAGGCGTTGTACCTGCGAGCCTTGTGCCACATCCATCGGCAACAGCGTGACACGGCTCGGGCGGACCTCAAGCGAGCCGTTCCGTTGAGCCTGCGACCCGCGTTGACGGCCCTGGCCTACGCGCAGCTTGGCAATCTGGCCTTCGACGAGGAGGATTATCCGCAGGCCGCCGGCTGTTATCGTTACGCGGTCAAGGGATTGCCCCGGCAGCGGCCGACGGACCAGGTTCTCTACCAGTACGGCCTGAGTCTCCAGCGCTGCGGGCGATTTGCGGATGCCCGTTTCGCCCTGGCCGACGTCATCATGGACTACAGCGGCAGCCCCTACGCGGCGGCGGCCCAGCGTAAGCTCGCTTGGCCGTACGAGTTCTTCAGCATCCAGTGCGGGGCTTTCTCGAAGCTGGAATCCGCCCGGGAATTGGCAGGCGATCTGCAGGCCCGCGGGTTTGACACGCGGATTCTGCAGGATCCACGGGCGGAGAGCACGCTATATATCGTTTATGCCGGTCAGCACTCGACCTATGGCGCGGCGGTCACCGAGCGCGACGCCATCCGGAACGTCGTCCACGACGTTTTTGTCGTGCCGTGAGGTCATCGACCGGCCGAAAGCCCGGGGCCGATCGCGGCACCCGGGAACCCCGATCCTCCTGGCGCTTGCTCTGCCCCGGGATCGTGGTACCATAACAGACCTGTGAAAACCCGCCGGCGTCCAGCCGCCGGCAGGCTCACGCGGGGCGTGGCGCAGCCTGGTTTAGCGCGCTTGACTGGGGGTCAAGAGGTCGCTGGTTCGAATCCAGTCGCCCCGATTTTTCCGCCCGCAGGGCGGAAAAATAGAGCAGGTGAGCAGGAGAACAGGAGAGAAGAGGCTGGCGCCCCGTCAGAACTTCAACCGGCATAGTCAGTCCGTCTGCTCACCTGCGGTCACCTGCTCAACTGTTCACCTGTTCAAGCCCCGGGCCGGGTCATGGCCTTCATGTTCGAAAAGCTTGAGGTGTACCAAAAGGCCGTGGATTTCGCCGACGAAATCGCTGCCCTGACCGAGGCCTTTCCCCGAGGCTACGGCTTCCTCGTCGACCAGTTGAATCGCGCCGCGCTTTCGATCGCGACGAATCTCGCGGAGGGAAACGGCCGTTTCACCAAGCCCGACCGGCGG
>JAFGJQ010000468.1 GCA_016929015.1 Phycisphaerae bacterium | reverse complement strand
TTAGCACCAAGCCGCACGGGGTCGCAAACGGGGGTTCCGCCGGAATCGGCTGGCGGGACTTCGCCGCCTAGCGAGGTGGTGCGGGCCGGTGCTGCATCGCTTTTTCCGCCGCCCGATTCTCCACTCCGGCCCACTTCACACCGCGCCGCCATGTCCGACAGCGGGGCCAAGACCATCCGAACGTCGCTGTTTGCGTGGGAATCCGCCCTGCCCATGTACGCCGAAATGGGGTCCACGACCACGAGCCCGACAGCCGGGAGTCTCGCGGATAGCTTGCTCCAATGCGGGCAGACCGGCGGTAAGGGAGAATGGTACTTGGTGTTCCCCGTCCTCATCTTCGACCATGACTGCGGAGAGGTGGGCGACCCGCGTACAGTCGGCCCCGCTCGCATCAAGCCGCGGGCGGATGGTGTCAGCCGGGTCATCTTCGGCCGACAAGATCATCCCCCCCGGGGCGGATTCGCTGTGTCTCTGGAGTCTGGCCAGGTCCGCCCTGCGCTGATCCTCGCCGCCATGTCCAGAGTGATGAGACTCTTGCCGAATCCCGGGTCGCCCGCAATCAAGTTCAACTTACCGCTCGCGATTCGCCCTGGCCAAAGCCATCGGATCGGCTCGGGCTGAACATCAGAGAGCAGGCTCACTACAGGGCGTGACTCACTCATCATCTCCAGTCTCTTCCGTGGCGTCGCGTCGGCCCAGGCGTCGGCGTCTGCGTCTGCGGCACGTGGGGTTCCGGTGCGGACTGCTTTGTTTGCTCCCACAGCCGGCGGACGTGCGGGTGCCGCAAGAGCTGTGTCACGCACTCACTGCATACGTCGGCCTTGGCGAAGGCACCGCCCGCCCCGCCGAAATCCGGCTCGTGTGCGCCAAGGGCCGTCCAGCCGCGGGTCTGAAGCTCGCCGATGGCCTCAAGGGGGTTAACCCGCTTGAAGGGACAGCCCTCGGGGAAGCCGTAGACCAACCGGCATCGGTGCAGTCCGCAGACGGGGAAACGGTCTTGACATTCACCAGAAAGAAGGCGATCCTTGAGCAACACAGATTCACTCCTGGTTTCGCCCGCGTCGGTTCCGTGGCCACGCGGGCATTTTTTTTGGCCTCAGCGAGTTCTTCCCTTGCATCGTTCGACGTACCGCTGCACGTCTGCCGGGTCATACCTCACAGCGCGCCCGATCCGAACGCACGGGAGTTCGCCGGTGCATGTAAGTGCGTGGAGCGTAGACCGACCGATCTGAAGGTGGTGCAACACCTGCCGAACGGTCAGCAGCCGGGGTGGATACGTGGTGTCATCGCGTGTCATATGGGGCCTCCTTTATGGAAGGTTGCTTGGCGCGTAACCATTCGCGCAGGCCCTCCAGAGAATACCGCACAGACCGCCCCACTTTGATACACGAGAGATCACCCCGCGCGGTCAGAGACCACAATGTGCGAGGCGACAAACCCAGGGCCTCGGCTGCTTCGCGGGGCCGCAGGGCGAGCGGTTCAGGCTTCGGGGAAGGGTCAGTCACCACGCACCACCTTTCCCGCGCGGTTCAGAAGCGCGGCCTCCACCGCCTCAGAGTCAAACAGCATCCGCTGGCCGGCCCGCAGACACGGAAGCCTCCCGGCCTCGGCCTCCGCTTTCAGCCAGGCAGTCGGGAGCCCGAACCGCCGCAGCCTCCGGGCCAGCATGGCCAGATTCATGAGTTGTGGTTCGTTCATGCTCCCAGCGTACCCGACGCGCCGGGGAGCGAAGTGGGGCGCAAAAGGGGACTATCTGGGAGTCACAGGGGTTTGGGCTTAGACAGCCCGAAACAGCCCTTTTCGTTCTTTTCGGTCGGGCCGAGCCCCGCTTAAAACGCCTGGCGCTATCGAAAACGCCGATTCACCCCCCCATCCCTGCGAATATCGACCTAAAATCCTCCAAATTACGCGGAATGGGGGTAGTGACGCAGGGGATTGTGGAGCGGGGTCGTTCAAGGGGGTAGCGTGAGACCGACTGGCGAGTCCAACGTTTGTCGCCTTCTCCGTCGTGTCTGCGGCGGGGGAGGATGTCCCGCGGGGGGACAGGGCCGCATCGGGCGAGATTAACCTCTTGACGAGGAAGGAGCATGGACCATGAGGAAGGGTTTGTTTGTTTTCGGGCTGGTGTTTGTGTTTGCGGTCGCGGTGTCGGCGGTACAGGCCGGCCCGGGCTGCGGAACGAAGGCTGCGTGTGGGGCGAAGAAGGCCGGCTGTGAGGCCGCCAGCCAGGCCGTCCTGGCCAAGCTGGTCAAGAGTCTGCCAAGTCTGACGTACCGAGTCGGCGAGTTCACCACGCATTGCGGTGTGCAGGCGGCGCAGAAGGCGGAGGAAACGGGCAGTCCGATCGTGTACGTGGTTGGCGAGGAGACGTTCGAGACTGAGGAGGCCGCGTCGGCCCACGCGGCGGAACTGCTGGAAGCTGAGGTGGCCAAGCTGGCGAGCGTCCGCTACGTCGCCGGGGAGAGCTGTTATGCCTGCCCCGTCGAGGCCCGGAAGGCAGCGACCGGTGAGCCGTTGAAGTACACGGTGGCCGGCTACACATTCGAGACGCAGGAGCAGGCGGACAAGGCAGCCGAGGTGGTGTCGGCAGCGCTGGCGAAGCTTGCGGAAGGCAAGGAGTCTGAGAAGGCGGGCTGCCCGGCATCGTGCGCCAGCAGGAAAGCCGACGGCGGTTGCGCCTCGACGTGCGGCAAAGCCCAAACCGCGTCCACGAATGGCAAGACCGGCTGCGCCCCGGACTGCGCCGGCCGAGCCAAGACTGCCTCGAGCGAAGGCAAGCCCGTTTGCCCGGCGTCGTGCGCTACCGGGAAGGCCGACGGCGGCTGCGCCTCCACGTGTAGTAAGGCCCAGACGGCGTCCGCGGAAGGCAAGCCGGGCTGCGCGCCGGGCTGTGCCGGCCAGGCCCAGGCCGCTTCGGCAAAAGGTGGCTGTGCCTGCTCGGATGCCTGCAAGGACAAGCCGGTGAAGTGCTGCGCGCCGGACCGGATCGCGATGGCGATGCAGAAGATCGAGACAATCGTGAAGGCGGCGGCGACGGTCGCATCATAGACCGCGCGTCCGTGAATCGCCGACGCAAAGCGGAACAAGGGGGTCGGATCGTTTGCGGCGGTCCGCCCCCTCTTTTTTGTGTTGCCGCCGGACTGAACCCGCCAGGACACGAACAGGCCATCTGCACGGGCCGGACAGGAGAGTTCACTTCTGTCCTTGCGCGCCGTGCGCCGTCAGTCGGCAGGGGCTTTCGCCGGGTCAAACCGGCAGGTTGATTCCGAACAGGCCGAAGAACGCCGCGAAAATGGCCAGCAGTGGGTACAGCAGACAGGTAATACACATAGACTGTTTCTCCCGGAAAACTCCTGTAAACGTCGGAAGTCTACTCGCGGAATTGCCATGCGGCAACGGCAGACGAGCAAATTCTTCTCACGCATCGCGCAGTCACGGTGTCGAACCGACCCCACGAAACCGACTCGCGGCCGGTGCGTGATGACGCCAATCCGCCGCGCCGTCCCCGCGTCCGGGGGTGTGGCATCGCCGTGTCGCACGTGCCGGAGTTGACCCAGGGGACGGCTACCGCGGGGGCAGGAGAGGTTCTCCGGCGGTGTTCGCCAGATGCTTCAAGATGGTCCCCACGAGGGCCTCCCGCTTGATGGGCTTGACGGCATAGTCGTCGCAGCCGGCCTGGATGCACTTGTCGCGGTCGGAGGCCATGGCATGTGCCGTCAGGGCTACGATCGGGCCGGTGTAGTTCCGCTGGCGCAGCAGACGGGTCGCGGCATAGCCGTCGAGCACGGGCATTTGCATGTCCATCAGGATCAGGTCGAAGGTCCGTCCGCCGTCGCGCGCGGCCAGTGCCGCTTGCACCGCCTGCTGCCCGTTTTCGACCACGGTGACTTCGGCGCCTGCTTTTCGCAGAATCAGTGCGATCAACTGCTGATTGTCGGGGCCGTCCTCGGCGAAGAGGATGTGGCAATTCCGCAGCGCCGTGGACGAGGGGGCGGGCGGGTCCGCGTGACGGTCTTCCGCCGGCGGCACGGTGCCGGCGCGGTTGTTGATCCACTTGGCGCGGCGGATGTCTCCGGCGGCCACCGAAGCACGGAAGCACGATCCTCTCCCGGGCTGCGATTCAACGAGCACGACATCGCCACCCAGCATGTTGGCGAACCGTTTGCTGATCACCAGTCCCAGCCCGGTGCCGCCGTACGCACGGGTCATGGATGCATCGGCCTGCATGAACGGCTGGAAGAGCCGGCCGATCTGCTCTTGCGAAATCCCGACCCCGGTGTCCATCACGTCGAACTGCAGGGTCGGCTCGGGGGGCTCATCGGCGAAACGGACGACCAGGCGCACGGCGCCGCGGTCAGTGAACTTGATGGCGTTGCTGATCAGATTGATCAGAATCTGGCGCACTCGCGCGGGGGCGGTACATATGGTCTCGGGCACGGGGCCGGCGTACTCGACTTCGAACGAGAGCCTCGCTTCGCGGGCCTTGCCTTTCATGAGAGCTGAAACCTCGCTGACGATTTCGCAGGGTCGGCAGGGAACCCGCTCCACGTCCATTTTCCCGGCCTCAATTTTGGAAAGGTCCAGGATGTCGTTGATGATGGTGAGCAGGTATTCCCCGTTTCGCTTGATGGTGCGGGCCGCCTGTTCTCGTTCCTGGGCGGTCTGGCTTGCTCCTTCCGCCTCGAGCAGGACTTCGGCAAAGCCCAGGATGGCGGTCATGGGCGTTCGGATTTCGTGGCTCATGTTGGCGATGAAGGCGCTTTTGGCCTCATTGGCGGCCTCGGCCATCTCCTTGGCCCGCCGCTGTTCCTCCATCTGCTTTCGCCCGGTGATGTCCACGAAGCTTCCGATGAGCACGTCGCGGCCGCCCAGCACGACGCGGGTGACGGTCTCGAGAATCGGGATTTCCCTGCCGTCTGCGTTGAGGAGAACACGTTCCGTGTTGTCCACCGTCTCGTGCAAATCGGTGACCGGGCAGCGTCCGGGCGGGGCGGGGCAGATGAATCCGTGGCAGACGCGGCCGAGGACCTTCTCCTTGGGCGCCCCGATCAGCCGGAGGGCGGCGGGATTGGCCTCGATAATGGTGTGCGTTTCCGCATCGATGACGACGATTCCGGCCTGCACGGTATCCAGGATGGCCTGCTGGCGGCGGTGCTCCTCGATGGCCTTCTCCTCGCCGGCCTGCAGGGCGTCGCTCTGGCGGCACGCATGGCAGGCCGCGGCCAGCTTGTTGTTCAGACGCGCGAGCGACTTGATGATGAGGGTATTGAGTTCGTGATGCATGGTGACGAGGAAGATCAGGCCGAAGTCGCCGAGTGGCATCACGTGGCAGTATCCGTCGGGCAGCGCGCTTACGAGGGGGAGCGACTGCATGAATCGGGTCCGTTCCGCGTCGTCTGCCGGGGAGGGGAGAAGGCGAAGGATCGTCCCGTACGCGGGGTTGCGCGGGAAGGAGCGGGGAATGATGCAAGCCGCCTGGAGAGAACGGCGGTCCTGCGCGTCTTCACACCATTCGAAGACGCCGCCGGCCGAGCAGTTGAGCGTGCGGAGGTACGTCGAGAGGGCCTGCCGGAGCATCGGTTGCAGTTCGAAGCTGCTGCCGATGGACAGCGAGATCTCGTAGAGAACCAGTTGAAGCTGTTCGGCGCTTAGCATCAGCCTTCCAGAACACCCACCACCGAAGTCTTGTTGTAGAATTCCAGATAGTCACGCCGGCTGTTTGCGATTTCGCCCAGGGTCAGGGCCCCAATGAGGGACACGCTTTCCTGGTAGACGGCTTCAAGCTCGCGGTTGAACTGTTCCTCGAGGAACAGGGTTCGCGAGATGCAGTCGATGAAGAGCGTGGTTCGGCACTGGGGCAGCGCCGAAAAGCACTGTTGTCCCAGCAGCAGCGCACGGCCGGCGGCGCAGACCAACGAGTGCACGTCTCCCGTGAGAATGTGCACGTGGACGCCCTGCGGCACCTCGCCAACGCAGACCAGGGAGTTTTCGTCCTGCACCATCAGGGGATCCCGCACGATCTTTTCGGTTCCCAGCTTGATGATGCCGAATGGATAGCTCTTGGCGATTTCGAAGAAGTTCCCGGCAGTCAGGGGTTTCCGCGCGTGGTTTTCGACAACGCTGCGATAGACCTCGAACGCCGGCTTCCAGTCGAGCGTCTGGATCACGTTCCGATCCGATTCCGTCACCTCGAAGGGCCCCGCGATGTCCGTCCATCCATGACTGACGCCCACGCCACTGGCCGTCGGCAGCGTGGCCAGCACGGCGCTGTCCTGCACCAGACCCGCATTGGTGAGCACGCACGGCTTCTGCTGAAAGCTGAGTGACCCCGCGCCGCCGCCGACGTAGTTGAACTGGAGCCCGAAGACGTTGAACAGCGCTTCGACCAGGGCGCTGATGCGACGGGCCAGGCCGTCCACGAACACGATCATCGTTTTCGTGTCGCCCGACGTCCGGCTGTCGTCGATCATCGCGCTGTAATCGGCCTGGACGTCGCTGAGCCGGGGGATCACCTGGACCTCCGCGCGGTCGGCAATTCCCGCCACGATGAGTCCTTGGCTCAGCTTCTCCTTTTCGTAGATGATTTCGGGGAATATGCCGCCGAACAACGGCACGGACACACGGCGGAGAATCGCGTCCACCGCCTCCGGCGTGTAGCCGTTGGCGTCACACGCCAGAACAAGAATGGACTGCACCTCCGCGTGTTGCGCCATCTCGTCCAGCAGGATGCCCAGCTTCTCCACCGATCCCGACCGATCGAGCTTCGTAATCATGGTTCTACAGCCTTTCGGACAGCAACGACTCCATCTCGGCCAGGCTCAGCCGGACCGGGTTGTTCTTGTTCGATGCACGCCGGGCCACGTGCGCGAGGCCCGATGCCGGAAGCCCGTACTCGCCCAGCCGGGGCAACGACAATTCGTCCACCCAGCCGCTAAGGATGGCGACCAGGGCGTTGCAACATGCGTCGACGTCCGTCTCCCGTGCTCCCAGAAACCGGCCGACCTCGGCGTACTTCTGCAGCGCGGCTGCTCCGGTTTCCCGGAGTTTTGCGATGTTCATGCCGGTCGCGACTCCGACCAGCGTTCCGCAAGCGACACCGTGCGGCACGGGGTAGAGCCCGCCGAGGACGCCCGCCAAACCGTGCACGACGCCCAGCCCGGCGTTCGCCAGGGCGAGGCCGGAAGCCAGCGACGCATAGGCCATTCCGGCACGAGCGTTGACGTCGGCGGCGTCCGTCCGACAGGCCCGCATCAGATGGTCACGCACGGCGACCAGGCCGCTCTGGGCCAGGGCATCGGTCATGGGCGAGGCACGCACCGATACGTATGCCTCAATCAACTGGGTCAGAGCGTCCATGCCGCAGGCGGCCGTAACGTGCGCGGGGCACGACAAGGCCAGCTCCGGATCCACCAACGCCACGTCCGGGACGAGGTTCGGATGCCGAAGGGACGCCTTGTACCCGTCGGGGCCCACGCGGGAGAGGACCGCGTTGGCCGTGGCCTCACTTCCGGTTCCGGCGGTTGTCGGCACGGCCACCAGAGGGATTCTCCGGCCGTCATGGGCGCGGGTCCCCACGCCCTCCAGAAACGCCTCGGCCGGGTGGGTCTGAGGCACCATTGCCGCGACGGCCTTTCCGGCGTCCAGCACGCTGCCACCGCCGATCGCGATGACGAGGTTTATGCCGTGAAGGCGTACGTCCGCCGCGAGTTCGTCCACCAGATTCGGAGTGGGTTCGTTACCGACCTCGTAGACACGGCATCGAATATCCGCCACGGCGAGCGAATGGAGTGCCTGATCGCAGCGTCCCGACTGGCGCAGGGCCCGTGCACCGGTCACCACGGCCGCGGACTGGCCGAACGTGCCCGCCGTTTCACCCAGTTGAGCGAGGCTCCCCGGGCCGAACAAGATCCGCGGGGTTCGCATCCAATCGAATCGGTCCGCTACCATTGCTCCCGATCGTCCGGGTACAGCACCCGGTGTTTCACGCCCGTTCTCGGACGAGCCATCCAGGTCTCTACGGTCTGCTTCCACGTGAGGTAGTGCGGCGTGTTCTTGTGGGCCGCCGCCGCCTCTTCGGACTCGTACGCTTCGTAGAGAGTGAACCGGGTGGGATCGTCCGCGCATTGAAGCACGTCAAACCGCAGGTTACCGGGTTCCCGGACCGAGTTTCTGCCGTTCTCCACCGAAGCCCGTATGAAGTCTTCGATGTGCTCCGGCTTCACCTGCACGCTCACACAGGTGACAATCATGATTGTGCTCCCGCGTGCTGACACCGACCGACCAGATCCTGACATCTTGTTTCTATCGGGCATGTGCCAATCCCCCTTTGCTTCCGGTCAGGGGGATGTCGGGGAGCGTTACCGGACGGTACCGGCGAAGGTCGGTGCAATCCCGCGTTTGTCCGGAGAAGGAAGCATCACCTGCAGGGGTTCGGGCGGCCGGGCGAACGGGGGGCTGACGGCCGACACCTTTCGGGGTGCGGCGGTGACCGGGGGTTTCTGCCGTGCCGCGCTGCGGTGAGGTCGGCCTATGCCTGTCGTATATCCTGGTCGTGTTGGCTTGGATGGCGGTCCCGGGCCTTCTGAGCCTCCCAGGCAGCGCACGCGCGTGACCTCCTGCCGGAATCGACGGTTGCACGCCGACCCGCGCGGCGGCCGACTCGTCCTGTCACGTGGGGGAGGATGTGATTGGCGGACGCGGGCGCTACCTGGCCCCTTCGGCGATCCACTTTTCCAGCAGGTCGCGCGCTTCGGAATCGCGGAGTTGACGCGGCGGATGTTTCATGGCGAAGCTGGAGATTTCGTGCAGCGGGCCGCCGATGCCGCGGTCCAGGGCCAGCTTGGCGCAGCGGATGGCGTCGATCGCGACGCCGCCGCTGTTGGGCGAATCCTCCACGCTCAGCCGCAGCTCCAGGTTGTTCTCCACGTCGCCGAAGCCCCGCCACTCCATGCGGATGAAGCAGACCTTGTTGTCCTTCTGCCAGGGCACGTAGTCGCTGGGGCCGATGTGGATGTTGTCCGGGTCCAGCGGAACGTCCAACTGCGACTGCACGGACTCCGTCTTGGAGATGCGCTTCGTGCGCAGCCGCGACTGCTCGAGCATGTTCAGGAAGTCGGTGTTGCCGCCGGTGTTGAGCTGGTAGGTTCGGTCGAGCCGCACGCCCCGGTCGCCCATCAGCCGGGCGAGCACGCGATGGCTGATCGTGGCGCCCATCTGGCTCTTGATGTCGTCGCCGACGACGGGCACGCCGCGATCGCGGAACTGGGAGGCCCACTCCGGGTTGGACGCGATGAACACCGGCATGCAGTTGACCATCGCCACGCCGGTCTCCAGGCAGGCCCGGGCATAATGCTGGACAGCGTCCTCGGAGCCCACCGGCAGATAGCAGACCAGCACGTTCGCCCCGGAATCCCGCAGCGCGGCCGCCACGTCCACCGGCTCGGCGTCGGCCACGCGCGGGGCCTGATCGTCCGGGTAATTCTTCAGGTGGTCCGCCACGCCGTCCAGCACCGGGCCCATGAGAATGGTGACCCCCGTGCGCGGAATCTCCGGCTGAAACACGGTGGTGCAGTTCGGCTTGGCGAAAATGGCCTCTTCCAGCGGGCGACCCACCTTTCGGCGGTCCACGTCGAAGGCCACGACGGGCTGAATGTCCGCCAGGCCGTACCCGCCGATCGTGCGATGTAGCAGACCGGCCGAATCCACTGACGCCTTGCGCTGGTAGTACTCAATGCCCTGAAGCAGGGCGCTTGCGCAATTCCCTACGCCCACAACGGCTAGCTTGATGTTGCTCATGCCGCGCCTCTCGATTTCCTGACCGGCCAACAATAGACTCTGTACCATCGTACCGCTTCACGCAACCTTCACAATAGGCTCTGGTTGGGGGCGGTCAACCGATCGGGCCTCCGTCCCCACGGCAAGAGCGTCGTCCAGCTTGCCTTGTGCGTGGTAGCTGGAACTGACGTTCAAACCGGGCGTTAGCCCGCCTGTCCGGGAAGACAATCGTTTTGGTAACGAGACTTGTACTCCCGCCCCATCCGCTCTTCAAGGGGGGGGGCCGCCAGCCGTCAAACCAGGCAAATTGGGCTTTTCCAACAGGCAGGCCGGTGTGACTCGTCCTGGAGCCTGCCGCGACGGGTCTGTACGACTCCTCCGGTTCCAGGCTGGAGAATCTGCTCGAGGCGCCGGGAGCTTGAACGCTTGTTGTCTTCACGAGCCTGCTGCCCGGCGGTGCATTCCTCTGAGGTCAGCTTTGTACCTGTTCACCGACTCGGGCGTGTTCGATCCGATCGGGTTCGCGTGGTGTCCTTCCGGTCCGAGCTTGGAGGTCGTGGACGTGGGTCTGCCGGCTGGGTGGTACGTGTATGAGGACTGAGAGTGGCGATGCCGATAATGTCAGGCATTGTGTGATGCGGGACGTCTCCCGTCGCGTGTCCGATAACGCGGAATTGTCAGAACTCCTGTGGAACCGGCGCTGCTTCTTGTGAATCGCGAGCCGTCCTGCTAGATTGACGGTTGCTGAAGGAGAGGCAGAGCACAAGGACGGGAGGCGGAGAGTCACATCTTCTTCCGGAGGGGATGAGGGCACTCTCACGAACGGACATGTCAATCGGGCGAGTGGTGTAGATTGCCGCCTGTGGACGGCGCGGAGTTCGCCCGGAAGCGTGTTTCGTCTCGGCCTTTCTTCGTGGTGTGAAACGACAACGACTGTGCGGAATCCGGAAGCGGCGTAGTCCCGGCGCGTCTGCGAGGCTCTCGTGTCGGGAAGATCGCAGGCGTCGGAGGCCCAGGGCGCCCGGGTCGTCTGCGCGGGTTGAGCAGATCGAAGTGTCACCAGGCGCGGGATACACGTCGGAACGGTCCGGCGGCGGTCTGGTGTGGTACGCAGGAAGATATGCGCTTCGGGGTGCGTATGCCTCGAGGCCGGAATCGCACGACTACGGGAGGAGTGAACCATATGAAGAAAGCATTGGCTCTAATGGCGGTGCTGGCGCTGGCGGCGCCGGCGATGGCGGGGTTTACGGCCACGAACGCGGGGCCGCTTGACTCGAACGGTGCGGCCGGCGACGCGACGAACGGCGTGTTCACGTACAATTATGCCGGCGCGGATTTTGTGCCGGGCACGCTGACCTTCTCGGGCACCGCGACCAGCGGCGGTATCACGTCTTACCTGAGCGAACTGCGTTGGCAGATCACCAACCCCGCGCTGGAGGTAGGCATTTCGCCCGAGCTCACCACCGGCACGAGCTGGACGGGCGCGCAGGCGATCGGTCCGGTGACGTTCACCGGCCTGAACAACGTTTTCACCGGCACGTCGGTCGGCACCTGGGAGTTTCGGGCGTTCGAGAGCTACGATGACTCCTACTCAAACCCGGCCCTGGTGGATGCCACGTGGACGAACGTTTCGTTCGAGATCCAGGACTACGTGCCACTGAATCCGACGTACTATTATGATGAGCCCAGCTTCCAGGCAGCCTTGGCCGGCCCGTACTACGTCGAGGACTTCTCGGACTACACGTACGGCGACCCGCTGGACGGCAACCAGACCAGCCAGGCATACGGCCCGGTCAACGGCTTTGCCTACAACGCGCGGAGTGCGAACGGCCTCTGGTCCAACGAAAGCTCCCTGTCCACCAATCAAGAGTTGGACGCGCTGACGCTGGAGTTCACCGGCGCCCCGGTGACCGCTTTTGGCGGCAACATGGTTGTGACCGACAAGGACGGCAACATCATCGCGGGCGACTTGGTTGTCACGTTGGCGGACATGACGCAGATCACCCTCTCGAATCAGGTCGCGTCGAGCTTTTTCGGCGTCACGACGGAGATCCCGATGCTTTCGATCACGTTCGAGCCGGATCCTGAGGCAGACGACGCCTGGATTCAGCTTGACCACCTGTACGTGGGCCAAGTTCCGGAGCCGGCCTCGCTGGCGTTGCTGGTCCTGGGCGGCCTGGCCGCCATTCGCCGCCGCCGCTAGTCGACCGTGACGGGACCACCCGCAGCGGGTGAACATGCGATACCATCCGCGAGGGCCCGCCCGGCAAGCCGCCGGCGGGCCCTCGTCGCTGCGCCCGCACGCCGAGCGTTGACGCGACGCCTGGGGCGGGATAGCGTTCCGTATTGGAGTGTGGAACCATATGGGTACGCACGCCGATCCGCCGTAAAGACACCGTCCCGCGGAATCGAAGTGGAGCCTTGCGAGGGAAAAAACGATGCATCGAATCGGGGTATGGGTTCTGACAGCGAGCGTTGTGTCTTTCGCAGCGGTTGCCCTGAGTGCCGGCTGTTCGGCCGGCGGCGGTGGCGGAGGCGGCGGGACGGGTAACACCAATGCGAACACGAACGGCAACGCGAACGCCAACAGCGATGCGAACACAAACGACAATACCGGGCCGGAGACGTATTCGCTGAGCCTGACGGTGGTCGGCGAGGGTGCCGGCACGGTGGAATTGGACCCTGCGGGAGGCGCCTACGCGCCGGGTGCAGAGGTCCGGATTGTCTCGCGTCCGGGTTCCGGGTACTCGTTTGCGGGCTACCGGGGCGACGTCGAAGCAGCCGGGCAGGTCGTGACGGTCACCATGGATTCGGACAAGTCGGTGACAGCCTCGTTCAAGGGGAATCTTTTCGTGGCCCTGTTCAACCGCGACACGGTCTTCGAGTTCAACGGTGTGACCGGAGCCGCGCTCGATGCATTTCCCAGGAACGGCAACCTCCTGGGGCCCATCGGCGTGCTGTTCCGCTCTGACGGAAACCTGCTCGTCTGCAGCCGGTTGTCAAACGACATCCAGGAGTACAACGGAGTGAGCGGCCGGTACGTCGGATCGGCCGCCCAAGAAGGGTTCGAGTCCCCGCGGCTGATGGCCTTCGGCCCCAACGGCAACCTGTTCGTCGTGGACTCCGTCAACAATCATGTCGTGGAGTTCGATGCGGAGACGGGTGAATACATCGACGTGTTCGCACAGGGGAACGGCCTGGACGATTCGCGCGGCCTGGCCTTCCGCGACGACGGGAACCTGTTTGTCGCGAACCGCGGCACGAAGGACGTGTCCGAGTTTGACGGCACGACCGGGGCGTTCCTGGGCGCCTTCACACCGGCGGGGGCCCTGGACGACCCGCACGGCCTGTTGTTCAACCCGGCCGGGGATTTGCTGGTGGCGGATCGCGGGCTGGGGCAGATTCTCGCGTTTGACGGACAGACGGGCGAGGCCCTGGGCGAGTTTGCGCCGGCGCAGGAGTTGGCCGAACCCATTGAGATGATCGTCGGCCCGAACGGACACCTGTTTGTCACGGATCGGACAAATGCCAGCATCGTGGAGTTCAGCGCGGTGACCGGGGAATTCATCGGGGTTTTCGCAACGGCGGAGGCGGGCAGTTTTCCGAGCGGGTTGGCGTTCAAGCCGCTGCCGTAATCGGGCAACCCCAAGCGACTCTCTCGATGCGGACCTCTTCATGACGACACTGAGAGTACGCACATTTCAAAGCAACGATTTGTCCGCTGTCGTGCGCATCTGGAACACGGCCCTGCCGCGCAACCCGATAAATGAAATCCGCTTCACCGCCTGGCTGCTGGGAGACCCGGACTGCCAGCCGGGGCCGGATTGCGGGTTTTTCGTCGCGACCGACCAGGATATGCCCGTGGGGTTCGCCCGCGCGGTGATCCGGCATTGCCCGAACGATCGGCTGGGCCTGGAGCCCGACACGGGCTGGATCCCGGTGCTGGCGGTGGCGCCGCCGCACCAGCGGCGGGGCGTCGGCGGGGCGCTGTTGGAGACTGTGCTGGCGTATCTGCAGCGGCACGGCCGGCGGCGCGTGTGGGTCTGTGGAACACCGCCGTCGTGCCCGGGTTCCGTTGTCCCCGGCGTGGACGTGGAGGCATGGCCGGCCGCGTTGCGGCTGTTTGCGCGTGCCGGGTTTGTGCACGACCAATACGGATACTCGATGGCACGCGACGTGGTCGACTTTGCCTGGGCCGGTCAGGGCGCAGCCGGCGCCGACGTCGCTATTGGAACGCCCACTGTGGCACAGGCGCACGACCTTCTGGCGTTTGTGGCGGAGGCCCTGCCGGGTTCGTGGGCGCTGGCGGCGCGGGCCAAGATCCGCGCCGGTGAGTTTCACGAGATGCTGCTGGCCGGCTGCGACGGGCAGATGCTGGGCTATTGCCAATGGTCGGGCGAGCACTTCGGGCCGTTCGGCGTCGGTCCGGCCGCGCGAAACCGCGGGGTGGGAGCGCGGCTGTTTGCGGCCGCCGTGGAGCGCATTCGGCAGGCGGGCGGACGCCGGGTGTGGTTCAACTGGGCGGACGAGAACGCCCGGCGGTTTTACGAACGGTTCGGGCTGCACGTGACGCGGCGGTTCGCCATCTTGCAGAAGGACCTGTGATGGGGTTTACTCTGCCGTGGTGGCTGCGGACGGCGCAGCACCCCGCGTACACACGCGTCTGAGGATGTGGCGAAATGAACGAGATTCGTGCGTATCGGGCAACGGACCTGGAGGCGGTCGTCTCGATCTGGAACCAGGCCTTGCGGCGCGACGCCATCTGCCCGGGGCGGTTCACGTCATGGCTGGTGGGCGATCCGGACTACCGGCCGGGGGAGGACTCCGGCTTTCTCGTCGGTGTGCGCGGCGGCCGGCCGATCGGCTTTGTGCGGGTGGTGATCCGGCGCTGGCCGAACGACCGCGTGGGGCTGGAGCCGGAGAACGGGTGGATGCCGGTCCTGGCGGTTGATCCAGCGCACCAGCGTCAGGGGGTGGGCACCGCCCTGGTGCAGGCCGCCCTGGAGTACCTGCGGCGGGCCGGGCGGAAGCGGATGTGGGTGTGTGGCAACACCGGTTCGGCCCCGGGCTACGTGTTCCCGGGCGTGGACAAGGATGCGTATGCGGGTGCGTTTGCGATGCTGACGAAGCTGGGCTTTGTGGTGGACCACGAGCCCGTCGCCATGCTGGGCGACGTGGTGGATTTTGACGTGGTTCGGCACGAGCATGACGCCTGGTCGACAGGGTCGGACGTGGAGGTGACCGCGTTGACGCCGGAACGGGCATACGACTTCATGACGTTTCTGGCCGAGGCGTTCCCCGGAGACTGGAACCTGGCGGCGCGGGCGAAGATACGGGCGGGAGATTTCGGACGCGTGCTGATCGCATCGGCGGACGGGCGCATCATTGGATATTGCCAGTGGGAGGGTGAGCATTTCGGGCCGTTCGGCGTAGCGGCAGAGGCCCGCAGCCGGCGCGTGGGCGCAAAGCTGTTTGTCGAGGCGGTGAAGCGCATCCGGGCCGCGGACGGGCGAACGGTGTGGTTCAACTGGGCCGACGAGGCTGCGGCGCGGTTCTACGCCCGGTACGGGCTGCGGCCGACGCGGCGGTTCGCGATTCTGCGGAAGGATCTGTAGACCCATGAGCGACGGGAAGCAACACCTTCTGGCCATCGGGGCCCACATCGGCGATGCCGAAATCACGGCCGGGCTGCTGGTGGCCAAATACGCGGCGGCGGGGCATCGGACGACCATGCTGCACCTGACGGCCGGGGAGAAGGGCAACCCGAAGATGGACGTGGCCCAGTATCGCCGGCAGCGCGTCCGGGAGGCGGAGGCGGCGGCCGCAAAGCTGGGCGCGCAGGACTGCATCGTCCTGGACCATCCGGACGGCGAGCTGCATGCCGATCAGGACACCATTCACGAGATGTGCGACCTGATTCGCCGGCTGAAGCCGGACATCGTGCTGACGCACTGGCGCGGGTCGTTTCATCGCGACCACCGGGCGGCGTACGAGATCACGATGGAGGGCGGGTTTTTGGCGGCCCTGCCGGGGATTGAGCGATCGGCACCGGCGCATCTGATCCGCGGGCTGTACTATCTGGAAAACTGGGAGGATATGGACGAGTATCACCCGGATCTGTGGGTGGACGTCAGCGCCGTGTTCGACACCTGGGTGGCCGGTTGCCGCGAACACCAGTTGCTGCGCGGCGAGGTGTCGTTCGGCTATCTGCACTACTACTGCGGGCTGGCGGCCAAGCGGGGTGCGGAGGTCGGCGTGAAGTATGCGGTCAGCGTGAGCCTGCCGCCGATCTCCCGGACGCGCAAGGTGGACTTTTTCCCGATAGACAGTGAACCCGTGTTGATCTTCTAGCGGACCGGGAATCCGGTCGGACGAGCCATGCCGCAATCTGCCTCACAACTCCACGTGATTGACTGGATCGTTATCTTTGCTTTCCTGGCGATGTCGCTGGCCGTCGGTTTGGTCATGAGCCGGCGGGGTCGGCGTTCCGTGCGTGAGTATTTCACGTCTGGCGGGTCCACGCCGTGGTGGCTTCTCGGCACGTCCATGGTGGCGACGACGTTCGCGGCGGACACGCCGTTGACGCTGTCGGGCTGGGTGGTCACCAAGGGCATTGCTCAGAACTGGTTTTGGTGGTGCCAGATTCCGGTGGTGATGCTGGGCGTGTTTTTCATTGCCCGGCTGTGGCGGCGGGCGGCGCTGGTCACGGACACGGAACTGGTGTACCTGCGCTTTTCCGGGCCGTCGGCGAGCGTGCTGCGAGGCTTCAAGGCGCTGTACCTCTCGCTGGTGACGGGCTGCATCGTAATGGGCTGGGTGAATCTGGCGATGACGAGGATCGTCCAGCTCGCGATTCCGGACATTCCGCGGGTGCCGGTGGTGGATCGGGCGATGCTGCGTGTGTACCTGGCCACGCCGTTGTCCAACGGTCTGCCCGACGGGCCGAGGGATTCGATGCGGGGAAAGGGGCTTGACCCGCTGGACGTGTACTACGACGACTGGTCGTTCTACCGCAATCCGCAGCGCGGGCCGGTCATGAACGAGCTTGGAGACGTGTTCCGCCGGGTGGAGTACTACCGAGAGCAGACCAGGACGGGGCATACGGACGCGCCCGAGATCGCCGAGCTGCGCACGTATGTGGAGGACTTACAGGCAGCGCCATGGCTGGAGCGCCTCGGACTCGCGGAAGATCACGTGGCATCCGTAGCGGCGTCGGCATACCGGACGGATGGGAGCAGCAGCAGTCTGCACATGCTGGAGACGATCTGCGCCGTGAACCAGGCCGTTTCCGACGTGAACGAACTCAAGATCATTCTGCTGCTGTTTGTCGTGGTCATGGGATACACGGTCCTCTCCGGGCTGTGGGGAGTGCTGGTGACAGACTTCATCCAGTTCTGGATTGCCATGATCGGCTGCATTCTGCTGGCGTGGCTGGCCGTGCGGCAGGTAGGGGGGATGGATGTGTTGTTCCAGCGGATGGGCGAGCTGTACGGCCCGGAAAAGGCCCGCGGCATGGTCAGCCTGATTCCGGTAGAGGGATCGGGAGACCTGGACCTCATTCCGTGGTCGAAGTTCCTGGTGTTCATCTTCTTTGCGTGGTGGACGGCCGGCCTGACGGACGGCGGATCGTACCTGGCGCAGCGGATGCTGGCCGCCAAGGACGAGCGACATGCAGCGCTGGGCTATCTGTGGTACGCAATCGCGCACTTTTGCCTGCGCATGTGGCCGTGGGTGATCGTCGGCTTCGCGGCGGCCGTGTTGTTCCCCTATACGAAGGACGCGCTGACGGGTCAGTACCCGGGGGAGGAAATCGCGGAGACAGGGTTTATCCGGGTGATGCTGGTGGTGCTGCCGACCGGCCTGCTGGGGGTCCTGTTGGCCACGTTCCTCGCGGCGTACATGTCGACCATCTCGACGCAGCTCAATCTGGGCGCATCGTATCTGTTGAACGATTTCTACCGACCGTTCGTACGGAAGTCGGCGTCGGAACGGCATTACGTGGTCGTTTCCCAGCTCGCCACGCTTTTTATGGCGGCGATCGGGCTCATCGTCAGCTTGTTCCTCACGACCATCACCGACGCATGGTTCCTGATCGGCACGCTGGGGGCGGGCAGCGGGCTCGTCTACCTGCTGCGGTGGTTCTGGTGGAGGGTGAACGCGTGGACGGAGATCGCGTGCCTCGGTTCGCTGCTGGTCTGCGTCGCCCTGGTCAAGGGTTTCCCCGGCACGTTTGGCTCGCTGCTGCCCGCGTACCCCCTGGATCTGCTGATCCTTGTTCCGTACTCCGTGGGGATCGCTCTGATCGCAACGTACCTGACCAAACCCGTGGATCGGGAACGGCTGATCGAGTTCTACCGTCGCGTGCAGCCGGGCGGGCCGGGCTGGCGGATGGTCGACGCGTGGGTTCGGCAGGCCGATCCGACGTTCGTCTGTAAGACCCCGTTGACCCGGGCGAACCTGCATCGCGGGCTGCTCGCCTGCGCCGCCGTCTGCAGCTTCCTGTTCGGTATCAGCAAGTTGATCGTGGGAGATGCGTTCACCCCGTCACCGTGGGTACCCGGGCGATGGGTGGGCGCGATCCTGATCGTCGTCAGTATCGTCTTTGGCTGGCTCGTGGCGCGGTCCTTGTCCGCGCACAATTGGGACCGGACAAAACCGGCCGCGTAGCCCTTACCGCGACCGGCGCTTCTTCAGCGGCTGGTTGTTCAGGCTCTGCCATAGATACCAGGTGGCCACGCTGCGGTAGGGCCGCCAGGGCTCGGCCAGCGCGGTGAGCGCCTCAGCCGTGGGCAGATCCACCAGGCGGTAGTGCTGCTGCACGGCCTTGCGCAGACCCAGGTCCGCCACCGGCAGCACATCCGGCCGGTCCATCACGAAGATCAGGAACATCTGCACGGTCCAGACGCCGATGCCCTTGACCCGCGTGAGGACGGCGATGATCTCGTCGTCGGTCATGCGCCCCAGGCGGCGTGAGGGAACCTGCCCGTCCGCAAAATGCCGCGCCAGGTCGCGCAGATACGCCGACTTCTGACGCGACAGCCCGACGCCGCGCATGTCCGCGTCGGACAGGGCCAGGACCGCCGCCGGCGTGGGGGCCTTGCGGGGAAACAGGCCACGGAACCGATCGCACAGAACCGCGGCCACCTTCGTGGAAAGCTGCTGGGAAATGATCGCCTCGCACAGGGCGGCGAAGTAGCCGCGGCCGGGCTTCAGGCGGCAGGAACCGACCCGGCGAATGATCCGGGCGAGGGTCGGATCGCACCGTTTCAGGGCTCGAATGGCGTCCGTATGCACGGGATGGGGCTCTCCGGGCGGCCGGCTCACTCGACAATCCGGCCCGAAAATGCGATCATAACGGTCTTTTCGTACCCTCGTAAGACCCTCGAACCGGTAGCGCAAGACGGAAAGACGGGTCGGGATGACCGCAATGGATGTAGAAGGCCTGGTACAACTGATTGGCAGCGGCAACGTGCGAACGGTAGAGGACGCGTGGCTCTCCGCCTTGACGGAGGAAACGGCCTCTGCGCAGGGGTGGATGACCCGCGTCCCGGTGCTGGAGGCGCTGGTCGCCGCCGGCAAGCCGGGCGAAGCCGCGGAACTGGCCGGCACGGCGCTGGAATCGCTTCGCGAGCGCATCGCCCCGGCAGATATGGTTCCGCTCGCGGGCGCCATGCTGCTGGCCGTGGGCGAGGCGCCGGACGTTCGGGACGCGGTGCTCGGCCTGTACGAGGCGGCCTACGCGGACCGGCCGAACCTGCCGGGCCTGCTGGAGGCGTCCGGCCTGGCCGGGGAGAAGACGCCTCGTCGTGCCCTGCGAACACTGGAGGTCTGCCTCTCGCTGTCGCCGGGAGACTTCCTGATCGGCCGGCATGATGACTCGGCGGCCCGGGTGGACGCCGTCGAACCGGACACGTGGCGGTTTGCGGTCACCACGCCCAAGGGGAGTCGGACGCTGGATCCGACGGCGCTGGCCGACGCCTACGCACCGGCCGCGGCCGATGACTACCGCGTGCTCGCCCAGTTTGATCGCGAACGGCTGGCCACGCTGCTGGAGAAGGATCCCGTCCCCATCATCCGTACCATCGTGCGGGCCCACGGCGACCGGATGACCGGCGACGATCTGGAGGTGCTGCTGACGCGGGGCCTGGTGCCGCCGGACCAGTGGACGAAGTGGTGGTCCAGGGCCCGCGGCGCGCTCAAGAGGTCGGCGGACATGACGGTGGAGGGCCGCAATCCGTACATCATTCAATATGACCCCAACGCCGATTCCCTGGAGGAGCAGACGCGGACGAGCCTGGCGCGGATTCACGATTCGGCGGGAAGCCTCAAGGCGCTGCAGACCTATCTGCGGGAAGCCCGGGCGCGCGGAACATCGCCGGACCCGGACCTGTTGCGACAGATGGCCGTCACGCTGGAGGATCGGGCCGCTCGGCAGCACGAAACCGGCAATCGGCTGGCGCTGGAGACCTGGCTGATCGCCGCACGCGTGCGGAAGGCACTGGGCGACGCCGACCCCGACGCGCCGGCTGTCGCCCTGCTGGCGGCGGCGGACAGCCCGGAAGATTGGATCCGGGCCATCGAGATCAACGACCTCTGGGATGACGGCTGCGCCTGCCTGGAGAAGGCCCGGCCGGAGGGGATTACCGGGCGACTGGCGGACGTTCTGCGGACGGCGCCCACCGCGGTATGTGACGACGTTGCAGAGCGGCTGGCCCGGCTGAACTTCCCGCCCGAAGAGTTTGATGAGCTGGTCCAGGAGATCGTCGCCGAGCCGATGGAGTTTCACGGCGCGATGTTCTGGCTGTGGCAGGGGCCCCGCCGCGCGGACATCGCACGATCGGTCACCGTGCCGGAGCTGCTGCACCGCATCCTGGTCATGCTGATCGAGATGAAGCGAAACGACAAGCTCGACCGAGAGACGGTCAAGGCGGTGCGGGCCGGGGCGAGGTCGGCCCTGTCGAACCGCAAGTATGAACGGGTGCGGGCCTGCGTCGAGGGCATGGACCTGAGCGTGGGCCGAGCGGTGTACGCGCAGGTCCGGCGGCTGGAGGAATTGGGCCGGGCGGTGCAGGAAGACGTGCTGAAGATCATCGGCGACGCTTTCCCGGCCATTTTCGCCCGGGAGAAGATCGAGCCGTGGGCCGACCCCGCCGTATTGTACGTAACGAGCGCCGGCCTGGCGGCCAAAGAGGCGGAAATCCACGACCTGGTCAACGTGAAGATGAAGGAAAACGCGCGGGCGATCGGCGCGGCGGCGGAACACGGCGACCTGTCGGAGAACTCCGAGTACAAGTTTGCCCTGGAAGAGCGCGACCTGCTGCGCGCCCGGCTGGCCCAGATGAACGAGCAGATGGCTATGGCCCGCATTCTGGAGCCGGAGGACGTTCCCACGGATCGGGTGGGGATCGGCAGCCGGGTGGTGCTGCGGAACGAGGCAACGGGAGCGACGCGGGAGTTGGCCATCCTCAGCGCGTGGGAGGCCGACGTGGCCCGGGGCGTCGTGAACTACAAGGCGCCGCTGGCGCAGGCGGTGCTGGGGCGACGACCCGGCGACACCGTGGAGTTGCAGTTTGCGGATGGGCTTGGCGCGTTTGTGGTGGAATCGATATCGAACATCTTGCGGGACGCGGGAGGTGGGCCCGGATGAAGACGGTGCTGGTGATCAACCGATACGGCATGGGCGAAGGCGACGATACGCTGGCCCGCGAGCTTCTCACCACGTTTCTGAACAAGGCGTCCACCCTGCGCGATCTGGAGGCGATCTGCCTCTACAACGGGGGCGTGAAGGCGGCTTTTGAAGGCTCACCCATGCTGCCCGCTCTTTCCACCCTGCACGAGAATGGCGTGGAGCTGATCACCTGCGGGACATGCGTGAATCATTTCGCCTCGGCGGAGAAGGTCAAGGTCGGCCGCGTCGGCTCCATGGATGACGTTCTTTCGACCCTTCACAAAGCGAAGAAGGTCATCACGCTTTGACCGGGCCGGATGGCCCGCATCCATTTCAGGGCGTGCCGCCGGGCGCCGCGGCAGGGATGGGTCCGGGAACGTCAGGCCCGCCGGCGCGACCGCGCCGCGAACAATCGGGCATGTGCCGGAGCCGGACAAAGCGTTCCGGCTCCGAAAGGTGACTCTTCCGGCGGCTACAGAAGCCGCGGGGCCCGCCACAACAGCCACCGGTCGGATTCGAACCGACGACCTGCGGTTTACAAAACCGCTGCTCTGCCGACTGAGCTACGGTGGCATCAAACCAAGTATAACCAGCCCTGATCGGCCCGCAAAGCAACGAGAACGTACCCTCGGACGCAGTCCCATGCGCGGGCGGTTTCCGTGGGGCCATCGACCCGTTGGCCGGACAGCCAGAGGCACATGCCGGTCCGCCAAGAATGAGGAGTCGGCTGGGCACTCGACTCCGGAATTCAGAACAGCAACATGGCGAAGGGCTTGACCTCATGGCGAAAAGCCGATGCAGGAATCCGCACAAAGGGAAATACGCTGACCCGGTGCGGAACGTTCCTGGAGATCCGGTCTTGGCCGCACGGCCTCCACTCGGCGATCAGCCGGTAGCGCAGCTCCCGGCTTTCCGGCGTCCCGCACTCGCCAAGCCAGGAGTCGCGGGCCCGGCCGGTGGCCGAATCGCGCAGCGTGACAATCGGGTTGGTGCACCCCTTGCGTTTTCGATACGTGGGTGGCCCGGTGTTTCGTCGCTTTCGCCCTGGCATCGCGAACCTCCGATGCGTCTTGGTGCGGTGTGACACCGCGCTAACTCGCATCTTAGGCCGCGCTGCCGACTCTCGGCAGGTCCCCGCAACTATCAGGGGCGGCGTGGATTACGAGGAATGGAGCCGATGAGAGTCGAACTCACGACCTCTTGCATGCCATGCAAGCGCTCTCCC
>JAFGJQ010000467.1 GCA_016929015.1 Phycisphaerae bacterium | reverse complement strand
GGCGACCGTCGACAAGCGCACGATGCAATACCTGTACCAGGACGGCGAAGACTTCATCCTGATGGACACCACGAACTTTGACCAGATTCACGTCGGCAAGGAGGTCGTGGGCGAGGCGGTGAAGTTCCTGAAGCCCAACGAGAAAGTCACCACCCAACTGCTGGACGGGCAGATCATCTCCCTCGAGCTGCCCCACGTGGTTGAGTTGGAGATCGTGGACACCCCGCCGGTGGTGAAGGGGTCCACGGTGACGAATCAGCCGAAGGACGCCGTTCTGGAGACCGGCGCCCGGGTTCGCGTGCCCGCGTTCATCGAGCCCGGCGAGCGCATCCGAGTGGACACGCGCTCCGGCGAATACGTGGAACGGGCCAAGTAGCCGTCCGCTCGCACCCACAACAAGCGGCCGGCCGCCATTGGCGCGGCCGTTTCTTTGCGCGGCGGGATCACACAAACGGCACTTCCAGCGCGGGCGGCGCGGATCACCGCGCGTCGCCGCGGCACCCCGTTGCGCCGGATTCCGGCCCTCGCGCAGCCCGCGCCAAGAGAAATTCCGAAAAATTTTTCACCGAGGCCGTTCGCCGGAGAGGACCGCCTTCGCGGCGAATTCGCGGGTCCGTTCCGGGTGTTGGTGCAACGGGCCGAACGGCGTGCCGGCGAACCCCTCCGATTGCAGGTTCGTCCATCCGCGGGCGGCGCGTGCAATCCGCTGAACCACGGCAACGGTTGTCTTTTTCCGCAACGCGCCGACGAACGCCGATCGGCATCCGGACCGCGGCATGGGGCCGCGCTGTTCGGACCCCGCATCCGGCAGAAAGTAAGAAATTCGTGCGGCAAATTGGCGTTTCCTCGAAATCCGTAGTGCCGTGCAGAGGCACTTACGAAGGCGCCGAGGCGGGCGTCGCACATCCCGCAGCGTTACCGGCGGTGTGCTTCCGGCCGCATGCGGGAATCAGGCAAACGATGCGCGCAACGCCATATGTTGACACCTTCTCGTGAACGAAATCGCATGCTCGCAGGATGCGGTTTCCCGGGTCGCGCGGAACGCCAACACCGCCGCGCGGCGCGAAAACTGAAGAAATCGGCGGGAAGCGGCCGATACAAAACTGGAGACAATTTGCAGGATTTTTTTTGACAGTTTTTTTTGGCCTGCTACCATTTGCGATCAGAAAGGAGGTGATGTCCATGGCGAAAAAGCGCAAGGCTGCCAAGAAGAAAGGCGCCAAGAAGGCAAAGAAGGCCGCGAAGAAACGCAAAAAGAAAGCCGCGAAGTAACGGGCGTACCCGACTTGCGGCGAGGTGAACCCGGTCTCTGGTACGCGCCACGGTAAGTGGAGACGGGGGTTACCTCCGATCAGTCTTGTTCGCAAGACTGCACACGAAATGAGATGGAAGAACCGTAGCGCCACGGCGATCTTCCATCTCATTTTTTTGCGCTCGCCGGCCGCCCGCGGAATTCGTCCGGGCTTCAAGACACTTCACCTCGAGCCGCGGCATGATGTCGGCCACACACCCTCCCTGCGGCGAAAGGGCGACGCCCTCGGCCAAAGCCAGACTCGTCAGCCTTCCGGCATACAGGTTCGACAGGGACGTCGTCCTTGCCGCCTGGCCTCCTCCGCCGTCCGAAACTCGACCCGATTGCCCTCCCGGATGCGTGCCGCATGGGGACAGTCGCTTCGATGAAACACTTTCGAACCCTTGGCCCCCACGAACGTGATACCCGAGTCCGCCGTCGCAGGCGGACTCGCCGGATCGTCCGCTGCGGGCTGTCCCACGGCGACCGCGGACACTCCACTCAGACCGTGCGACCGGATAGACTCAAGGCTTGGCCGGCCCGCCTCCTCCCACGCACCACTGATGAGCCCGCCGGCCAGCCGGGCCGCCGCCCGCAGCCGGTCCACATACACGTCACCGCAACGCTCGTCGAGCAACACGTAATACTCATTTGCACGCCGAACGAATCCAGTCGCATCGGTTACGCCCAACTGCGCCAGAATCTCCCGATCTGCCGTCAGCAGCTCGTCCAGACACCCCAGCGAATCCAGAAGCACCGCAAATGACCGATCCACAGGGGCCCTCATCACCTCCGGATCGCTCGCGGCCAGCCGGATCCGTTCGCGGTAACGACTCCCGTTCCGGTTGACCAACTCCAGATCGAACCGGTACTGCACACTCTGGTGAGAGAACAGTTCGTCCCCGAGCGGACGCGAGCCGAACTGCAGATTGCCCGTCAACTGCCCGCCCGCATTGGACGTTGCACTGAACGGCGACGCACACTCGCCCGCGAAGTGCGTGAGGTATCCGGCCGCGCGGATCACGTCCTCCTCACTGCCCTTGCGGAAGGCCTCCGCCAGATTCTGGTACAGCTCCTCGATGGCCCAGGGCAGGGTGCCGCCCTGACGCAAGTGGTGTTCGCTGTAGAGAGCACGAGCCCCGGCCGGCGTGCGTGGAAAGCGGGCCGCCGCTTCCAGGCGAGCCGATCGAGTCTGTGCGGACGCCGTCAGGTCAAGCGGAACGTTGTGCCAGCATTCGCGACGGCGCAACTCGGAGTCTCGCGGCCACACCGTCACCGGCTCCAGCGAGCGTTCCAGAAACGCCAGGCGTTCCGCGGCAAACAGCGGCGCGATGGGTTCCGGCAAACACGTCATCGCTTCGCGAGCGACAATTCGATGGTTCTCAAACCCTGTGGCGAATGCGGGCGCTGCCAAACACAGCAGCAACACGCCCGCCCTGCCAGTGCATGTGTGGTTCTGCATTTGTTCCCTTTCTAGACATGACCTGAAACCGAGCGCATCGTGGCAATCAGAAGGGAGGCGTACCATCCGCGTCCCCGCCTGATACGCAGGTCAAATTGTCGCTCATGTCAATGAAAATGCAAGAATTGAATCCGGGGCGGATCAGCGGTCGGCCATCTGATCTCGCGTACGGAAGAAGTCGCGAAGCAGGCGTTCGGCGGGTTTGCCTTTGGGGGTGTACCCGTAGTCCTTTTCGCCCCGCGATTCGTACGACCATTCCCACCACAGAATTCCGCCGACGGCCGGTTCATCCGACCAGGTGTCGATGAATGCCTGGTAGCAGTCGGCCTGCTCGCGCATGCCGGCCGGCGTGGCTTTTTCGTGGTGGTAGTAGTTCCAGGCCTCCACCGAGCAGCCCTCCTGACTGCACCAGCCGGCCTCGGTGAACAGGAGCGGCTTGCCCACGTCCGCCTGCCACTCCAGGATGCGCCGCTTGATCGGCACCCAGTTTTCCCGCAAGTCCTCCAGTCGCGGGCCCGGGTCGTCCGAAAGCTGGTGGTACGTGGTCATGCCAATCAGATCGAGGTCGCCCCAGTACTGGATCCCACGATAGTGGTCCCAGTTGGCCGAGTAGCTCATTCGGCCGTGGTAGACGTCGCGCACCGCCGCAATCACGCGTCTCCACCCGTCCGTCATCTTCTCCGTGCTGACCAACTCGGAGCCGACGATGAACACTTCCACGTGTCCGCGTTCGGCCAGCGTCGCGTAGTGGACGACGAAGTCGCGGTAGGCGTCAAACCAGGCGTCCCAACTGGTCGGCTGGATTTTTCCCCGCCATTCGTTCCCTCGCGGGTCGGACAGCAGGATTTTGGGCATCAACACGATGCGCAGCCCCTGCTCGTGGGCCAGGTCAAACAACTCGAGCCACTCGTCGTCGGTCGGCGTACGCTTGGGGTCGGTCCGGATCTCGGTGGATTCCACGTGCTGCTGGAAGCCGTCCAGGCTGAACATGACGGTGTCGGCGCCCAGCGCCGCGATTTCACGGATCATCTGCCCGTGGCGGGCGACGGCATTGTCCGCCAAGTACACCTGGATGGCCACGCCATGGTAGGGTGGATCGGGTGAGGGCAACCCGCGCAGCAGCGGGCGGGTGGTTTCGCGCGGGCGGGTGGTGACGGGCGGCTTCGCGACCGCATGGTCGGGTCGAGCAGAAACCACGCCGGAGTCGACTGCGTCCGCCGCGGGCAACTCCCGATCCGCCCGCCATACGGCAACGCCGACACCGGCCGCTACCAGAAACGCGATGATACGGGCACCGTTCATGGCCTGAGCATTGTATCGTCCGTTTCGGGGGAGTCATCGTGCCGTGACGGGCACCTTCGCGATGGACGCCCGCCGTTTGCGGCGGGCGTTCCCGCTCCCTTTACGGCTGCCGCAATTCCGGGGTCCGGTCGGTTCCATCAAAGGGCGGCTCGCCCGGACTGAGGGGACGACCCCGCACCAAATGCAGCAGCGTCGGGGCCACGTCCACCAGGCGGGCGCACGGGATGGTCCGGCCCGCGGGGATGCCGGGCCCCACAAAGACCATCGGAACCACCATGTCGGAACGGGTGATGCTGCCGTGCCCGCCCCGGGTGCGGGAGCCGAAGTCCCAGCCGTCTTCGGCAAAAAGGACGATGTCGCCGGCTCGCGGCGTGTCGAACATCTCGACCATCTGGACGACCAGGTCCGGGTAGAGCGAGTCGATGGTGGCCGTCAGCCACATATCGCCGTCATGCCAGCCCTCGGCGATCACCCGCTCCAACGCCGGGTTCGTCCAATCCCCGAGGGCATCGCCCTCGATTCGCTCGAAGTGATAGAGCTTGGCTCCTTCGTGCCAGCGCCGTCGAATCTGGGATCGTCCGGTTCGGGAGAGCAGTTCAATCACACGCTCATCCCCGTCCGCGTCGATCGGCCGTGCGACCAGCTCCACGCCGGGATGATCGATCAACCCGGGCCGGCCGGTGGTCGGATCGGTCTGCAGCAGGTTGCGGACGGCGTCCGGGGTCGGTCGCTCGAACCATCCGGCCGGACCCGGCAGGTGGATCACCGCGCGGCGATTTCCGCCGTTGATCACGACGGCGTCAAACCGGGAGAGGTGTCGATGCCGCTGCTCGAACCATTCGTTGTCGTAGGGCCGGTCGGCAACCCTCAGCCCGCGCTCGCGCCGCAGCCAGTCGGGAACGTGAAAATGGTTGTCGACCGACTCAAAGCCGTGGTCACTCAGCAGAACCAGGTAGGTCCGGTCGGCCATTTCCGCCGCATCGAGCGCTCCCCGAATGCGGGCCACTTGTCGGTCCGCGTTGCGGACGGCCCGGCGATACGGCGCCGACCGCGGCCCGTGTCGGTGACCCACCTCGTCGACTGCCGGATGATAGGCGTGGATCAGCGCGGGCCACTGCCCCGTTTCGTTCGCCACATCGCGCACCACCTCAAACCGGGTGGGCATCAGCCGGTCCACGTCCAGAAACAGGCCGAAGAACCAGCGAATCCCCGAACTGGCCCAGTTGTCAATGGTGCGCGTCACGCCGCGGCGAATCGCGTTCTGGATGCTGACCGTCACCTGGTCCGGCAACCGCTCGTACAGCGTGGGGGCCAGGAAATCCCCGTCCACGTCGCGGTAGGTGTACATCGTGTTGTAGCCGCGGAAACGCAACTGGTGCCGGTCGAACCACTTGTTGCCGAGGATTCCATGGTGACCCGCGTAGAGGCCCGTCTGGATGCTGGTGAACTGGGCATACGTGATTGTGGGGTAACCGCTCACCGCGGTCTCCACGCGCACACCCTCGTCGATCAAACGCCGGATGGCCGGAAGCTCGCCGGCGGCCAGCATGTCGTCCAGCGTGGTCACGTTCAGCCCGTCCACGCTGATGAGCACGACGGCGGATTCCGGTCGTTGCACGTGCGATTGCAGGTGGGTTCGCGGAGAGTGGTCGTGGCTGCAGCCGGCCGGACCGGCCGCCACCGCGACGGCAAACGCTGCACACAGCCAGAGGGGTCGACGAGTGAGGGATGCCGGTCGGGTCATGGACTTTCCTGGCTCGGTCGTGAAACGGATCGGGCAACCCGGGTACGGGTCGACCCCTCCAGGGAGACACCCCCCGGCTCCAGAAGTTGGAAGATTTTGTACGGGGGCGAACCCGAGTCGTCAATCGACCCTTCGACCGGCCAGACACGGCGGGCGTGGGACGGGGACCGTTCCAGCTTGCGGGCCAGGTGGTCGTGGTCGCGATCCGTGATGACGTAGCGGCAGCCGAACACGCGAGTGAAGTCATCGATCGTCACCATGTCGACAATCTCTCGCACACGGCCCCGGTCGTCCGGCCGCTTGACGACGATCTCGGACGGGAACTCGCCGCGGGACAGCTTCACGTACCGTTTCCACAGCTCCGGGTCCACCTTGTCGGTGAACTTGGGGTCCAGGCCGACGATGTAGTAGTTGTGGTGGTTGTGGTAGAAGTGCAGGGGAAAGATGTCCCAGTCATCCGTAAAGACCACCGACCCCTGGGCCGAGTTGGCCTTCAGCCACGTCATCGCTCGCCGAGTGGCCGGCAGGTCGTAGCCGCAACGAACGGACTTCTGCAGCTCCGTCAACTGGGCCGCGCACGTCAGAAAGAGAAGCGTGACGTAGCTGACGCCGCAGGCCAGTATGGACGTCGCCATGACGCCCCGCCCCGGGGGTCGTTCCGCCGCCGGGTTGTGCCGGCGTAGGGCGATGGTCATGGCGACAACGTATAAGGCGCCCACGCCCACCCACAGCCATGCCGGCATCGACAGCAGCGATAAGCCCAGCCCCCGGCCCCGGCACGCCACCCGCAAAACGACATAGGACAGACCCACGAACAAGGCCCCCAGCAGCAGCGGGATGCCCGCGGTCGCGAGCCGGGCCGCCGGGCCGGAGCGAGGCGGATGCGTGAGCGTCAGCCATCGACCGACCGGCGCCAGGAAGTACACGGCGCCCACCAGCAACCAGACCTGCCACTCCGCGATGGTCGTTTCGATGCCCAGGTGGCCCAGGATGTACCCGCCGATCACGCCCAACCCGATCGCCAGAAGAACGGTGGCAACGCCAACCGTCACGCGCAGACCCGGGTCCTTGCGGTCCGCCTCCGACGTCCACAGATCCGGCAGGGCCGTCCGCAGCAGCGGGGCCGCCAGGTGGGCCGAGGCCAGCAGGCAGAAGATGGGCCAATACTCCACGAACCGTCGGGCCTTGCACATCAAGATTAGGAAGGCAAAGCTCACCAGCAGCAATGACCATTCCTTGGGGCCGATCCGGCGTCCGGAGCGAAGGCGCAGACACAAGGCCGCGGCCATCGTCAGCCACATGACGCCGGTGAACTTCGCGAACCACCACAGATTGCCTTCATAGGGGTTCCATTCATTGCCGACGCGGATGTCCGGCGTCAGACCGGTGCCGAGAATCTGGACGTGCAGAAACGCGATCGCACCGCCGGCGTAGGGGTGCGTGAGCAGACCGACCAGCCAGCCTGCGAACGTCCACAGCGGCAGCTTCCACGACACGCGATCCCCGCGCGGGGAAAGCAGGCCGCCCAGGAAATACGTGCCCACGAGGATGGGCGCGTAGATCAGGCCGCCCAGGTAGACGTGGATGAACGCGGCCACCGTCAGCCCGGCGGCCACGTACCGCCGGCGGAACATGAAGAGAATTAGCAGCAACATGCAGAACAGCGACGGATCAATCGCCCGGATCATGCAGTGCCGAGCGAAGAATTGGTCCGGCATCGCCAGGAACAGCCCGATCCACAGCCAGCGGAACGGCATGCGCTCGATCATCAGCAGCAGCGTGAAGAGCGCCAGGACACCGCCGAAGCAGACCATCATGGCCCATGTCGCACCGACGTAGTATTCGTATCCCAGGGCGTGCGCCGCGTGTACGAACGGCACCAGAAAGGCATGAAATCCCCAGTGGTGGCTGACGAATTGGTCCTTCCAGAAGATGGTGGCCTGCAACCACGGGAACCGGTCCGGCAGACCGATTTCGGGCATGAGGACGGCCATCTTCACGTGATAGAACGAGTCGTTTCCCGGGATGCCCCACTCCTCCCGCGGCTGCCCCGGCTGCGTGTACAGGAAGGCCACAATGACCACGCCCAGCAGGAAGACCCCCAGCAGCTCGACCACGTGCCAGCCGCACCACCACCGTTCCACCGGGGCCTCGTCAAAGAAGCCGGACGCTGAACACGGACCGGAGTTGCGTTCGAGAGAAATGGTGTGAGCCCGCGTCACGTCGTCAGACCTGCTCCGGCGGAATCGGCGGCACCCCCGCCTTCCGGCACTACTGCGACATCTGCCACTCCGTTCCGCCGGGGCGGTCGACCAGGGTGATGCCTTCCTCGACCAGCTTGTCGCGGATGAGGTCGGCGGTGGCAAAATCCTTGTTCTTCCGGCAATGCTGGCGGATGTCGATGAGCACCCGCATTACCGCGTCCAGCTTCTCACTGCCTCCGCTTCGGCGGACCGGCGGCTCCAGGAACAGACCCAGCAGCCGGCCCAGCTCCACCAGCACGCGCCCCGCCCCCAGCGTGGCCATGCGCGTCGTGTCCTGCGGGGCTGATTCGACCTTGTTTTCGTCGATGAACCGATTGACCCGGGCCGCCAGTTCAAACAGCACGGCGATGGCAGCCGCCGTGTTGAAGTCGTCGTCCATCACCTGCACGAAACGCTCGCGGAAGCCGCCGACCTCCGCCACAAACGCATCCAGCCCCGCCACCGGGGCCTGCTCCAGCGTCAGCAGGTCGGCGTACGGACTGCGGCCGGTGACGCGTTCGATGCGCTCGAACAGCCGATGGAACGTGGATAGTGCCTTGCTCTTGGCCGCCATCTCGGCGTCGGAGAAGTCGATGGGGCTGCGGTAGTGCGTACTCAGGATCAGGTAGCGCAGCAACTCGCCGCCGTACTCATCCAGCAGCCGCGTGAGCACCATCTTCTCCATGAACTTCGCCATCTCCGGGTCGGACTTGGCGATCTTCTTCGTGTTGAACCGCGTCAGGCCGTTGTGCAGCCAGTACTTTGCGAACGGCCGGTCCGTGGCCGTCTCTGACTGGGCGATCTCGTTCTCATGGTGCGGGAAGATCAGGTCCATACCGCCGCCGTGGATGTCAAACGTCTCGCCCAGCAGCTTCATGCTCATGACGGAGCACTCGATGTGCCAGCCCGGCCGACCTTGGCCCCAGGGCGACGCAAACTTCACCTCGTTAGGCTCGTCCGGCTTGGATTCCTTCCAGAGGGCGAAGTCGCCCGGGTGGCGCTTCTGGCCGCTCTGGAGCTCGCGCTGGCCGAACTGCTCGTCGGGCGACCGGTTCGAGAGTTTTCCGTAATCGCGGTCGGCGGTCACGTCGAAATACACGTCCCCGCCGGACGGATAGGCCGCCCCCTTGTCGATCAGCCGCTGCACGTACGCGATGATGTCCGGGATGTACTCCGACGCCTTGGGCATGTGGTCGATGCCTGTCACGCCCAGGCGCCGCATGGCGTCGTTGTAGTTTTCCGTGATCCGCTCGGCCAGGGTGAACACGGGGAGGTTCTGGGCCGCCGCTTCCGCGATCAGCTTGTCCTCCACGTCGGTGATGTTCACCACCCACGTCACCTGGTAGCCGCGGAAGGTCAGGTACCGTTTGATCGCGTCAAATATGACCGGCCCCACGGCGTGGCCGATGTGGCTCGGCTTGTACACCGTCGGCCCGCACAGGTAGATGCCCACCTTGCCGGGCTGGACCGGTACGAACTCTTCCTTCTCTCCGCTGAGCGTGTTGTACACCCGGATGGTCATGACCCGTTCCTGCTTCCGTCTCGTTTCGTTCCGGTCCGCCAGGGCGGACCCTACACTCGTTGCACCAGCACGACGGCCGTGCATGCAATGCCTTCTCCCGCGCCGATCGCCCCGAGTTTCTCGTGGCTGGTAGCCTTCACGCTGACGCGGTCGGAGGTCAGCCCCATTCGCTCGGCGATCACGTCCGCCATTCGCCTCTTGTGGGGCGAAAGCCGCGGCTCCTCCGCGTGGACCACGCAATCCACGTTCACCGGCTCGAACCCGGCGGCCTGCACCCTTTTCATGACGGCCGACAGCAAGTCCCGGCTGTCCGCATCCTTCCACGATGCGTCGGTGTCCGGGAACAACTCGCCGATGTCCGGCAGGCCGGCCGCCCCCATCACCGCGTCGATGATCGCGTGCAGCACCACGTCCGCGTCGCTGTGGCCCAGGAGACCGCGCGGATGCGGAATCTCCACTCCGCCCAGCACCAGCCGCCGGCCCGCCACCAGCCGGTGGACATCGTACCCGACCCCGACTCGCCAGGGACACTCTGCGGCCACGTGCTACCTCCTCGACCCGAACCGCCCAAGGTAGACCCGAGGTCGGGCCGAATCAAGGGAACACCGCCTTGGGGGGGCGGCCGGGTCCGTGACACTTCCGGCGCAGCGTTTCAGCCCCGGCAGGGGCGAGTTGACTTTCCGCCGGAGATGTCACGCACCCGAGGGGGGCGGCCGATCGAGCGATGGGATTTCCAGTTGATTACGCCTTCGCATACGATGCCGACGATCGGGAGGCATCCAGCATGAAGCGCAAGCGTCACATTCTCTTTGTCTGTACCGGCAATTGCTGTCGGTCACAGATGGCCGAGGCCATCCTGGCCCGATTGGGCGCGGACCGCTTCGTGGCCCATTCCGCCGGCTCCAACCCGGCCGGCTGGGTCCACCCGCTGGTCGAGGCCGCCCTGGTCCCCCTGGGCATACCCGTGCTGGACGATGCCCGGTCCAAGAGTTGGGACGAGTTCGAGAATCGGCCAATCGATTGGGTCATCACGCTGTGTGACTCGGCGGCCCGGGAGGTTCCCGACTCGATGTACCGCTGCCCAGTCACCCATTGGTCAACCCCCGACCCGTCTTTCGCGCCGGGGACCGACGAGGACCGCCTGGTGGCCGCCATGCGTGTGGCCGAACGCCTTGTCCTGAAAATCGAGCGCCTCGTCGCCCTGGATTTCGATCGGCTGGATGAGGCCACCCTTCAGGCCCGGCTGAACGAGATCAGCCAGTTGTAGCGGAGTTGGCCAGGGCGATCCGGGCGTTTCGTTGCAGCATGGGCAGCGTGGCCCGGCGCATGGCGCTGCCGCAGAGGGCCCTGTCGTAGTCGTCGGGCAGCCAATGCATCAGTTCCGTCAGCGAGGGGTACGGAGCGGGCGGCCGGACGGCATAGTCCGGTTCGCGGGTTGTCGGCACGCGTTGGTTGTGGGGGCAGACCTGCTGGCAGAGATCGCAGCCGTAGACCCAGTCCCCCATCAACGGGCGCAGTGCTTCGGGCACGTCCTCCCGGTGCTCGATAGTCAGGTACGAAATGCACTTGCTGGCGTCCATTTCGTAGGGCCGATCCAGCGCACCGGTCGGACAGGCCTCCAGGCATCGCGTGCATCGGCCGCAGTGATCGGTGATGGGCGCGTCGGGCTCCAGCTCGAGCGTGGTCACCACGGCGCCCAGGAAGAAGTAGCTGCCCAATGCCGTATCCAGCACCAGCGTGTTCTTCCCGATCCATCCAATGCCCGCCGACGCCGCCCACTCCCGCTCCAGCAGCGGGGCCGTATCCACACAGACACGAGCCTCGAACGATTCCGCCAGTTCTTCCCGCATCCGATCCACCAGGGCGTGCAGTTTTCTGCGCATCACGCGGTGGTAGTCGCGGCCCCAGGCGTACATGGCCACCCGTCCTCGCGGCAGGTCGTCTTCTGGCCGGCCTGGGCACGGCTGGTAATACGAATGAGCCACCACGACCACGCTGCGGGCCCCGGGCAGCAGTTGCCGCGGATCCAGCCGGGTCTCGACGTATCGGTGCAGATAGTCCATGCGGCCGGCCCGGCCCGCGGCGAGCCAGCACCGATAATGCTCCGCCCGGCCGACCGGGTTGGCCGGCGCGATCCCGGCACGGTCGAAGCCGACCTGTGCCGCCAGGTTCTTGATCCAAGGGGATTTGTCCGCCGGGTTCATCCTAAGCAATGGTAGGGCCGGGAGTTGCCGATAGAAAGGCCCGGTGGCTGTGTTGACAGTGCAGGTCGTCATCCCTAGGGTGGCGGTTCTGCCCTCATGGTGCCGGGCAGACGTGTAAGCCGCAGAATCGCAGGATATCCCGCATGTTCGACTACGACTGGTTCCACGGTTCAGCCTTTGAGCAGCAGCAGTTTGAAGCCCGGCTGCGGTGTGTTTTGACTCATTTCCCCGACCTGGAGCCGGAGAAGATCGAATCGAACGAGGCGGCCTGCAAGTTCTTCGAGGAATTGGAGCTTCGGCGACTGATTTATCTTCGGGACGGTTTCAGCTACGAGCTCAAAAACGTCGTCGAGGTGGAAAGCAAAGCGCATTTCACCTTTGAATGCGAGCCGGTGGACGACCAGTACAAGGTGGGCGCCTTCGTCGTCGCCGTGCCCTTTGAGGACATCGCCCGCGTTGAAGTCTTCGCGGTCCACCCGACGGAGAAGCCTGACGACATGCCGGCCATCACCGGTTTCCGCACCAAGCCGGAGCCGCAGTTCGGCCGTGAGGCGTACGCCGATCGCCCCCGCGGCGGCACCGAGGATTGAGAAAACCGGCCGGCGTACGCAGCAGGTCAGCCGTTCCACTGCCGGATATCGTCGATCCAGGCATTCAGTTCCTCTCGTTTCTTCTCAAACAGCGCGAAGACCGTAATGATCCCGACGCCCAGTGCGATCCCGGAGACGTACCACAGCCACGTCCAGCCGAGGTTGGCGGCGGCGTGCCAGATCATCGTCAACAGCGAAAGGCACAGGAAGCCGGTTCCCAAAAAGAGGAACGACCGGATACGGGAGACGAAACCGACGAAGATCCCCGCCAGTGACAGCCCCGCCAGCACGAGCGGCAGCCATGGAGCCCGCGCGACGCCGACGAGAAACACGTCGGCTGCCGAAGAAAGATAAATGACGAAGACGCAGACATAGTGCACGGCCGTCCGTTGGTCGGCGTTCAAGCGGGCTCGATTCAGATGCCCCGCAACCAGTACCGCCAGCGCCGGCGGAATGAACCACAACTGGGGATGCTGAGTGAGGCCCAGGCCCGGACTGTGAGCCAGCAGGTACCACAGACTTCCGTTGAGCGCCAGCCCGGCGAGCAGGCCCAATCGGAGTGACTTTCGCAGCCCGGCCAGCACCGTGTACAGCACGCCCGTCGTTACCAGCACAATCGAGAAGTGCACCTGCGACGAGGCGAGGAACAGTTCAAGCGTGCTGAGCGCGGGCAGGAACATGCCCGAGCGGCCGAGCGGGCGCGCCAGAACGTGCAACCCCTGTCGAGCACAGATTTCCCCCGCCGCAACGGCCGCGAACGCCAAAGCCATGATGAGCAACGGCCAGTATTGGGTGATCACGCCGGAGAAAAGCCACGGCATCGTCGCCCGCACGTGCAGGACGAGCGCTCCGGCGAGGCCTTCCGCGAGGTAGACGTAGGCCCCTCTCCAACTCGGGCGCAAACGCAGCGGGTCGAGATAGTCGCGCACCGCGAAGACTACACAGCAAACGATCAGCAACGCCAGCGCCCCAATCAGGGAGGCCGTGGCCTCCGCCGACAGGTGAACCGGCTGCCGGAGCCAGAGCGACTGGGCTTCAACGCCGATGGTCAACAGCAGCGCGGCGCCCGCCAGCACGTAAGAGCCCGCCAGACTGCGTGCCGCAGCCGCCGCCCAGTGACCAGGCCGGTCAATCCGCCTCGTCAGGCTCGACGCCACAGCTACGAACGCGACGGCCGCCACCACGCCGATCGCCCGCTGAAGCAGGAAAGCCGGCACGCCCGGCGACACCCAGGACCAGGCCAGCAGAACGACTGCGGTGGTCATCAGGCCGGCGACGACCGTCCGCATTGGGCCGCTGCGACGGCCCTTGACACCAATCGCGGCCGATGCGGCACAGAGAATCGGCGATGCCACTATTGCCAGCCGGGCCGTTGCCCCCGGATGGGTGAAACTCACGTACAGGCCGAGCAGCACGGCCAGGCCCACGAGCAGTCCGTTGGCGACGACCAGCCACGCGGGGTCTTTATGCTCCCGGCATGAATCGCGCTCGACGATGGCCCAGCATCGCCACACCAGCATTGTGAAGAGCACATACCCGGCCAATGCCAGCGACATCGCCAAAACCAGCGTGCGTGAGGGCAGGCCGGCCTGGACCAAGGCCAATACCACAGCCGAAAAACCCAGCACGTGCAGGCCCGCTCCCTGGTGTCGAAACGTCGTGTCGAGCCGGCACGACACCATCAAGACGACCGCGGCTCCCCACGCAAACCACCGCATGGTCGTCCAGCCCGCGAACGACTGGCCCATCACAACATCGCAAAGAGCAGCACCGGCCAGCAGCAGAACGGCTGCAGCCGCCGCCCAGGCGGCGATGCGATGAAACGCGGGCCAGGCTCCGGCTTTGTCGGCAGTCAGTTGCCCGCGGAGAATCCCTCGCTCCACGCCAAGCCACACCAGGCCCCCCGCTGCCAACGCAATGACGTTGACGTTGACCAACTCGGCCAGACCGCCGGCAAAACGCCAGACCGGTCCACTCGCGAACTCCGTGATCCACCAGATACTCGCGGCAGCACAAATCTCCACGCCTCCGGCATAGGCAATGGCGCGGCGCGGGGCCCAGCCGGCCAGGACCATGCAAAGCGCGCCGGACCCGGCCAGCACCGCGACGGACCACCAGGGACCCTGCGGATCGTTGATGGCGGCGCGCACGGCGAAGGCCGTTGCCAGCGCCGCACACGCAAGAACGGCCATCGCGGCGTTGGTTCGGACGCGGAGCATTCGTCCGGCCCAACGAGGGGTCAGGCGGTCCACGACGGCCTCCAGCGAACTCGCGATCGTCGCGTGACATTCCGGACACCGCCCTGCCGGTGACAGGCCGTGGAGGTTGTAACCACAGGACCGGCAGGTTACGTCGTGATGGATCGTGTCCATTGTTCCGGCTGCACGTGCGGTGGCCGTTTCGAACGTCTCCCGCCAACCCGAGCCGAGGAGGCGGCGCGCCTCTCGGGCCCCCAGGTACATCCGAAGCCACCCGGCCGCCGCAAGACCTGCCATCAGCATATGGAAGCACAGCCAGTTGCCGGTGTCATAGCGGGCCAGCCCGCAAGCCAGAAGCACGGCGCCGAACAGCACCCACACGTTGGCCGTGTGCTCTCCCTGCCCTGCTCCCGCTCGACGGGCACCACTCCACAGTGCACCCTCCACCAGCATCACCGCAAAGAAGCCCCACGCCGTTCCGGCAGCGGCAACGCCGGCCGATACCGCCCCGGGGCGAATCCACAGGTCTGCCGCCGCCACGGACAATACGAGTCCCGATGCGGCGCGCCCGAATAGCAGAATCCAGGAAGGATACGCCAAAGACCCCGCCGGAGCGTTCCGCCGGCCCAGAAGGGCGCGCCAGACCACGGCAATCGCCGCTGCCACGATCACGTTCAACTGGACGAGCCAGATCAGGGTTGAGTACGAGACGCCGACACGGGCTCGGTGAACCACGCACAATTCCGTGACCGTCACAACCACGCCGGCGAGCACCGTCGTGGCGACGGCCCACTCCGGTCGTCGCGTTGCGCGTCCATAGCCCATCAGTCCGACGGCTACCAGAAACGGAGGCCCGAGAAGCAGCACGTGAAGGCCGACCTCCGTGATGTCCGTCAGCGAGAGCGCACGGCCCACCGCGGCCGCGTGAGCAAAAGTGAGCGTCAGCGCCGCAGCCGGCAGCGCGAAAAGAACACACAGAAGCGTCGATGCGTAGTCAGCAAGCGCCGATTCCCCGATGTCCGAACGCAGCCAGGCCCGAATCCGCCCGCTCCACTGCCTGCCCAGCCAGACTGCGCCAGAAAGCCCCAGGAAGAACGACGCATCCAACCAGCGTAGCACCGTCACGACCTGATGCTGACTCTCGAATCGCGCCGCCGACAACCCCACGCCGCAGGCCGCCGCCGTCACGAGCCCGAGAACCGGAGGAATTCGAAGACCCTCCGCCAATGCGAGCAGCAACACCGCCGCCAGCACGCCGAGCAGCACCCAGGATCCCGCACCGCTCGCGTGGACGTAGTGGCCTGCGGTGGCCGGTACGCGCCCCCACGCGTGCTCCGCGACAATGCCAGGCCCCACGCTCCAGACGGAAAGCATGACCAGCGCCGCCACCACGAGGAGGATCATCCAGCGATCCGCAAGCGGGACCTCCGGATTCAAGAGTCTCTGCACAGCACACGTCCACGGCCGGCGGTTGCCGCTCTCGCCATCCCGGTTACGGTCATTTCCGGATATCTTCCATCGGATTGCCGCCCGGACAATGGCCCACACCAGGCACACCGCGCCAACCGCCACCGCGTGGGCTTGCCAGACCCAGGGCTCGCCCAACGGCGATGTGAGTTCCGCATACCACGATCGGCTCTGCAAATGGGCGTGCATGCCCGCACAACCGGCACCGGCCATGGCGATCTGCGCTCCGGCGAGCAACACCGACCACCGCATCGCGAGCCCCAGCCCCAGCCACAGGGCAGACAGCCATGCGGTTCGGATCGCGAATCCATTCAGCGTTTCCGTCGGCAGCAGGTTGCCCAGCCGGATCGCGGCGACCAGGGATACTGTTACACACACCTGGGCCAGGGGTCTTGTGTACAACCGGATGGCGCGATCACCGACCCTGGCAAGCCTCAGTACGATGACACCCGCCGCGCAAGCGCTCGCCCCGACCAGCAGCGCGGTCGGCCAGGCGTACTCGCCGACCGGCCACAGATAGACCAAGAGCTGGACGATCGCCATCTGGCCGAGAATGCCGCCGCACCACACGCCAAGCGGTGAGTTCACCCGACCGCCCGCCACGAACGCAGCCACGGCGTACACCAGGTATATCCACGTCACGTGCGAGGGGTCTCCGGCTCGGCCGAAGCCGTACACGGTCACCAGTGTCAGGCTGATCGTCGCGATACCCAGAGCCGTCCCCGCGTATGACCGGGCAAGAACGCCCCGACCTTGCCGGGCCAGCCACGCCGCGGACAACGCACACACCGCCGCCGCGACAACCAGCGCCTGGCCCGTTCGAGCCGAAAGCAGGGCACTGAGCACGCCACTCGCCGTGGGGGTCGACCAATCGAGACCGTAAAAAACGTGCACGCCCAACACCCACGCAACCGTGGACCCCGAAGCGGCTGACGCATGCGCGGCCGGGTGCCGAGTCACGAGACTCACCGCCGCCATCGCCAGGCTGACGACCAGCGTTGCGGGGATGAGCCGTGCCGGCACCGGCCAGCCCAGACCGACCCCCAGCACGGCCACGGATGCCGCCACGATCGCCACGCTTGCCGCAGCGGTTCGAGTCTGCGGGGACGCTTCCTGCGCAAGCCGCAGCCAGAGGAGCACGCCGGTGAACAGCGCCGGGATGGCCAGCGCGCTCACCAGGGGCGAAAGCAGGCGCAGCGCTCCTCCCCCAAGCCCGGATTCGCAGATGATCAGCCCGAATGGCACGAGGCAGGAGAATGTGTACACGCCGAGTTGCAGAAAGAGCCGCCTGGCGACCTCCTCCCCGATCGGCCGATCCCGGAACAGCCCTCGACAGGAAGCGGCCGTCACTGCCACATACGGCACCACGGGCAGCAGGGCCACGGCCCAGAGCACCCAGCCCACCAGCGGCGTCGTGAATCGAACCGCAAGCGAGCACGCCGAGATGCCCACGACGGCGCCGGCAAAAAGCCGCGGTCCGGCCGGCATGACAACGCGGGCCGCCAGAAACAAGAGCCATCCAAAAAGCACGAGGGCTCCGAGTTCGATCGGTGTGGTCCAGGCCCCAGGGACCGGCCCGTGAAGAGAGAAAGCCGCAAAGGCAAGCAGGTTGAGCGGCACCAGGAACGTGGCGATGAACAGCACGACCTGGCCGGTCATGGGGATCTTCCAGCGGTAGTATACGAACAGCCCGGCTCCGAAAAGCGCCGCGGTCATGGCCGTGAAGATCACGAACTTCAGGACCGGGATGGCCTCAATCCGCGACCAGAGGCTGATCACCAGGGCAGCCGAGCAGCACACGATGAGCAACCCGCCGATCAGTTCCCCCCAGCGGATGTTCTTCTCCGCCATGAAGCCGGCCAGGATTTCGCTGAACGGCCGGCGGGGTGGAGGTGGGGGCTCGCAGCGCGGCGCTTCGAGTTCCCGCTGGAGCCATGAGGGCTGCGTCGGTGGTCGCGTGGGTGACGATTCGGCGCGGACCGGCTGCGGGGCAGGCGGCTCGATGGTTGGAATGGTCGCAAGGGGTGGCTCGGCGGTTCGCGGCGTTGGCGCCGGCATCGGCGGCGCGATGTCGGGCCAGACTTCGCGCTCGCGCCTTCGCAGCAAGCACGTTTCCACCGAGTGCTCGCCCCCGTATATGTCTTGCGTGACGGCCCGCATGACCTGCTCGTACGTCTCATCGTCGATCGCTCCGCGAGATCGCAGGTGCCGGAGAAGCCGGGCCGTGGCGGCACGGTCATCGCTCAGGGTCGGCTCGTAGCGGGCAGGCGAATGCCGGCTCCGACCACCACGCACCAACCAGGCCACGCCGGCCCAGATGCCGTGTCCGACCAGGACGATCGCCGCAAGGACGAAGAGCAGGATCAGGATGATCTCCATCACTCACTCCTTCTTTCGACCTGCAGGACGGTAATCCGCTGCCGTGCCCGCGTCATGTCTCGCGCCGTCACTCGGCCCGTCCGCCGTCATGCAGAAGCTCCGAGACAAGCTCTTCCAACAACTCCAGTTCCGTCGTCACGACGTACCCTTTTTCCCACAGCGCCTTTCCCGACGAATGGCCCGGGACGTGCCGCCGGACCGTGCCGCCGGCGGTCCGGAGGCGATGCGCCGTGCGTTGGGCGGAGTGATTCGGCCAGGTCTCAACAATGACAATGACGTGATCGGGCTCGATCTGCATCTGGCGGATCTTCCATCCGTGCTCGGTGGCCTCACGCTCCAGTGCCCTTCGCAAACCGTCTATCGCCGGCCCGACCAGCAGCGGCGCCCGCCCCTGTGTGGCCCACGCCAGGCCGTAGACGATTCGGTACAACACCCCCTCGTCCGTTCGCAGAATCCGGTGGAGCGTGCGTTTTACACGGCTCAGACGGGAAGCGGACTGGATGACCTGAATCGAGCGGGCCTTGTCGGGCGTCCGTATGATGTAGCCCTTCTTCTCCAGGGCATCGAGGTGGCCGCGGACGGCGTTGATGTTGGCCAGCCCAATCGCGTCGCCAATCTCCCGGAGGGTGGGCGGGTAGCCGTGTTCCTGCTGAAACGTGCTGACAAAGGTCAGTACGTTCTGCTGTTGACGGGTCAGGGGTTTGGCCGTCATTGTGTACTCCAGATCACTGATATTATGTACAGTAACCTCGCCCGGCGGCCGTGTCAAGCGATAGGCTGCGGCAGACGCGGCCCGGACGCGATCCCGTGCGGGCAGGGGGGCCGGCCCACCGGGTTATAAACCCCCGAATTTGCGATAATTGCCGCTGCGGCGGCCCTGCGGTACGTTTATTCCGGAAGTTGAACGCGCCGGCGCGAACACGCTTCGCCCTGGTGAGGTCGGCAGCCGGACCGGACCGCGAGGGACAGGCGGGTCGCGCGGGCGCCAGTGAGGGACTGGTGATGCCCGCGATGCTTCTGGTCAGTTCGGTATCGGCCCTGGTCAGTGGAACCAATCTGCCGTTCCTGGCCGCACTGTTTCTGGCCGTGTTGTTCACGGTCCTGAGCGTCCTCGGCCTGGGAGGTTCCGACGGCGACGCCGACGCGGATGCGGGTCTGGACGCCGATCACGACGTCGACGTAGACCACGACATCGATGTGGATCACGACGTCGACGTGGATCACGACATCGATCATGACGCCGAGGTGAACGCGGATCAGGGACCCCACGTCGAGGGCGCGCCGGACATCTCGCTGAGCGCCGTCCTGTACTTTTTCGGCATCGGCAAGGTGCCGCTCTCCATCCTGATGCTGTCGTTCTTCTATGCCTTCGGCGGTATCGGTTGGCTCCTGAATCTCTGGCTGACTCGTGGAAGCGCCGGGGCCGAATCGTGGCTGGCGGCCAGCCTGCCGGGCGGGTTCGTGGCCGGCCTGACCTCGATGCGGCTGGTGAGCAGCCTCCTGGCCCGCATCATGCCGACCCGGAACGTCTCCGGCACCGCGCCGCAGCAGCTTGTGGGGCTGCGGGGTGTGGCCGGGCTGCCGGTGACGGAGACCGGCGGCCGGGCCCAGATCACGGACCGCGCAGGCACACGCCACGTGATTCGCTGCCGCGTGAAGCCCGGGACTCGACCGGTGCCCAATGGCAAAAACGTCATCGTTGTAAAGTACGTCGCGAAAGACCGGTTGTACTATGTCGCCGCCGACCGCGCCGCGGTCGGCAAGGGCGAATGACATACGCGCTAACTCCGGAAAGAAAGGGGGAAAACTCCAATGGTATTGCTCATCGGCGCGTTACTACTCGGCCTGGCCCTGGTCATCGGCCCGCTGGTCGTGGGCGAGCAGCTCAACTTGACGCAGGTCCAGATGGGCGTCTCCATCCTGACCGGGCTGATCATCCTGTTCCTGATCGGGTTGATCGCCGCCATCACCAAGCTCTACCGCCGGACCTCGGCCAATCAGGCATTCGTCCGCACGGGCGGATCGGGCGCGCGGGTCATCCTGGACAAGGGCGGGTTCGTCGTGCCCGTGCTGCACAAGCTGGTGGAGGTTGCCCTGGAGACGATGCGGTTGGACGTCAAGCGCGTCGGCGCGGACGCCCTGATCACCAAGGACAACCTGCGGGTGGACATCAACAGCGAGTTCTACATCCGCGTCCAGCCGAACGCGGAGGACATCCTCGCCGCCGCCCGATCGCTGGGCGAACGAAGCGTCCGGGCCGAGGCGGTGAAGGAGCTGGTGGGCGAGAAGCTGATTTCCGCCCTGCGGGCGGTGGCCGCCACCAAGGACTTGATGGAACTGCAGCTCAAGCGTGACGAGTTCGCATCGGCGGTCCAGGAGAACCTCGCCGCCGACCTGCGGCAGAACGGTCTGACGCTGGAAACCGTCACCATCAGCATGTTGGACCAGACGCCGTCGGAGAACCTCAACCCGCACAACGTGTTCGACGCCCAGGGCCTGCGCAAGATCACCGAGATCACGCAATCCCAGAACGTGGAGCGCAACCGCATCGACCGGGACGCGGAACGGGCCATCAAGGCCAAGAACGTCCAGACCCGCAAGGAAGTGCTCAACCTGGAAAAGGACCAGGCGCAGGCGGAGGCGGAGCAGTCGACAGAAGTGGCCAACATCCAGGCCGCCAAGCTGCGTGAGTGTGAGGAATTCCGGATCCAGCAGCGGCAGGAGGTCGAGCTGGCGGCGGTGCTGAAGGACGAAGCGGTCAAGAAGGCCGAAATCGCCAAGGAACAGACCGTCCAGGTCGCCGACGTGGTGCGGCAGCGCGAGGTGCAGAACGCCGCGGTCGAGGCGGATCGGACGGTCCAGGAATCGGAGGTGCGCAAGAGCCAGGCCGTCGAAGTCGCCCAGCGGCTCAAGGAAATCGAGGTCGCCAAGCGCGAAACCGAGCGGGCGGTGGCCGAGGCCCAGACCCGGGCCGCCGAAGCCAAACGCGAGGAGGAAACCCAGCGAATCGAGACCATCAAGGTGACCACCGCGGCCGAGCGCGCGGCGGCCCAGAAGATGATCAAGGAGAAGCAGGAAGTCGAGATCCAGAAGTATCTGGACCAGACCAACGCCGACATCAAGGCCTACGAACTGGCCAAGATCGCCAAGGGCGAGCTGGACGCGGCCCAAATGCAGAAAGAGGCCAAGATGGTGCTCGCCACCGCCGAGGCCGAAGCCGCCAAGAAACGGGCGGAAGGCGCCCAGGCCGAGCAGATGGTGCCGGTCACCGTCGACCGCGAGCGTGTGGACGTGGAAGGCGCCCGGGTGGAGGTGGAGCGGCAGGCCCTCCAGAACAAGCAGGAGTTCAGCGAGGCGGCCCTGAAGTTCGAGGTGCAGAAGCTCGAAATCCACGCCGGCGCGGAGGTCCAGAAGGCATTCGCCCAGGCCGTCGGACAGATGCTGTCCCAGGCGAACATGCAGATCTTCGGTGACCCGACCACGCTGTCCAACATGACCTCGCGGTTCATGACCGCCGCCGGTTGGGGCCAGTCGTTCAACGGCTTCCGGGCGTCCTTGCCCGTAGAAGCCCAAGAAACCGCCGCCCGGTTCCTTAGCGGAACCGGCGAGGCGCTGTCCGGCCTCCTGGAACGCCTCACCGGCCAGCGAGTCGATCCGGAGCTGATTGAGAACACGGTCCGCCGGGTCATCGAGCAGAAGCTGGCCGAGGCGACCGAGGTCAAGGCCGAGACCGTCAAGCCCGCGGTGGCGCGGGGCAAGACGCCCTCCGGCAAGGACTCGTCGACCGGCCGGCCCTCGCCCGACTCCAAACCGGGCAAGGACGTCTGACCTCGACGCAAGGACATAATGAAAGCGGCGCCGGGTGTGATGCCCGGCGCCGTTTCTCATTTCTCATTGCATGATACGGATCGCTCAAACCCGCGGATCGGGGTTGTCCAGCGCTTCCTGCGTCTGGCGCTGGCGAAACGCGATGAGCCTCTTTCGCAGCTCCGGGCGGTCGTTGGCCAGCATGGCCACTGCGAACAGGGCGGCGTTGGCGGCCCCGGCCGAGCCGATGGCGAACGTGGCCACCGGCACCCCCTTGGGCATCTGCACGGTGGACAGCAGCGAGTCCAGCCCCTGCAACGCTTTGGACTGCATCGGCACGCCGAGCACCGGCACCGGCGTCTTGGCTGCCAGCACGCCGGCCAGATGGGCGGCCATGCCGGCCCCCGCGATGATCGCCTTAAGCCCGCGGGATTCCGCCGACTCCGCATAGGCGATGGCCGCATCCGGCGTCCGATGTGCGGAAATCACCCGCACCTCGTGCGGCACGCCGAACTCGGCCAGCACGTCCGCCGCCGCCTTCATGGCCTCCCAGTCGTTGCGGCTGCCCATCAGAATCCCGACGTCAACGGTTTCGGCCATCGTCTTTGCATCCTTCCGGCAGGGCCCGGGCTCCCGGGCCGCAGTACGATTCTGCGTGGTTTCCTACCCGGCGGTTCCGTCCGCGGCAAGGGCCCGATTGTAACATGCACGAGGGTGAACCTGGACCCGCCGTCCGGTGGGAATCCGCCGCGGCTTCGCTAAGATGGAGGCCGCGCAGCCCGTCGGGCTCGTTTGATCACGGAGGATGCCGCATGAGCCTGTTGCAGCAATTGGCGGAAAAGAAGGTACTCGTTTCCGATGGCGCGTGGGGCACCATGCTGCAGGCCAGGGGCCTGACCACCCGCGAATGCCCGGAAGAATGGAACGTGACCCACCCGGACGAGGTGCGGGCGGTGGCCGCCGCCTACGCGGCCGTCGGCAGCGATCTGGTGCTGACCAACACGTTCGGCGGTTCCCGGGTGAAGCTGGAAAAACGCGGGCTGGGCGGCCGCGTGGCCGAGCTGAACGCGGCCGGCGCCCGGCTGAGCCTGGAAGGAGCACCCGGGGCCATCATCGCCGGTTCCGTCGGACCGACGGGCGAGTTCGTCGAGCCGCTGGGGATGCTGTCCGAGTCGGACATGGAGGCGGTGTTCGCCGAGCAGATCGCCGCCATGCTCGGTGCCGGCCTGCGCGTCATCTGCATCGAGACCATGACCGCGCTGGAGGAAGCCGCCTGCGCCATCCGGGCCGCCAAGCGGCTGGACCGCGCCATCGAGGTCATCGCGACCATGACGTTTGACAAGACCCCCGGCGGCTACCGCACGATGATGGGGATCGGCCCGGAGCAGGCGGCCTCCGCCCTGGTCGAAGCCGGCGCGGACGTCGTCGGTTCCAACTGCGGCCACGGCGTCCGCAACATGGTGGATATTGCCCGTGAGTTCCGCCGGTTCACCGATCGTCCAATCCTCATCCACTCGAACGCCGGCATGCCGGAACTGGTGGACGGCCGGACGGAGTTCCGGGAGACGCCGCAGGACATGGCCGAGCAGGTTCCCGCCCTGCTGGAGGCGGGGGCCGACATTATCGGCGGTTGCTGCGGTACGACGCCGGACCACATCGCGGGCATCCGGGCCGCCGTGGATGCTCACAGGTAACCCGTCGGCTCGTCCGCCCGGTCAACTGGATCGCGAAGTGTCGCCCGTCGCATACAGCACATTTCGTGAGTCGGATTGGCGGCGAAGCGCCGCGCCACGTTTCTGATGTCCCCATGAAGCCGGCGCGCCGTCCGGATCCGGTCTTCAGTGAATGTCCGAACGACTCCTTGAACCAGCTCGGCCTTTTCGGGTACGGTGGACGTGTGGGCACCGGTGCAGCCGGGTCTGGGATGGGTCCACTCCGTGGAACGGTGAGAGGCACAGAGGAATGAAGCAGCTTCTGGAAGCATTGGGCGCCGTGGCGCGTCTCGGTGTCGTCGCGGCGTGCGCCCTGGCGGTGTCGCCGGCGCCGGCCGCAACGCGCGTGGTGCTTTGCGAGGAGTTCACCAATCGGTACTGAGGCTCCTGCGCTGACGCAGGTCCTGCGCTCGAACGATTGGTGGATGTCTACGCGGAGTCCTTCGCCTTCGTACAATACCAACTGTACGACAGCGTTAGTACGCCCTGGGGTAATGCGCGGTGGGCCTTTCTCGGGGGCCAGTACACGCCGACAGCCTTCTTCGACGGCATGGACAAAGTGACCGGCTCCGTTCATGACCAGGATCAGCAATACACCATCTATCGAGCCAACCACTTCCTGCCCGCCCGCGCCATCCCGACCGACGTCACCCTGAGCGTCCGGGCAGAACCGGCCGGCGGAGCCACCTACAACGTATTCACGACGGTCGGCCTGGAACCCACGGGCACCGCCAAAACCGTGCGCGTGTTCACGGCGCAGGTGTTGGATCACTGGCCCGCCACCAAGCCCTATCACCGCAACGGCTTCAAGCAGGCGGTCCCGGAGCAGGACGTCGTGTTGACGCCCGGCAGCTCCCACACCGTCGAGAGCGTGCTGACCTTTGACGCTGTGAGCTGGGCTGACCCCGGCAACATCAAGCTCATTGCCTGGGCCGCCGAACCGGCGGATACCGGACCGGCCGCCGTCTACCAGGCCGCGGTGAAGTGCTGGCCGCTGCTCTCGCTGCCCGGCGACGAGGACGGCGACGGTTTGCCCGACGCCTCCGACCTGTGCCCGCACCGCCACAATCCGCTCCAGGAGGACGCCGACGAAGACGGCGTCGGCGACATCTGCGACAACTGCCCCGCCGCGCCGAACGCCGATCAGGCCGACGCCGACGAAGACGGCATCGGCGACATCTGCGATAATTGCCCGTGGCTCCACCACGTGAACACCGCCGACGAGGATCTCGACGGCGTGGGCGACGTGTGCGACTCCTGCCCACAGGTGCCGGCCCCGGCCGGCGCGGACCGCTTCGGCCGATCGCTCGGCACGATGGACCTCGACTGCGACGTCGACGTCGCGGATTACGTGCTTCTGGCCGACTGCCTCGGCGGCCCGGGCATGCCGAATCCCACGGGCACCTGTGATCCCGATGCCTTCACCAACGCCGACGTGGATAATGACGGCGACGTGGACCTGGCGGACTACGCCCTCCAGACGATGAATTTCACCGGTCCGCTGGTCAGCCCGCCCCTTTTTGTCGGTGCAACGACCTGCACGCAGTGCCACGCGTCGCAACACGGCCAGTGGATCAGCACCATCCACGCCACCGCATTTGACACCCTGGTGGCCGGCGGAGAGGGGAACAACGCCCTGTGCTTCCCCTGCCATTCCGTCGGTTACGGCAAGGCCAGCGGGTTCGTCGACCTGGAGACGACCCCTCATTTGGCGGGCATCCAGTGCGAGAACTGCCACGGCCCGGGCAGCAACCATGTGGCGGACCCGGCAAACGTGCGCCTGACGCGGGACCTGGCCTCCACTTTGTGCGGGGCGTGCCACCAGTCGTGCCACGGGCTCTGTGGCGAGAACCATCACCCGCAATTCGAGCAGTGGTCCACGTCGCAACATGCGTTTGCCCTGTCGAACATCCAGTTTGAGCCGAACGTGGAACAGGCGTGCCTCGCCTGTCATTCCACCGAGTACCGCCTGGCCCCGCCGGACAACCTGCCGGGCGTGTTTGACGTGTCTCTGAATCTGGAGTGCGCGGCCTGCCACAACCCGCACGGCGGACCGCACGAGGGTCAACTCCGCCGGGCCGCTCACGAGCTTTGTGCCGAGTGCCATAGCATGGGCACTCCCGGCTCCGGCGAGGTGCCTCAACAGCCCCAGGCGGAAATGCTGCACAGCACCGGCGGCTACACGCTGCAGAGCGAGCCGATGAACGGACCCTATGCTCGGCACTGGTGGGACATCCCCAAGGAGTGCGCCGCCTGCCACGTACACGAAGAGCCCTACGGCGGCCCGCAACAGCCGGTCAACAGCGGCCACACGTTCGAGGCCAATCGCCGAGCGTGCCTGCCCTGCCACAGCGAAGCCACCGCCACCATCCTGATTGAGATGACGCGAGAGGAGATCGAGACCCGGCTTGCGGCGATCGCACAGCGATACGATCCGGCCGATCCGCTGTACGTCGATCCGGCTCTCATCCCTCCGCCGGATCTGCCCGCGTACCAGGCGGCCACGTTCAACTACCGTTTCGTCCAGGCCGACCGGTCGCTCGGCGCCCACAATTCGCCGTACGCCCGGGTACTGCTCGACGAAACGGAGATCTTCTTCGGCATTCCGCCCTGGCGATCGGCCGGGCCCGACATGGACGGAGGGACGAACCCATGAGGATCACCCGGCGTGATTTTCTCAAGGCCGCGGCGGCGGCGGCGGTGGCCGGACGACTGACCCCGTCGGCTCTGGCCGCTCTGGGCCGGACGCTTCGCGGCGAAGGCCATCCGCGTGTCATCTGGCTGCAGGGGGCCGGCTGCGACGGCTGTGCCGTCTCATTCCTGAACAGCGTACACTTTGCCACGGTGGATGATCTGCTGGTGAACACGCTGGATGTGGAGTTTCAGAGCAACCTGATGGCCGCCGCCGGTGATCTGGCCGTTTCTGCCGCCCAGGCGGCGGCGGCCCAGCCAGGATACATCCTGATCATCGAAGGCGCCATTCCGACCGGGTCGGCCGGCCGGTACTGCATGGCCTGGTCAAACACGACGATGGAAGCGGCCGTGCAGACAACCGCCCCGAACGCGGCCTTCATTCTGGCCGTCGGCTCCTGCGCGGCCTACGGCGGCGTGACGGCCGGCGCGCCCAACCCGACTCAGGCCCAAGGCGTGGGCCAACTGCTCGGGGCCGATGCGCGGCTGGTGAACCTGCCCGGCTGCCCCTGTCATCCGGACTGGCTTGTGGGCACGGTCACGTACCTGCTGACCAACAACCGCGTGCCGCCGCTGGACGCGCACCGCCGCCCGCTTTCGTACTTTGGCGTACGCGTCCACGACCGCTGCTACCGCCGGCACCAGCAGTGCGGCCAGCCGACGTTCGCCACGGAGCTGGGCAGTGACGGCTGCCTGGAGCACCTCGGCTGCAAGGGCAAGAAGACCTACTCAGACTGCCCGATGCGCAAGTGGAACAGCCGCGGACCGGGTGAATACGGCGTGAACTGGTGCGTGGGCTCGGGCGGCCCCTGCCTGGGCTGCGTGCAGCCGACCTTCCCGGACGGCATGTCGCCGTTCTTCGTGTATTCAGCGAGGCCGGAGGCGAAGGACTGAGCCATGCCCACGACCCTGACCATCGATCCCGTCACCCGCATCGAAGGGCACCTGGAGATCCAGGTGACCGTCGACACCGTGGGGGGGCAGCAGCAGGTGACGGAGGCCCGCTGTGCGGGCACCATGTTCCGCGGATTTGAGATCGTGCTGGCCGGGCGCGACCCGCGCGACGCCGCCCTGTACACCCAGCGCATCTGCGGCGTTTGCCCGGTCTCGCACGCGTTGGCCGCCTGCCTGGCCCTGGAGGATGCGTTTGGGATTGTCGCCCCGGACAACGGGCGAAATCTGCGGAACCTCGTGCTGGGCGCGAACTACATCCAGTCGCACGTACTGCACTTTTATCACCTGTCGCTGCCGGACTTCATCGATACGACGGGGCTGCTCGACGCGTCACCCTGGACGCCTCGCTACGTTCGCCCGGACCTCATCGGCGGGGCCGCGGCGGCCACGCTCGTGCAGCACTACGTTTCGGCCTTCACCGCGCGCCGCAAGGCCCACCAGATGGGCGCGATCTTCGCGGGAAAACTGCCGTGTGTCGGGTCGTTCGTGGCGGGCGGGTGTACGCAGCAGGTCAGCGCGGAGAACGTCGCGGCCTTCCGCACGCTGCTGAACGAGCTGCGCGCGTTCATCCAGAACGTCTACCTGCCGGACGCCAATCTGCTGGCAACCGCGTTCCCCGCGTATTCCCAACTCGGCCAGGGCGGCGGAAACCTGCTGACGTTCGGCGCGTTTGACCTGAACGCCGGGGGAACAAGCAAGCTTTTCGCCCGCGGGCGGCGCGTCAACGGCACACCGGCCGCGACGGACCCACAGCAGATTACGGAGCAGGTGGCGCGCTCGTGGTACACGCCGGCCAGCGGCAACCGACACCCGTCCGTCGGCCTGACGGAGCCGGACCGCGACAGACCCGACGGATACTCGTGGCTGAAGGCCCCTCGTTACGGAACCACGCCGTACGAGCTCGGCCCGCTCGCCCGCATGACCGTCAACGGCGAGTACACCCGCGGCATTTCCGCCATGGACCGCATTCTGGCCCGGGCGCAGGAGGCGATGAAACTCGCCAATGCCATGAATGGCTGGCTGGACGAACTTGTGCCGGGCGCCCCGGTGGTCCAGCCGGGCAGCGTTCCGCAAACCACCGCGGGCGTCGGGCTGACCGAGGCCCCACGCGGCGGCCTGGGCCACTGGCTGAGCATCGAGGACGGCGTGATCAGCCGCTACCAAGTCATCACGCCCACCAACTGGAACGCCTCGCCCCGTGACGATGCGGGCGTGCCCGGGCCGATTGAGGCGGCCCTCGTCGGCGTGCCGCTCGACGATCTTTCGCAACCCAGCGAGGTGCTTCGCGTGGTCCACTCGTTCGACCCGTGCCTGGCCTGTGCCGTCCACGCCGTCCGCCCGGGAAGGCAGGTGAGCCGATGAGCCGCAGACCTTCGGCATGGCAGGGCCTTCGGACGACGCGCGTCGGCGGCACCTTGCCGATGCTCTCGATGATCGTTCTGGTCGCCGTCACCACCCCCGCGATGGCCGAACCCGCCTGGGGGGCGAACTGCCTGAGCTGCCACGGCCAATGGCAGACCGACTCGCTGGCCGTCATCGATGCGGACGGCTTGCTGGATCCGGATGAATCCGCCACCGGCGCGCCGGATCGCGGGCCTCTACCGACATTCCGCACCTCGCCGGACCGGACCCGGACGCTGGTTATCGAGTTGACCAATCTGGCGCCGGACGACACATATGCGGTTGAGCTGCGCCGCCTTCGGTTCGCCGGCGTGGAGAACGGCGGAGTCCTGGAATACACGGGCGACTGCGATTGGCCGGAATGGGGCGAGCAGGCGTACTACTACACCGACCCCGTCATTGCGTACACATGGGGCCTGGGGCCGACGCTCTTTGTCTTCCACCTGGAGGTCGGGCCGACCGCCGCGATTGACTATTACGACCTGGTGTTCGCCGTCGCGGGTCGAAGAGCAAGCGACCGCAGCCTGTTTTACGCGGACGAGCATGTTTACGTGCGGGTGGGCATCCACGGCGACCTGAACGACGACGGGGCCGTGGACCTGTCCGATTACCTGTCATTTCAGGAATGTCTTTCGGGCCCCGGCGTTTCCACCCCGCCGATGTACTGCACGCCCGACGCATTCCGTCGGGCAGACCTGGACGAAGACGAGGACGTGGACCTCGCCGATTTTGCCGCCTTCCAGGCCGCCTTCACCGGCTCGTGATTCCTCCGCTTCGCCAAGGGGCGATGGGACCTGGCCGGAGGCAGCCCGCGCGCGTCACACCCCCCCCGACCGCAATGACCCACTGGAGAAAAAGACCGGCTGCGTCCCCGTATCAACAAGCGACGTTTCAACCGTCGCGTCGGCTTCGGCCGCCCGGATTCGCTTGCCGCCGGCCGGTTCAGCCCACCCTCACCGTCTCGAACCGGCAACTCACACGCTGCCCTTCCCTCTGCACTGTGTACACGTAGAACCCATGCTCCTTCGCTTCTCCGCTTTGGCGCAGCGGCTCCGTGGAAGCCGGAGCGCCTACGATCCGAACGCCGCTGATCCGCCGATCTTCTCTCATGTGCAAGTGGCCGTGCAGCACCAGTCGCACCCGATGGGCCACGCACAACAACATCAACCCGTGCCGCTGATCCTCGGGAATCTGGAACGCCAGTCGTTCGAGCGGACCGAACGGCCGCTGCCGCCGACGCCGGGCCGTCTCGACCATCGGAATGTTCGGACTGTGATGCAGCGCCACGATCTTCACCGGCACGTCCCGGTTCTGATAGAGCCGGCTGGCCAGGCTCTTGAGCTGGTAGTACCGCACCTCGCCCAGGGCGTTGGTCGCCACGCTGAGATTTCCCAGGTTGTTCGAATTGAGCCCGAACACCGCCACCCGCGGATCGGGCCTCACCACCCAAGGAAGCTTTGTCAGTCGGCACCCCAGCTTCAGCCCCGCCACCGCCCGCTGCAGGTCGATCTTCCGGAAGTCCCGATCGGGCAGCCGTGCCAGCCCCAGGTGGCACACATCATGGTTCCCCGGCAGGACAGCCATTCGATCCATAAGCCCGGCCCCGCGAACGGCCTCCCAGAACACCTCCCACGACGCCAGGTCCCCCCGGTCCGTCACATCCCCCGTAACGATGACGTAGTTCGCGCTCTGCACCGCCCGTGACCGCACGATCGTCCGGAACGCTTCATTCATTCCCCGCAGCGCCCCGAACAACTTCGGCTCACTGCGTGCCGAGCCGTCATCGCGCGTCAGATGCAGATCCGACAGATGAACGATCCGAAATGGCCTATCGGTTGACATCGGCCGCCCTCCCACAACCGCCGCACCGTCACCTCTTCTGTACCGCCGTCATTCCCGCCACCGGTACGGCAACCTGATTCAGACGACGAACTCCCCGCCGGAATCGCCAGGCCACGTCGGTCGCGGCCACCGTCCGCACCACGCGCTCCTCCCTACCGGATCGCCTTGCTCAGCAGCTTGAGGGCGCGGCGGAGGTTTCCCTTGCCGGCCCTGGCCAACAGGGCGGAGGCGCTGTTGGTCATATGCAGAAAATCGCGCATCTCCTCCAGTCGCTTCGTATAGATCTGGGCTCGTCGGCGCTCGTCGGCGTCGTGCGTTCGGGGCTGCGCGTCCACCATCAACCGGCAGCGCTCAATGGTCTCGATGATCGGCTCCACCTCACGCCGCTGCCGCTCGCGACTGATGGTCCGAAACATCTCCCAGACGTCGCACTCGGCCTGAAAGTAGATCCTGCGGTCTTCCCGCGTGTGCACGCGGTGGATCAGACCCCAGTTCAGCAACTCCCGTACGTTCATGCTGGCGTTGCCCCGCGAAATGTTCAGGGCGGCCATGATGTCGTCCGTGCACAGCGGCTCCGTGGCCGTAAACAGAAGGGCGTGGATCTCCGCCATGGTCCGGCTGATCCCCCATGTGGCGCCCATTTCCCCCCAGCGGCGGACGAACAGCTCCCGCGATTCCCGATAGCCCGACGGCGACATGGCGTGATCTCCGACGGTTTCAGAAGATACTGAAACAAGAGTACACATAGCCGAGGCGGAGGTAAAGGACGCGCGTCAGAAGGCGGCTCCGGACCGGCCCCACGCAGATTCCCACGAAGCCACCGGCGCAAGCTCTCTCTCCCGGAGCCTGCCCGCCGCGGCGGGTCCCTTGGATTGCGGGTGCGGCCCGCGCCATGCCTACATGCCGTGCTTCAATTGCCGGATATGCGCGAGCAGCCGGTCCACCACCTGGGCAATGCTCATGTGGCTGGTATCGATGCGAATCGCGGCGCCGGGCGCGTAGAGAGCCGCCCACTGCCGCGCGTCGGTGGCGTCGCGGGAATCCAGGTTGCGGCGCACTTCCGCGATGTCCACCTCCTCGCCGTCGGCCACCAGCTCCGCGTGACGGCGTTCCGTCCGCTTGTCCAGCGAGGCCTCCATCACGAACTTCACGTCGGCGTCCGGAAAGACCACGGACCCCTGGTCCCGGCCTTCCGTGACCAGCGCGCCCAGGTGCCGGCCGATCTGACGCTGCTTCTCCACCAGCAGGTCGCGGATGGGCTGGTTCCGCGCCACGGCAGACGTGTGCCGGTTGACCTCCATCGTGCGGATCGCTTCCGTCACGTCGCGGCCGTCGATCTTCACACGGGTGTGCGTGGGGCCGCAATCCACCTCCAGGCTCACCTCGCGGGCGATCGCCGCAAGCGCCTCCGGATCGTCGAAGTCCACGCCGTGCTCCAGGGCCGCCCAGGCGATGGCCCGGTACATGGCCCCGGTGTCCAGATAGGCGATGTTCAGCCGGCCCGCCAGCTTGCGAGCCGCCGTCGATTTTCCCGAGCCGGCGTTGCCGTCGATGGTGATGATCATGTCGGGGGCGGATTATAGCGGAGAGAAACGCAAAAACGCAAAAACGCAGAAGCCCAAAAACGCCCAAAAGGAAGGCATGATGCGCCGGATGCGGGCAAAGATGCCCACGTGCGGCGCACGGGGGTTCGGCCCGTATCCGACACGCAAGTCAGGTGCGCTCAGCCGCACTCCGGCACGCGGCGCACCCAGCCGTAGGGGTCCGGGGCGTCGCCGCACTGGATCGCGGTCAGGCGCTGGTAGAGGTCCGTGCAAACCGGACCCGGCCGGCCGTCCTGACAGTAAACCACGACGCGATCGCGGTACGTGATGGACTTGACGGGTGTAATCACCGCGGCCGTTCCGCAGCAGCCCGCTTCGGCAAACTCGAAGATCTCCTCGACATCCACGGGCCGGCGGACCGGGCGCAGCCCCATGTCCTCGGCCAGGGTGATCAGCGAATTGTTGGTGATGGACGGCAGAATCGACTCGCTGTCGGGCGTGACGTACTGCCGGTCCCGCGTAATGGCAAAGAAGTTGGCGGGGCCGGCCTCGTCGATGAACCGTTTGGCTCGCGGGTCGAGATAGAGCGCGTCCGCGTAGCCCTTTGCCTTGGCCCGCGTGCTGGCCTTCATGCCCGCCGCGTAGTTGCCGCCGACCTTGACGTGACCGACGCCCCGGGGCGCCGCCCGGTCCAGGTCGTCCTCGACAATCAGATCCACGGGGGTAAACCCCGTCTTGAAATACGGCCCGACCGGCGTCACGAAAACCACGAAGAGGTAGTCGACGGACGGACGCAGGGCCATGGCGCCGGTGGTGCCCAGCAGCAACGGGCGGATGTAGAGCGTGCCGCCGGTGCCGTACGGCGGTACAAACCGGCGATTCGCATCCACCACGCGGAACACGGCATGGATGAACATCTCTTCCGGCACGGGCTCCATCATGATCCGCTCGCACGAGCGGATCAGGCGGCGGGCGTTCTCCTCGATGCGGAAGACGACCACGTCGCCCGACTTGGTCTCGTAGGCCTTGAGCCCCTCGAAACACTCCTGCCCGTAGTGCAGGCACGTGGCGCCGATGTGCAGCGGGATGACATCGTCTGAAACCAGCACGCCCTCGTCCCACTTCCCGTCGCCAAACGTGAAGCGGATGTTGGCGTCAGTCTTGCGCCAGCCGAACCCGAGGTTCTTCCAATCCAGGTCTGCCTTGGCTGTTGCCATTCGGAGGTCTCCTTTCGCACGGTCCGCAAACCACAGAGTATACCGGCCGGGCGGGAGCGGCCCAAGACGGCAGGTTCCGCTCCGGCGGGTTGCCCGGCCGCGGGCTGTGGGTACACTGTGGAATCCAGGGTCTGAACTCATCAAACGGGGTGCTCGACGGGGGCGAGGACGAGGCGCGGGCCGTCCGCTTCCGTCACAAGTCATCAGAAAGGGAGGAGCGAATCATGTATCGATCCGTACCGGTTGTGGGGGTGATGGTTCTGCTTGGGGCTGCCCTGGCATCGGGGGGCTGCATGGGGCGACTGATCGGCGAAGGCGCCGAGGGTGCGATGGGGCCCAAAGGGGTGTATTTTGAGGAGAAACCCGTAGCCGCCGCAAAGGAAGGCAAGGGGCTCGAGGCGTACCAGCGTTTTGAGCTTGGTGAGGTGAAGAATGACTTCGGCCGGCACGTGCCGCCGGCGTTCCTGAGCGAGTTCCCCGTCAAGTTTAAGGAGCAGTTGGACAAGTCGGAGCTGCCCAAGGCCGATTCCGGCAAGACGGCCGTGTTCCACGTGACCATCCTGCACTACGAAGCGGCGGACCTGACGGACCACGTGCTCGGTCCGCTCGAGCAGGTAATCGCGAAGGTGCAGCTCGTGGACAAGGACACGGGCAACGTGATCGCATCCGGCAACGCCCTGGGGCGGACGGGCAAGACCGTCGGCATGGGCACCGGAGCCAAGGCCGAGGGCCTGGCCAAGGCGCTGATCAAGTGGGCCTCTGACTACTACACCAAGCCCAAGACGGAGTAGGCGTCAGCGGTGCCGGCGCGGACGGCCTATGCCCGTTTGGCCGCCAGCCATTTGCGCAAGTCTTGAAGTGACCGGGTGTTGACGATGGTGCTTTGGGCGGCCCGCCCACGGCGGGCGGTGGTGACGCCATAATGCACCGTGCTCAAACCGCCCGTGCTGTGCGCGTCGGTGCAGATGGCCAGCATGGCCCCCGCGTCGATCGCCTGCCGGATGTGTACGTCCTTCAGGTCCAGCCGCTGCCAGGAGGCGTTCACTTCCAGGGCCGTCCCGCTCTCGGCCGCGGCCTTCACCACGGCGGCCATGTCGATTTCCATGGGCCGGCGCTGGCCCAGCAGCCGGCCGGTGGGGTGACCAATGACGTTCACGTATGGGCTCTCCATGGCCGCCAGCGTGCGCCGGGTGGGTGAACTCTTGCCACCCTGCATCCCGGAATGCACGCTGGCCACCACCAGGTCGCATTCCTTCAGGATCGAATCCGGATAGTCTAGCGAGCCGTCCGCCAAAATGTCCACCTCGCAGCCGACCAGCAGCGCAAAGCCCTTGATCTTTTTGCCGGCCGCCCGGATCTCCTCGATGTGCTGTTCCATCCGCTGGATGGACAGCCCGTTGGCGATTGCGCTGCTCTTGGAGTGATCGGTGATGGCCAGGTACTCATACCCCAACGCCTTCGCCGCCTCGGCCATTTCCCGGATGGTGGCGATGCCGTCGCTGGCTGTCGTGTGTGCGTGCAGATCGCCGCGGATGTCGTCCAGGCACACCAGGCTTTCCACGCACGACGGGTCCTCGAACTCGCCGCGGTCCTCGCGCACCTCCGGCGGGAAGAAAGGCAGCCCCAGCCGCTCGTAGATCTCGCCTTCGTTTGCGCCGGCGAGGGGCTTGTCGCCGTCAAACAGCCCGTACTCATTCAACCGCCACTTTTTCCGGACGGCCATCTCCCGCAGGCGCACGTTGTGCTGCTTGGAGCCCGTGAAGTACTGCAGGGCCGCGCCGAACGACTCCGCCGGCACGACGCGCAGGTCCACCTGCAGCTCCCGCCGGTCGGGCAACTCGATGGTCACCGACCCCTTGGTCTCGCCGGCGGCCAGCACCCGCTTGACGCCCTTGGCCTGGGTGAAAGTCTCGATCACGGCCGGGCCGTCCTTCGCCTCGCAGAGAATGTCCACGTCGCCGATGGTCTCCGCGCCGCGGCGCAGCGACCCCGCCAGGGCCACTCGCTTGACGCCCTTGATCTTCTTCACCTCGTCGGCCAGGCGGTCGGCCACCGGCCGGGCGATGCCCAGCGGCGTGCGCTCGCTCGACGTCTCCAGGAACGTGATGCCGTCGGCGATCTTCTTCACACTGGTCTCGCCGAAGCCGGCCAGTTGCGCCAGTTCGCCCGACGCGATGACCCTCTTGAGGTCGTCGAGGTTGCCCACGCCCAGTTCGCGGTGGACGGCGGCCACCTTCTTGGGACCCATGCCGGGGATGGAGAGCAGATCGGGCAGCCCGGGCGGAAGGTTGGATTCCAGGTCTGTCAGCACGTCGATGGTGCCGGTCTTCAGGAATTGCTCGATGCGTTCCGCGGTGCCCTTGCCTACACCCTGGAGCGTGGTCAGCTCGCCGCGGGCGGCCAGGTCGGCGATGTCTTCGGCCAGGCCGTCGAGCGTGCGAGCCACGCGCCGGTACGAGTTGATGCGGAACCGGTCGCCGCCGATGATCTCCAGCAGGTCGGCGATGCGTTCGAAGGCCCGGGTCAGTTCGGCGTTAACCATGCGTGTGCGTTCCGTCGCGCGGCGTGGGCCGCGAGCCGGCGTCCTGTACCGTCCGGATAAGCTTATACCACGAGCCGGGGAAAGAATCAGGGGGGTGTTGGGGGCGCCGCGGGGCGCCGCTCTCAGGTGGCGTTGCGACACTTGGGGCAGAGGATCAGGTGGCCGTCGCTGACGTCGTAGCCGGGAACCCAGCCTTCCTGGGCGAGGGTGACGGCCATGGTCTCATTGTCGGTGGACGGGTGGAACCAGATCTGCTCATCACAGCGATCGCAGTGAACGGCCCGAAAAAAACGAGTGCGAACCATGGTCAGAAACTCGGAAGCCCGTTCGTGCACGTTATCGCCCGTCAGCAGTACCATGATTGAAGTCCGCCCATGCGTTGAGGTTGTGACTCTTGCCCCACGACATAAACTTCCAATTCGTACCCGGGATGTGTCAAATTGGTTTCACTTTTTTTACCAATCTCCTCATCGCGGCGTCTTCCCTGCTTGCCGTGGTGCGGGCCGCGCGCGGTTCACACGGCCAACGCCCGCATATTTTCTGCTGCCGCGAGGGGTTGGGTCCGTGCCGGAACGGGCCGATCTTGACCGCTCGACCGGCCATCGCCCGGCTCCAACGCTCCGCGCCCCGGGCACGCCGGCGGCTTGACCGTGCCGGCCGGTCCGCAAACCGGCGGCGCCGCAACCGTGTGCCTGCAGAAAGGACACGCAGCGCCCATGCACGTTAGCAACCGAGTCCGGGCCCGACAGAACCATACGAGGAGACGACGCCCACGACGTTCGCGGAAGCGGCATTCTCCAATTCCGGTTGAGCAAGCACCGAGTCACCGTGCCGCCTTCCCGGTTGCCAGCGCTCCGTTTGCCTTCGGCAACTACCCGTACTCAGACCTTGGCGGCCATTTGGGTGGCAACAACCGAGATGAATATGCCCAGGAAGGCCAAGCCAATCCAACACTCCAGCGCGACCCACGTACCCGTCTTGGCATCGGCCCAGGTGGCTCCAGGCGCATTGAAGCCCACGAACGTCATGGCGCTGAACTGGACGCTGCGGACAGCTTCATTCCATGTGTCGCCGCACTCCGGATCGAACGCTGGATTCGGAAGCCATGCAGACTGAGGATGCGTCGTGCCCAACCAATATGCACACGCGAAAACCAACGTGAGCAGGGCACCACATGTCAGTAGACGGGACCAGGATCGCCCACAACCACAGGATACTTGCCACAACCAGTACAGGGTTGCATGTCTCCGCTTGAGCGCGCCAGCATAACGCGATTGCTTCAATCGCTGCGCGACAAGCGGAAACCGGATCGCTACGCGATCCAGGTCGATATCATCTACAATCGTATCGTCACTGAATCGGGCGTTGCCAAGTGCAATTGCCTTATCCATATTCCGCGCACCAGACAGATCGGCTCCACGCAGATCAGCCCGCACAATCGTAAGCTCAAACAAGTCGACATTCTTCAAGCTTGCACCACGAAGATCGAAGTCGACGAAATGCCCGTCACGGAATGAAGCGTTATCAAGGCAGGCACCACGCGCGTTGCCTGACAACTCCCTTCCGCTGTAGTCACCACCCGACTGCCACTGCTCGTTGCCAACACCCTCAGTTTTCATCATGCGATTCCTTGGTGATTGTCTGGCCAGTCCTGATTGGGTTCTGCATCGCATGTCCGGTTCGTCCGTAATCCACCTCGCTCAGATGCAGAGTCACGTAGCTCTGCCAAAGCGACATGTTGTCGTTACAGACGCCGTCCAGAAAGAGGACCGCGCCGCCCCCAGGAATGTTGTACTTCGGGTCGTATGCAAACCCCCTGAGACTCAAGGCACGATCCTCGAGCGTGCCCCCAGGCCATTTCAGTTCGACACTCGGGTCGTCCACTTCGGCGACAAATCCGTCGCCAAGCCGTGTAGCCTGAATCGTGTGAAGGTGCAGAGTTCTCCCACCACGCTGCGCGGTTCCCTTGGATATCCCGGTCTCGAAACGCCACTCTGGAGTCATGAACTGTATCCCGTGTCCGCTCACCTCTGGCGGTCCTTGGGAGACGTCAATTACTGATCCTTGTATGTACAGGTCCTCGCCCTTGTGTTTGGCGCGCACCCTCGCTGTGATGTGATCGCTGCCTGCCAGATGACGCAAGCGTCTGGAGTATCCGAGCAGATGTGGAACGAACGCCTCCTGCGCATTACGCATGAAGACAACGTTCTCACTGTTTCCGTTCTCTATTTCCTCAGCGACCCACCCGTCGACCTTGCGGTGAACCTCGTCGAATTTTTCTTCGTTCCCGGGTCGACCTATGGTGCGAACAAACCCGCCAAGATAGTCCAGCAGTTCAATGCGTGCTCGGTCCGTCACGCGCACGACGTCGTCGAGAAGTCGAATCGCGTGATCGGGATGCTCTGAGCCCAGCTTCTGCGCGAAGGCGAGGAATGGCAGCCGAAGACCCTCATCGTCCATCGCGTGCTTGGCCAACGCTAGGGCGCAATCCAGTTGTGAGTTGACTCTTTGCACAAGAAGGCCGCGATCCGATGCGAGGTGTCTCGCAAGTGTCCGGCGAACATGCTCAGGCAGATCGAGACCCTTCTTGATGCACGAAGTCACCTGGTCGTGCGTGAGGGTGCGAGCCTTCGCACAGCCGGCATGGTGATCCTCAATGCCTCCGCTGCTCGGATGACTCTCGGCGGCGTTGCAATACAGACTTGCTTGATTGAGCATGTCGCTCATGACGTCAAACCAGTGAGCTACCAAAGTCTCAAGGAGTGCTTGGTGTCCCTCTGACGGCGCCCAGCGAAGGAGGCTGAAGACCTCTGAAGACCACCATGCAGCGAAGTGTCCACAGCGTATCGAATGCCAGTTCGTAGCAGCTATGATCGTGGCGAACTCATTCGATGCGTTACGCGTGATCTTCCGTTCCTTGAAATGCAGGAGTCGTGCGGCGGCGAAGTGTCGCGTATGGCAGGCGTTGTCCCTGTCTCTCGGCACCACCATAGTTAACCACTCCTTCCGAGCGCACCCGGCTCGATTCGAATCATCATCGATCCACGCGCGCCAACAGGCTTAGAGTCCCATTGCGTAAGCCACGTCGATCCAGAACTCCGGTGAACGCGTTACGTAGAAGTGAACTCTGTTGTCAAGCAACGTATTCTCGATGGTCGCAGAGTACACGTCTCCGGTTACCGGCGCACACACCGTATCTACATCCACTTCGGGCACGCCCGGTCGAAAGATGACCACATCATATGCGAGCGGTCGCAGAATCTGCCCATGCACACGCGTGCGCAGGAAGTCGTTGGCCCCAGGCCGGAGATAGCCCCTCAAAGGAAGATCCTCCTCGACAATCTGTTTCAACACGCGATCAGGACCGTCAACCCAGAAATGCAGATGCCGCTTCACCAGATAGTCGTACGTAAGGCCTTCGATGTCGAGCTCCACACGAAACCAGGATGTGGCATGCGCGGGCAATCCGCTGGTCTCAAACGCCGAAAACGGTGGGAACCCCACCGTCTCGTTTTCCTCAATGCACGTTCTTGCAGAAACGTTTCCGGGCGCAGCAACGTCAACCCAATGAAACTCGTCGTCCAGCCTGTAGCAGTCCCGACGCTTGCGAAACCCCATCCTCCGTTCATGGGAGCCGTTCTGCGCTGTGATGTGATCGCGGTAAAGCTCGCACAGCACCTGCTCCCTCGAAACCATTTCGCGGCCGGAGAGGGGCTGCGCCCGCATCACGCCATCATGAAGGAGATTCCCCTTCGCAACACACATGCGGGCGAGACCACGATGAACAAGCAGTAGACTCGAAGCGCAGTCTCGGTTGTTCTTCACCATGAAGTCGAAAAGTATGGCTACCTTCTCGTTGCTTTTGTGGTATGCAAGCGATTCGATGACCTGTAGAAGCTCGATCCCCTCTCCCCTCTTCGACTCCCCATCGGCCACAATCATGCACATAGACATGATGCTTCCCTCACTGCTGGCGCTCGTCAGACGCTACCACAAACGCGCATTGAGTACGCGATCAAGGCGGTTGCCCCGAGACTGGCCACTCCGGGCCAATCCTACGCCGAGCACTGTCATTATGCCCCGATCGGGTGCTCTCAGACGAACACTTCGTGAGGCTTCTGGCATCCGGACCAGCCTCACATCGGCGAAGCCAACTCGACTTACCGTTCTGGCTCGTTGGCGAAGCGGTGTCTGAGAGCAAACTGTCATTCGATAGGTTATGCGAACACTACGCCACCGCTCTGCCTTGTTCTTGCGATGACGAAACACGCTACTTCAGAACGACCGCGATTCTGATGCAACGCACACCGAACAGCGGATGCAGGGTACCGGGATGCCCACAGACTGTCAAGGTTCCTTCATCACCAATCTACTCGTCAGAACGCAGTTTCCCCCTGAGGATACCGTGATGTCATCATACGCACATCGCCCTAAAGTGCCGCTGGATGTCAGCGCCAGTGTGGTACGTGCGGTTGCCTTTCTTCCGAGCCACCGCAGTCAGAATACGGTGTGGCCGTTTGTGCTCCGACCGGACTGGATGGGGCGGCGTCGTTTTCACTCCGGCTGCGCTGCGCGGTAGTAGATGGCTGTGCTGCGGGGTGTTCGGGTGACCAGGCCGCGGTCGATCAATGTATCAAGGCACTTCAGCACCTCGTTGCGGTGCAGGCCCAGGGCGGCCGCAACATCCGGATGCGTGCAGGGGCGCCGACGCAGCAGCGTCAGGATGTCTTCGTTGTTTACGCCCAGGCCCGCATCGGGAGCGGGATGGTCGAAATCCGCGATGACCTCGGCGGCGGGCTCAAACAGACCGGCCAGTTCCACCAGTTGCTCGTGCGGCACCGGCTCCACCAGTGAGTCGGCCGGCGGACGAGTGGCCGTGTTCAACTGGATCCGCTCGGGCCGGATGCGTTTGGCGTGCGCGGCAATCTTCTCGACCGCGGGCTCGTCGGACGTGTAGCCGGACAGCAAAAGGACCTCCAGCCAGTACCGGCCGGTGAACTCCTCGCGAAAGGCGATCAGGCCGTCCACCATCTGCTCGAACGAGATCGCATCGCACGGCCGGTTGACGCCCCGGAAGGTCTCCGCATCACCGGCGTCCAGCGAGGGAACGACCAGGTCGGCCTGGAGAAGCTCCCGGCGGACCTGGGGTTGCCAGAGCAGCGAGCCGTTCGTGAGCACCGCGATGGGAACGTCCGTGATGGATCGAATCGCCTCGATCCACTCGTCGAGCCCCGTATGGAGCGTCGGCTCGCCGGAGCCGCTGAACGTGATGTAGTCCGGCCTGGGTTCCAGCTTCCGCCGGATTTCCTCCAGCACGGCGTCCCGGCTCAGGAATTGTTGCCGCTCGGCGGTCTTGACGGTGGTGGGGCCCAACTGGCAGTAGATGCAGTCATAGGTGCAGGTTTTGAAGGGCACCAGGTCCACGCCCAGCGAGCGACCCAGACGGCGCGACGGCACCGGCCCGAAGACATGATTCATGCCCGCACCTCTGCGCCTCAGAATCCGGCGCGCTCCGACCGCAGAAGCGGCCCACTTCTCAGCGATCGTTCCGAGACGATACCCTACGCGGTCCTTACCGGGGACATTTCTTCAGGGTCATAAACCAGTCCAGTACCCGGGTGTCGGTCGTGGGCTTTTCCACGCGTTCCTTGGCGGTGCCGCAGGAGCCTGGCGGCGGGACGATCACCTCATCGCCCGGCTGCCAGTTGGCCGGCGTGGCCACCTTGTGCTGGTCGGACATCTGCATGGCCATCAGCAGCCGCTTGACCTCCTCCATGTTCCGCCCGTTACTCAGCGGGTAGTAGAGGATGGCCCGGACCACCGCGTCGGGGTCGATGATGAACACGGCCCGCACGGCCTGGGTCGTGCTCGCCGCCGGCTGGAGCATGCCGAACGCCCGGGACACGTCCATGGTCAGATCGCTGATGACCGGGAAGGTCACCTCGATCCCCTTCATTCCCTTGTATTCAATCCGTTCCCGGATCGTCCGCAGCCACGCGATATGGCTGTAGGTGCTGTCAATGGACAGCCCCAGCAGCCGGCAGTTGAGCTTCTCGAAATCGCCCTGCATGGCGGCAAACGTCATGAACTCGGTGGTGCAGACCGGTGTGAAATCGGCCGGATGGGAGAAGAAGACCACCCATTTGCCCTTGAAGTCATCTGGAAAGCGAATCGGTCCCTGGGTCGTTTCCGCCGCGAAGGACGGTGCCTTCTCTCCGATGAGCGGCAGTCGGTTTTCGCACGTCATGTTTGATCTCCTTGATAATCGGTTACGGAAAATCCAGCCGGGTGCCCGCCGAGCAGTGGAAGCAGCGATCGGGAAGCGCGTGGTAGAGCGTGGCCATGGCGCGGAGCCCCGTGCAATGGGCCAGGCCGATCTTCTCCACGTTTGCGTCCGTCAGCGTGCGGACCGTGGCATCCAATCGGCAGTCCGTCGCGGACATCAGGTGCATCCCGCCGAGCACGGCGTGGATGTGGGCCCCTCCGGTCAGGGCCTGGATGTGCTCCAGCGTGTTCACGATCCCACTGTGAGCGCAGCCGGCCAGCACCACCAGCCCCTGTTCCGTTTCAATGAACATCGCCTGGTCATCCGGAAGGGTGTCCGGTTCGCTGCACGCCCGGTCGAGGTAGAACGCCCCGCCGACATCCTCGAAATCGTTCCGCCGGGGGACTTCGCCACTGAGCCACACGCCGCCGCCCAAATCCACAGGCCCCTGGTTGGTCAGCACCAGCTCACCCACCTGCGGCCGCAGCCACTCGGCGGACTCGATTGGAGAGCGAACGGTCTGGATGCGCCCGTTGGGCCTTTGGATGAACCGATCGCGAAACACGCCGGCGTGGGCATACACCGCGGCCCGTGCAAACTGCGGCAAAGCATGTGCCAGGCCGCCCGTATGATCGTAGTGGCCGTGGCTCAGGGCCACGGTTTCGGCAGCAGACAGGTCGATGTTCAGCGCGGCGGCGTTGTGAACCAGGGCCGGCCCCTGACCCGTGTCGAAGAGGATGCGCCGTCCGTTCCTCTCCACCCAGAAGGCCAGACCGTGCTCGCCGATCAGGTCTCTCTGGCCGGCGGTGTTCTCGACCAGAACGGTTATTCGCGTGGATGCTCGAGGCATGAGCCGTCATCCTGACTGACCAGCGCGGGTCGATGGACGAACAGGGCGTTGGCTGTCGCTCGAACCTCGTCGTTCTGCAGCAGTTCCGCCCGGAGTTGGTGGGCGGATGACGCCGATCGAACCAACCGGGCCCGCACCCGTACCGGGACGTCCACCGCGACCGGGTGGCGGAACTTGACCTCCATCGTCGCCGTCACGCCGACGTAGCCGTGGGCAAAGAGACAGTTCGTCATGGCCGCATCGAGCAGCAACGAGATGATGCCCCCATGCATCAGGCGCGCGTACCCCTGCAGGGAATCATCGCCGTTCAGCGCCGCTTCGACCCAGCCGTCCTCCGTCTGCCGGAACGCGAGGTTCAGGCCTCGCTGATTGTCCGACCCGCAAACCACGCAACGCCCGTGTCCGGGGTTTCGCGCAACGGGTCGGGCGTCCGGCCCGCGCTCAGTGGTCACAGACATTGTCGCCTGCTTCCAGCGTTCCGGCCAGATAGGCGGTGGCAATCTCGTCCGGGGTCCCTCCCGACGCGCCGACGACAACCTTGACGCCGTTCTGCGTGAAAAGCTGCACGGCTCGCTGGCCCATTCCCCCGGCGATGATCACATTGACGCCCTGCCCGTGGAGCCAGCGGGGCAGCACGCCCGGCTCGTGTGCGGGCGGGACCAGGTACTCGCTCTTCAATACGGTCTGCGCGGCCGGGTCCACCTCAAGAACGGCAAACTGCTCGC
>JAFGJQ010000466.1 GCA_016929015.1 Phycisphaerae bacterium | reverse complement strand
ATCGGGCGGGTTCACGAGTGAGGGCGTGTCCTTCGCAAACTCGTACACGGACTACGGCGGCGGGTTCTACGCGTGGGACGGCTGGGCGGTGTCGAATCACACGGACACCACGACTGCCGGCTACACAAACCAGTTCAGCGCGATCACCGGCGGCGGGGCCGGTGGGTCCGCGTTTTACGGGGTTTCTTACGTCTCCGCGTACGCAACGGAACCGACCATCCTGCTGCCGGACAATTCCATGCCGGTCTCGATGGAAGTGACCAACACGACGTACGCGGCGTTGTCCATGTTGCACGGCGACGCCTATGGCAAGAAGTTCGGCGGCGCGGACGGGCACGACCCGGACTGGTTCAAGCTGACCGTCACCGGGCTGGATGACGCCGCCGCCTCCGTCGGGTCCGTCGATTACTACCTGGCGGACTACCGGTTCGAGGATGACGGGCAGGACCACATCGTGCAGGACTGGGCCCGTGTGGACCTGACCCCGCTGGCCGCCGCGCGTGCCCTGCGGTTTGAACTGACCTCGTCGGACGTCGGTGCGTTCGGCATGAATACGCCGGCCTACTTCGCGATGGACAACCTCGTCTTCGTGCCGGAGCCGGCCACGGCCCTGCTGATTCTGGCGGGCGCGGTCCTGCTCCGTCGTCGCGGGCTTTCCGGGGAAGAAGGAGGCAACGCGCGATGAACGGCATCCGCACGGTCCCCCGCTCGGACCGGCAATCTCGCGAAGGCTTCTGCTGTGGGACCGCCCCGGCACGCCGGGATCCTACTGGTAGCCCCTCCTTCCAGTCTCGAGTCTCTAGTCTCCAGTTCTCTAGTGTTTGTGGGACCGGCTTTCCAGCCGGTCTTCCGGAGGCATGCTGCGCCCGTGCGCACCTTTCTGGATCGTGGAACCGGCTTTCTCGCCACGGCGAGTCACCTGCGGAGACCAGCCGGTTGAGGCTTCTGGTCTGCCTCCTGGCCTGGGCGCTGTCGGCCGCCGCCGCCCCGGCCCAATCTCCGTTTGCCACGGCCGTCCTCGCGTTCGACCCCGCCCCGGGCCAGTTTGTGAACGATCCGCTTTTCAATGACCCGACCAATGCCGTCGGCCGGCCGTACGGCGGGGGGTTCTCCGATCCGGGCAACTCGTCGCTGGTTTCGCTCGGCGGGTTCGGCGGGTCGATGGTGCTGGCGTTTGACCACACCGTCGGTGACGATCCGGCCAATCCTTTCGGCCTGGACGCCATTGTGTACGGCAACGCCCTTTTCGTCGGCGTCAACTTCAACCGTCGCTGGGCGGAATGCGGCTTCATCGAAATCAGCCGTGACGTGAACGACAACGGCCTGCCGGACGACCCGTGGTACCTGATCCCCGGATCGCACATCACGGCCCCGGCAGGGCAGTATGAGGTGCAGACGTGGGACGATGACGTGTTGGACGACACCTTCCCGCCGGACGACGAGGGCTGGATTCCACCCGGCCGAAGCGGAACGTGGGCCACGGCCGGATATCGCCTGCCACCGGAGGTGTTTGAGACTATCGTGGTGTCGAACCCCAACGGCCCGGACGCGACGGTGGAAGGCATTTTCGGCTACGTGGATTTCACGCCGACGCTGAAGCTCGGCGACCTGAACGGCGACAACGTGATTGATGACCCCGCCGCGCTGCCCGAGGAGTTCTACACCCGGCCCGACGATCCGTTTGCCGTGGGGTTGACGCCCGGCAGCGGCGGAGGCGACGCATTCGACATCGCGTGGGCGATCGATCCGGCCACGGGCGAGCCGGCCGGCCTGGACGGCTTTGACTTCATCCGGATCACGGTGGGGGTGAACCGGGTGATTCTGAACACCTCGCCGCCGCTGAACGAGTTGTCGGCGGAGATCGACGCGGTGGCGGATGTGGCGGAGGGCCGGCCGGGCGACGCGGAGAACGACGGGGACATCGATTTTCAGGATTTCGCGACATTCAGCGGATGCCTGAACGAGCCGGACGAGTCGGCCGCACCGGGTTTTTGTCGGGTGATGGATTTCGACCAGGACACGGATGTGGACCTGGCGGACTGGGCCTCTTTCCAGGCGGTGTTCGGATGGACGGCACAGTGATAATGCACAAACCGCGACGTTGCAGGTCTCGTGCTGCATGCCGGCGCCGTCTCGAATCAGCCTTCACGCTGATCGAACTGTTGGTGGTCGTCTCGATCATTGCTCTGTTGATCTCGATTCTCCTGCCCGGCCTGCAGCGGGCGAAGGAGCAGGCGCGGTCGGCCGTCTGTGCGTCGAACGTGCGGCAGCTTGTGATCGCCAATGCCGCCTACGCATCGGACTATTCGGGACGGTATTGCCCCGGCTCGGCGCGGATCGTCACGGAGAACCTGCGTCGCTGGCATGGAACGCGAACCGACACGGGCGAGGCATTCGAACCGCGCAACGGCCCGCTGGTGCCGTTCCTGGGTGCCGGCGCCGGCATCCGGGCGTGTCCGTCGTTTCGGGACGCCGAGCGGGGGGCCGGGGCCTTCGAGGCGGGCTGCGGCGGGTACGGGTACAACCAGTCCTACATCGGCCAGGTCGTGCAGCGGCGCACGAACGGATCATTCCAGGTTGTTACGGATGAGTCGGGAGTGTCTGGCGAACGGGTCCGGCGGCCCGGCGAGACGGTGATGTTCGGCGACACGGCGTTTGCCGGGTTGGCCGTCGGACTGATCGAGTACAGCTTCGCCGAGCCCCGCTTCAGTCCAGAATACCTGCACTACCACGCCCGGCGTGATCCGTCGCTCCACTTCCGCCACGGCCGGCGGGCTCGCATCGCCTGGTGCGACGGCCACGTTTCTGCGGAACAGCGCACCTTCACCTGGAAGAGCATCTGCTACGAAGGCGATCCCGACCGCTCCGGCCTCGGCTGGTTCGGCGCGGATGACGACAACAGGCTCTTTGATTTGGAATAGACCGCGCCGGATTGTTTCGGGGTTGGGGATCCGTTGGCGACAATGAGGCCGGATGCGGCCGGCGGAGCATTCGTATCGGGTGTGAGGCGCAGTGTCTCGTGTCGGCGGGGGCAGTGCGTAGCGGCGGGGGGGGCACCTTGCGGATCGGGGCCTACCCAGCAGCCTGAACCTGTGTATCCTCTGCACTCTGTTTGGCAGTCCGGCGGGAAGGGTAATCCCAGCAGGATGACCGGCCAGGCATCGAAGAGACCGGCTGGTCTCCGCAGGCGACTCGCCGGGGCGAGGAAGCCGGTCCCACAAAGATGTGCCGGTCCGACACGGAGCAGATATCTTCCAAGTGGAGAAAGGCGAAGAGCATGGGTTTGACAGCGTGCGTCAGGCCGCACAACGGGCGGCCGGTGTTGTGGATCAACGGCGAGCCGACCACGGAAATGTGGGCGTATGGGGCGCCGAACGCCGTTGCGGATTTCGCGGCGGCCGGCATCCGGATCTGCCAATGCCACGTGCCGGGCAAGTCATGGTGGACGGGGCCGGGGCAGTATCGATTCGCTCACATCGAAGCGCAGATCGAGGAGTTTTTGAAGGCCGTGCCGAGCGCGTTGCTCATGCCGCGTGTGTGTTTCGGCTATGAGGGTGAAGGCTGGTGGGCGGACGCGCATCCGGACGATCTGGCCGTCGGACGGGAGCCGGGGGGGCGGGTTGTGCCGTATCCGGAGGTGCGGGCGCATCCGGTCGAATGCTGGTACTCGGCGGCGTCACAGACGTGGACGCGGGATGCGTGCGAGGCCATGGCCGCGTTTGTCCGGCACTTTGAGGCCGGATATGGTGACCACATCCTCGGTTACCAGATCGGGGCGGGCATCTCGTGCGAATGGTTCCGGTGGTGGAACTATGTTGAGGGCATCTACGAGGACTACTCCCCGGTTGCCCGGCAGGCGTTCCGGGGCTTTCTGAAGGCGCGGTACCGGACGGAGGCGGCGTTGCGCGAGGCGTGGGGCCGTGATGACGTGACATTCGACACGGCTGAGGTACCTCACCCGGGCCGATTGCATCAACCGCAGAACGGGTTTCTGCGGTCGCTGCCCGGCGAGCGGGACATCGTGGACTGGTTCGACGCCCTGAGTGAGTGGAACGCCGATCAGCTCATGGCGCTGTGTCACGCCGTGAAGGAAGCTTCCGGCGGGCGGAAGCTCGCGGGCGGGTTCTACGCCTACACCTGGCCGCACTGGAACAACCAGAGCGCGGCCCGGGGCGGGCACATGGCGATATCCCGCGTGCTGGCGTGCCCGGATGTGGACTACGTCAGCTCTCCCTACCACTACGACAACCGCAACCTGTGTGGCGTTCATGCCAGCCAGAGTCTGCCGCAGACGATCGAACGCGGCGGCAAACTGCATTTGGATGAGATCGATACGGGCACGCACCGGGTGAAGGGGGAGCATTGGCCGTGGGACCATCAGGGCCCGCCGGATACGCTGGCCGAGTCGCGGATTCTCCTGCGGCGGGACGCGGCGGCGGTGCTGGGGACGGCCGGCAACGCGTGGTGGATGGACCTTCACCACAGCGGCTGGTACCACGATCCGCAGTTGCAGCTCGAGCTTCGCGAGACGAACGCGCTGGCCAGGGCCGCGCTGGCGGATTCGCCCGCGCCTGGCGCGGAGGTGGCCCTGGTGCTGGACGACCGAAGCCCGGCCTACGTCGACACGCGGAGCAACCTGAACCAGTATTTCACGGCGTTGTCGCGGCAGTTCGAATGGAGCCGGATGGGGCTGCCGGTGGACGAGATGCTGCTGTCGGAGATCGACCGCGTGCGACCGTACCGGCTGTACGTGTTCTTGAACTGTTGGAATGTGGGCCCGGAGTTACGGCGGCGGGTGCGCGAGCGGGTGTCGCGGATCGGTGCGACGACGGTGTGGATCCATGCGGCCGGCTACTTCGACGGACATCACGGTAGTGCGGAAAACGTGGCTGATCTGACCGGCATTCGGGTGCGAGAGGAAGCGGATGCCGCTGTGCCGGACATCGACGTTCTGGAGTCGGGCCACGGCTGGCTCGCGCCCGGACCGGACCGGCCATCGGGATCGGTGCGTTTCGGCGCCCGGCTGACGCCGGATCAGATTCGCGTGATGGTGGGCGCGGACCAGCGGTGTTGGGACACTCCGATGTCTCCGGTCTTCACCGTGGACGATCCGGACGCGACGGTTCTGGGCCGTTATGCCCATAACGGCCGGCCGGGGCTGGCGGTGGTTGAGCGGGACGGCCGGCGGAGCGTCTATTGCGGCGCCCCGATGCTGCCGGCGTGGCTGCTGCGTCGGATGGCCGTCTCCGCGGGCGCCCATGCGTACGCGCCGCTGGGAACGGTTGTGCATCACCGGGGTTCGCTGGTGTCGGTTTACGCGCCGGCGGGCGGCGAACCGGTCATCACGGCACCGCCGGGGGCAAGCCTGACTCTCATCGAACCGGCCGGGGGGGAATGCGAATGGCGGCCGGCCGGAGCCCCGGGCCGTCGCCTGACGCTGCCGTTCAGCGAGGGGCAGACGCGGTTCTTCCGACTGACCGCTATTGACCCGTGCGAGGAAGTCGCCCCTTGATGCGTTTGGCCAGTTTCTCGAGGCGGCCGACCGACCTCGGGGCCCGGTTCGCATGCGGAAAGGGAATGTTGGGTTGCTCAAACCCGAGGAACGACGCCAGTTCGTCCCAACCATCGCCTTCCTCCCAGCAAACCTCCAGGAGGTCATTCGGCCGCCCGCGGAAATGAGATCGCACGGCTTCGAGGTGCTTCTCGTAGAAGTCCATGTGCTCCTTCGGATGCTCGTGCGGCATTTCCCAGCCGTAGATGTGTTTGCGGTAGTCGGTCGGACCCGACCGCTTCGCGTGTTTGCAGAGGCTTGTGTACCAAGTCTGAGCGTCCTTGCGCCGGGTCAGAATGAACTTGGTCCCGGGGAACCGTTCGTTGATTTCCCGGAAGACCAGCGGCCAGGGCCAGTCCTCGAAGCTGTCGTACCGGCCGACCCACTCCAGGAGTTCGTCGTACTTGTGCAGTCGCCACAACTCGAACGCCTCGTGGTTGTAGCTGATGTGGTGGAGCCCCCAGTGCTGGAGACACACTCCCAGTGTCGTGGTTCCCGTCTTGTTGAGGCCTACACCGACCACCTTCATTGCGAGGACTCCCGCCAAGGGAATGTCAGACCGATCACGGTTGTGTGTGCACGCCTGATTCGGCGGCCGCCCATGGTAGCCTGAACCGGTCGGTGCGACAACGATCCAGGTCGGGGCGGGCGAATGGATCAGTATGCTCGTGATGGCGACGTCGACGCGCATCACCCGTTTGGACGCCCGAACCGAGAGATCCGTCGGAACGGACCCTACGCGTGGACCACAGCGTGGGGGCGGCCGGCGATGTGGGCCCTCGCCTGTCGGTAGGCGTCGGCCTGCATGACGAATGCCTCCAGCCGGGTGTCCAGGGTGGGGTCGGCCTGGCCGTCGTAGGCAATGGAGATGGCCGGTATGCCCCGGTGGTCCTCGCTCAGCATCTTCATCAGGCCGGCCACGATGGTGGAGGGCATGCAACTGAACGGCATCACGTTGACCAGGCCGTCGCAGCCGTGCTCGCAATACTCGACCATTTTGCCGACGCTGAGGCAGGCTTCCCCTTCAAAGCTGTGGTGGATGTAGGGCTTGGCCAGCGTAAGCACCTCGACCACGTTGGGCTCGACGGCGTTCGGCAGGAACGACCGGTACTGCCGCGTGATGCGGCGCTCGATCCGCTTCTGCACGTGGTTGGTCAGCTTGTTGGAGAACCACAGGCCCAGCGAGCGTTCCCGCCACGACGTGCGGTTGCGGGTGAAGTTCGTGTAGTACATCCACTCGCTGATCGAGGCCAGGTCCACCTCCGCCCCCAGTCGCTCCAGTTGCTGGATCAGGTCACGGTTGCTGAAGGTGTGGGTGCGCACGTAGATCTCACCCACGATGCCGATCCGCGGCTTCCGGACGGATCGATCCACCTCAATCGCCTGGAACTCCCCGGCCATCCCGTCGATCAGCCGGTAAATCTCCTCTTCCGCCGGGTTGCTCTCGATCAGCCGACAGAGCCCGTCACGGGCCCGTTCGTAGACGCGGTTTGTCCTGCCCTCCACCGCTTCGTAGGGCCGAATGTGCAGCAGGGCCTTGGTGAACGTGTCGATGGCGCTGATGGCGATCCAGGCCAGCCGGGTCGGGTCCTTGGCAAACTGGCTGAAGTCGCGATAGAACTGCTTGTCCTGGTTCGGCGCGATCACCGGAATGTCGGGCAGGCCGGCCTCGTTCAACAGTATCTTGTGAAGGCAGTTGTACTGTCCGAACCGGCACGGGCCGCTGCCGCCGGGCATGAAGAACGCCGCCCGGTCCGGATCGAAACCCTTCTCCCGGCATTTGAGCAGCATGTCGCCGGTGGTCACGATGCAGGGCAGGCATTCCTTGCCCGTGGTGTGCCGCCGGCCGAGCTCCAGCGATTCCTCCGTTGCCAGCGGAAGCACTTCCGCCGGCTGGCCGCACGCGCGGAAAGCGGCTACCAGCCCGTGGGCCGCATCGCTCATCCACGGCACGTAAATGGTCCGCAGGTCGCACGCAACCGGCTTGTGCGCGTAGAGCGTCGGGGCGGAGTGATCGGTAACCGTCCGCGCGTTGGCCAGGCTCTCCAAGAACGCTTCCAGTCGTGTTACCACACCCGCGTCCGCGGAGTGCTCGTCGATCTCCAGCACCAGGCTCGGCCGGTCCGCCATGATTCGTTTGAAGTAGCTCAGCAGGAACGAGTCCGGGCCGCAACTGAAGTTCGAGAGGAACACCGCGTTCAGACCGGGGTTTTGCCGGACGATTCGGGCCGCCCGCAGAATGCGCTGCCCGTACTTCCAATACATGTTGGAGAAAACGTGGTCGCCGCTGACGTCCTCGCCCAGCAGGTCGAGGAAATCCATGGGCACGGGCAGCACGCCCAGCTTGCGGAGTTTGTTCGGCAAATCGAGCGAGACGCCCGGGTCGCAGCCGTTGTACGGCCGGGAGATGATCACCACCGCCCGCTGCCCGGCCGGCCGGTCGGCCAGCGCCTGCCGACCCCGGGCGATGCAATCCTTCTCAAAAGCCCGCTGCGCGGCGTCGGCCGCGGCAATCGCATCGCGAAGCTGCCGGCCGCTGACGCCGAATTCCTTGCACAGCGGCTCGAGCGACCCTCGCAGCACCGCCTCCCCGTCGCCGAACCGCACGGGCAGTTTGAGCATCTTGACGCCCTTGCGCTCCGGCTCCACCGCCACCGACACCTGGTAGGGAATCGCCTGCACGTACGGGCAGAGCTGGTTGCGGTCGGTGGCCGGATCGTCCTGCCACATGCTCAGAATGCTGGGCATCCAGATGTAGTCGACGCCCTTGTCGATTAACTCGAGCACATGCCCGTGTGCGACCTTGACCGGGAAGCACGGGGTGGACTGGACGGCTTCCACGCCGCGGCGGACGACCTTCTTCGTGCTGGCCCCGCTGAGGACGACGTTCAGGCCCAATCGGCCAAGCAGCGTGCCCCAAAACGGCAGCAACTGGTGGTTGCTCAGGGCGAGCGGGATGCCGATGGTCGGGGCGCCGACACGTGGTGACTCCGGCAGGTTCGCGTGCTTCTTCAGCAGGCGGAACCGTTCGTTGAACAGGTTCGGGATCTTTTCATTCTCGGCGGCGTTCTTGTTCACTTCGTAGCGGTCGCACTTGGCGCCGTAGTACAGGGGCTCCCGGCCGGGGACCGTCACTTCGTTGATCATGCAGGCGTTGCTGCAGTGCTCGCACTCGAAGGAGCGGATGTGGTAATCCACGGTGGAGACGTCGAAGCCGCGGAAGTTGGACTCCGTCCGGCCGTGCTCCTCCTGATACTTGCGAGCCAGCGCCGCCGCGCCGATGGAGCCGGTCACCTCGTGGTGGGGGGGCACGGTGACGGGCTTGCCGGTGACCGCCTCGAACGCGGCCACCACGCCCTTGTTGAAGGCTGTTCCGCCCTGGAAGAAGATGTGTTTGCCGATCTGCCGTCGGCCGACCACGCGGTTGATGTAGTTGCTGACGATGGAGTAGGCCAGGCCCGCCACCAGGTCTTCCGTCCGGGCCCCTTTCTGCTGACAGCTCAGCAGGTCCGACTCCATGAACACCGTGCAGCGCTCGCCCAGCCGCACCGGGCCGGTGCTGCCCAGCGCCATCTCCGAAAACTGGCTTTCGATGTTGATGTCCAGCCGCTCGGCCTGCTCCTCGATGAAGCTGCCGGTGCCCGCGGCGCAGGCGTGGTTCATCTCAAAGTCCACGACGACGCCGTTGGAGAGGCTGATGTACTTGGAGTCCTGCCCGCCGATCTCGAAGACGGTGTCGACGTTCGGGTCAATCAGCGCCGCGGCGTGGGCCTGGGCCGTGATCTCGTTGACGACCAGGTCGGCCCCGACGAAATCGCCCGTCAGGTATCGCCCGGAGCCCGTGGTGGCCGCCCCGAGAATGCGGACGCGATCGGGCAACTGCTCGCCCACCAGGCGCAGGCAACGGCGGACGGCTTCCAGGGGGCGGCCTTCGGTCATGAGGTACGACTTGGCCAGCACGCGGTTCTGCCGGTCAATCACGGCGATTTTCGTGCTGATGGAGCCGATGTCCAAGCCGAGGTACGCGTCGATCGGATCGCCGTTGCATTGCTCCTGCAGGACCTCGTCGAGCCAGATGCGGTTATCCGGGTAGCCTTGTTCCGGCCGGCAAAGCGGCTTGAGCCGGTATCCGACGGCCTGTTCCTCGATCGCATAGGAATGCAGGATATCGGACACGTTCTGCGGAAGCGGGACGGCCCCGCCGTTGCGAAGCGTGAGCAGAACGGCACCGTATGCACCCGTCACCGCGTGCTCCGGCGGAACGATCAGGCCGCCCTTCGGCAGCTCAAAGACCATCTCAAACGCCCGCACCACCGCCGCGTTGGAGGCCACGCCGCCGCAGAAAGCGATCGGCCGGTCCACGTCGCGACCGCGGGCCAGGTTGCTCTTGAGATTTCGCGCCAGCCCCACGCAGAGGCCCATGAGAATGTCGTAGTCCGGCGTGGCCTTCTGCTGGAGGT
>JAFGJQ010000465.1 GCA_016929015.1 Phycisphaerae bacterium | reverse complement strand
GCTTGGCCAACTCGCCCGCGCACGTCAGGCCGGCGGGACCGGACCCGACGATGGCCACCCGCTTTCCCGTCGGCGTAGGGGGGCTGAACAACTCGTGGCGGTGCTCGCGGGCCCAGTCAGCCACGAACCGCTCCAGATACCCGACGGCCACGGGCGAACCCTTGCCTGCCCGCACGCAGACTTCCTCGCACTGCGTCTCCTGTGGGCAGACCCGCCCGGTGATGCCCGGCAACACGTTGGCTGCATACAGAATGTCCGCCGCCCGCGGCAGGTCGCCCTCGGCCACCGCCTCCACGAACCCGGCGATGTCCACGCCCACCGGGCAGCCGACCACGCACTTAGCCCCTTTGCAGCGGAGGCACCGCTGGGCTTCCGTGCGGGCGGCCTCGGTGGCCATCCCCAGGTTCACCTCGCGGAAGTTGTGGGCTCGGATTTGCGGTTCCTGCTCCGGCATGTGCTGCCGGGGGATCTTCATGCGGTCGGCCGGTTTCATTCGTCCCCTCGCGTCTGCGATTCCTTTTCGGCCGCTTCCAGGCGGCAAATGTGCTGCGGGTCCCGCCGGTATCGCTCCCAGACGGCCCGCTCGTGGTCGCGGTACGCCGTCAGCCGGTCGGTCAACTCTCGGAAATCCACCTGGTGCGCGTCAAACTCCGGCCCGTCCACGCACGCGAACCGCTGCTTGCCGCCCACCGTCACCCGGCACCCGCCGCACATGCCCGTCCCGTCCACCATGATCGGGTTCAGCGACGCGACGGTCCGGATGCCTCGCTCGCGAGTCACTTCCGCCACCGCCCGCATCATGGGCACAGGGCCGGCCGTCAGCACCATGTCGATCGGAGGGGCGGCCTCGCGGATGAGGTTCTCCAGCTTCCCGGTAACGAACCCGTGGAACCCGTAGCTGCCGTCGTCGGTGCAGGGGTGAACGGCGTCGCAGATGGCCGCAAGCTCCTTCTCCAGAATGACATACGGCTTGCTCCGCCCACCAATGACGGCGGTGAGTCGGTTGCCCGTCACCTTGAGTGCACCGGCCTGCGGATAGATGACGGCCGTTCCCACCCCGCCGCCGACCAGCACGACGTGCCCGAACGTCTCGATCTCCGTCGGCTTGCCCAGCGGGCCGGCGACGTCCAGCAGATTCTCGCCCGTGCGGAGCGAGCACAGCCGCTCCGTAGTGGCCCCGACGATCTGCACCACAAGCGTGATCGTGCCGGCCTTTGCGTCGGAATCGGCAATCGTCAGCGGGATGCGCTCGCCGTTGTCCTCGCAGCGGACAATGACGAAGTGGCCGGGCTTGTGGTGAGAGGCCACGCGCGGCGCGTGAACGACAAGCTTGCGGACCTTGGGTGCCAGCCATTGCGCTTTATGGATGGAAAACATGTCTGCATGGGTCTCCGTGCTGGATGGCATTGTGACCAGGCGCCCGCCCCGGCCGTCCGAATCCGCCGAATCACCCCAGAATACCGGAGTCGGCATCCGCCCTCAACCCGTGGCAGGACGCACCCTACCAGGGGAACCGGTCCTGGAATCGGTAGTAGTACGTTCCGATCGCCCGCATGGCGGCGATTTGGGCATACACGCGTACGCCGATGATGATGGCAGTGAGGAGGAGACCGGACGTCTGGGCATGATGCAGCCGCACGCCGACGTAGCCCAGCAGCGCCGCACTGCCATAGACGATCAGAACCGTGCATACGTAAGCCGGGAACGTCCGCAGCAGGGTTCGCACCGTGCCTCCGAACAGGACGATCGCCCCTGGTCCTCCGACGGCCAGACCCAGCATCAGCATCGGCCACAGGAACAGACCCAGACCCAGCAGGCCGCCCAGGACGGCCCAATGCAAATCGGGCGACAGCTCGGCCATGGATGGCACGAAGAGCGACATGACGAAGTAGATCATCGCTGGTCCGGTCGCAATCAGGCACGTCAGGGCAAAGCTGAACAGCGGCACCATCAACTCGGACCACCATTCCTCGAAGTCCATGCTCAGGGGGAGCGAGGGAAGGGCGTCGTGCCCTTCGGCGGAGCGCTGCACAATCTCGAAACAGAACGCGGCAATGACACCCTCGGCCAGAAAGATCGCGGCTACACCCACGGGAAACAGCCGCAGACTGCCCGTCGCGAGAATCATGGCCCCGCCCATCAGCCCGGTGCACAGCACGACCCAGGCGCAGGCGAACACCCCCACGTTCCGCAGCCGGAACAGGAACAGCAATGCTCCCGGCACGGCGGCAAAGTATGCGCCGAACGCGCTGAGGGCTCCCGTTGCCGCGTCGGCCTCGGCCAGTGACCGGCGCCTGCCTGTGTTGCGGTCAAAGCCGCAATTTGTGCAGAAGACGGCGCGGGGCGCAAGCGGCGCCCCGCAGCTCTCGCACCGGGCGACCGGCTCGTCGGACTCCGCGTGATGCACGCCCGGCGAGGCGAGTTCCGCCATCGCACTCAAATCGTCATCGGTGGTCGCCGGTTCGGCCCGCGCAGTCCTCTTGGCCGGCGCTGCCGTCGCCTGCTGCCTCCGCAGACGGTCGTAGCACGCGTTGCAGTAGTAATGCCCCGCCCCATCCCGCGTGCGCGGGCGATGGGAGCAATCCTCGCCGCAGATGCGGCACACCTTGGCGCCGGCCTGTTGCCGCCCGGAGCTGTCCATACGTGTTCCTCGCGGCACCCATTCTACCGTCCGTACCGCCGGACGCACTCCAGCAGAAATCGGTAGGCGTCCAGCGTCACCGTCGGCGGGACGGAGTGGTCGATGTGGTAAACGTACCCGCCGCCGTCAGCGGCCACCGGGACTTTGGCAGCCACTTCGGCCTCGATACGCTCACGATCGCCGCTGGATACGATGTCCGCATCAATGTTGCCGACGAAGCAGATGTCCTGCCCGAACCGCTGCTTGTACGCGCGCACGTCATTGCCCGCACGCACCTCCAGCGGATGAACCGCATCGCAGCCGGCCTCCACCAGCAGCGGCAGCAGGTCGCCCACGTTGCCGTCGCAGTGGAACATCAGCCGCATCCCGCGCTCGTGGGCCAGGTCGGCGAAGCGGCGCCACAGCGGCAACAGGTGTTCCCGCCCGAACACCGGCGAAAACAGCATCCCGTTCTTGTAGCACAGGTCGCTCCAGAACCAGATGGCGTCGAACGCAAAGCCGCGGGCGAACGTGCGCTCCAGCATGGCGATCAGGTAGTCGGTGTAGGCCGTCACCATGTCCACCACCAGCTCCGTGTCCGCCGCGATGGCCAGCAGCCCGTCGTCGTAGCTCATCGCGTTGTTGATGACGAACCACATGGGCTCGGCCGGCGTGATCGCCAGGAAGTGACCGGCCGCCCGGGCCGCGTGATACTCCGCCTCGGCCGCGGGGTTGTTGAATTTTTCGTCGCAGGGCTTCAACAGCGGCCGGAGCCGCTGCCAGTCGTCCATGCTGTGAATGCCGTGGTCCAGCGTGTGCGGGGGGTTATAGGACGACAAAAAGGTCTTGACCGTCTTGCCGTACCCGTCGGTGGCGATGCGATAATCCCGGGTTTCCTCGATCACCCGCGGTTCCAGCCCGAACGACGGGTCGAACAGGTCGTTGATGCAGGCGATCCGGTCAAGGCCGAAGTAGTCCACCGGGTCGGCTCCAGCCGGAAACCCTTGCTGTTGCCAGAGTTGCAGCGTTTCCGGCCAGAACGTCAGCTCGCACATCGGCACCCGGTCCGGCTTCTGCCGGGCCAGGGCCGCCCGAATCCGCTCTGCCGAGGTCATGGAGGCTTCTCCCGCGTTGCCGGCCGTCTGAGCCGGCATGGCGACTGGTTATCTTGGCTGGGGGCGGGGGTGTCAACTGGAGTTCCGTCGGCGAAACGTCCGCATACCCCGGGCCGCGAAACTCAACTCTAACAGGGATTTAACTTGAAACTTCTTGAGCTCTGACGTACTCTTCTCCGACGGGGTTGGAAGTGAATCTCCGTGCCGGCCGGGTGTCCAACGGCCTCGGCCGCGATTCTCGACAAGCTTTTCCCCAGTCCGAGTGAGGAGTTTAGACGGCTCGAACCCGCCGTCCCTCGATTCGGGGCGGTTGGTGTGTGCGAGTTGTCACGTAGGCCGGTGGGTCCGGTGCCGGATCCCGGCCATTGGTTCAGTAACAGGAAGACACAGGCCATGCAACGGCTGGCGCAT
>JAFGJQ010000464.1 GCA_016929015.1 Phycisphaerae bacterium | reverse complement strand
GAAGACGGCCGACGCGTTGCAGCGCTTTCGGCCCAGGCGGGCTGCATCGTAGCTGCCGAATGGCATGCGAACACCCTGACCGATACGACCGTCTCGGGAATCGCGTTCCTCCGTGCAGTGGATCATCCCGCGTTCCAGACCTACTGGCAGCCGCGCCGCCGCATGCGGCAGCCGGAATGCCTGCGGGACCTGGAAGGGGCGCTGCCGTGGCTGTGCGCACTGCACGTCTTTCACTGGCATCCCGAAAGCGGCGAACGATTGCCGCTCGCCGAAGGTGCTGCCGACTGGCACGCGTATTTGGAACGGGCCGCGGTCGGGGCGCCGCGCTGGGCGCTGCTGGAATTCGTGCGGGGCGACTCGATTCAACAGCTTTCACAAGACGCCGCCACGTTGCGCGCATGGTTGAGTTGATCCGATGAGGCCGCTTTCCGTCCCACTGAAACGCCCCTACAGCATCCTGGAGTCTCCTTTTCCGTCGCGAATATCGACCGCGGGGCGCCCGCTGATGGCGCCAAGAATCTCGCTGGCAACCGGCGGACAACCTGGGACAAAGACGCCTTGCTCCCGGTGGCGTGCCGTGCAGTTCCCGACGCAGACCGTTCCCGCCGGCACCGTCTTGTTCCCCTTTCCTATTGCGAACGAGACCCGGGTGCCGGGGGGAAAACACTCGAACACCTGGGCTCCGTAGCGCTTCAGGAAGAGCAGCAATGTCGACTGACAGGCGCTGCACGAATTGCGGTCCAGCACGTTCACGCCGGGGAACACAACGGCCAGATCGGATGGAGGGGGGGCAAATACCTGGCGCCAACATCTCCAGCGATCTGGCCGGATGTCGAGACGCCCAAGGTCCAGATCCCGTTCCAGGCGGGCCGCGCCCAGCCTGAGATGGGAAATGTCCGCCGCATCAATTCCCATGAGCGCACAGGCTACCGCGTCGGCGGCAAAGGCATCGGCCGATGCCACCACCACATTGAGCGCACGTGGACGGCCGGCACTGGGTCCCAGTCCCTCCATGCCCACCGTGCCGTCAATCAAAGCCAGGTGAGGCGTCAGTACCGTGGCAAGGTCGGCAATGGCGATGTCGATCGGCTTCTCGTCACAACTCGGAACGGGCGGGAGCATATGCAGGTCGACTTTGCTGCGACGCCAGAGGCAGCCTTTCATGTTCTTAATCGAGAGCGTCACGCCGGTGTGCATGTGCATCTTCATCACCGGGATCGACACCACGAGGTCGAACTCCGGTATGTCGGCACAGAGCTTGATCGACCGCAGTGCCACGCCGTCCGGAATTTCAACCGAGATGAAGGGACGCTCATCCAGGTCGACGAGCGGGCAATCGCGTTCCGCGGCCAAGGCCGTGATACCGCAGGTCGTAAACGCCTCCATCGTCATCACGCCCGCAATCGGACTTTCTCCCACGGCAACCACCGCGCCGGCCTCCCGGAAAACGTCAATGGCCGCCGCCACCACGCCCGGATCGGTCACGATTCCGGAGCCGGCCGGTGCCACGCGGCCGGTGTTCGGCTTCAACAGGACGCGCTTGCCGCGGGCGGCCGAGAGGTCCAGTGCGCGAAGGGCCTCACAGGCGTTCCGGTAGGCGCCGCCACCCGCCGCGACCTGCACGGGAGCCGGCGTGTAGGGACTCAGAAACGGGTTGTCGGCGAGCGGCTGCATACCAGAGCCGCGAGACTAGCACCAGCGCGCCGGCGACTCAAACGCATTCGGGCTGCGACAACGCATTCGGGCTGCGAAAGGACAAGGCAAAAGGACACCCTCAAGGCAGACCCGTCCAGACGCCAGACTGTCGTCGCGTCAATGGGCGGGGTATTTCTCGGCCCGCGTGGCGTCCGGCCCTCCTGGAGACACAGGCGATCGGGAGGCCGCGGTGGCACCAGTTCCGTTGCCGTCTGCCGCACACAGCCCGGCTACGGTAACTCGCTAAAAAAGTACGCCCGTGCCTATTGCCCGGAGCCGTGCGGCTGTGGTATGTTTCCTCGCCATTCATTTCGCGCCCATCGTCTATCGGCTAGGACACAAGGTTTTCATCCTTGTAAGCGGGGTTCGACTCCCCGTGGGCGCGCCAAACCCGAATCTGGGGATCAACACCTTCAACGGGGGCAACCCGCGAAGGTGTGGGGGAGGAAACCGGGTCGCTGAGCTAATCCGTCGTCGTAAAGAGCGCAAACACCGAGAGGTCACCGACAATGAAGAAACGTACATGGTCCCTCCCCTGCTGTCTGACTTGCCTGGCCGTTGCCGCCGCCGCGCCGGCATCCACGTACTACGTTGACTTCGCAGGCGGCGACGACGACGCCGATGGCCGCTCACCCCTGACGCCCTGGAAGCACGCCCCTGGTGATGCGAATGCCACGGAGGGCCCAGCGGCGGCAGAGCTGTCCCCAGGAGATACGGTCTGCTTCAGGGGCGGCGTTACGTACCACGGTTCGATCACGTTGACCCGCTCCGGCGCGGCCGATAACCGCATCACGCTCGACGGCAACACGGCGGGTACGTTCGGTGACGGCCCGGCCGTGCTCGACGGTGGCCGGGTCATTACAGGCTGGCAGCGCTGCGGGAACGCCGACGAGTCAGGGGGCAATCCCCGCTGGAAGGACATCTTCTACGCGGACGTCGATCTCGACATCTCACGGAACTTCAGCCACGGCGAGGTCGTGCTTCACCGCCAGGTACCGCCGGACAAGATGGCGCCGTGGCAACGGGTCATTCTGTATGACGGCGAGCGGCGGCTTCTGCCGATTTCCCAGTACCCAAAACCGGCCGACCCCTTCTACCCGGACCTGCCGAGGGACTATCTGCTGTCACCCAACCGCCTCGAGGTCCGCGAGGCGGATGGTGTTTCCGTCATCACCGACGAGGAAAACCTGGTCCAGCAGGACGCCAACTACTACGACGGCATGTTCGTGGGGGTTCACGGCGGTAACAACCACGTCTACTTCGCCGCCGTCACGGGCTTCGACCCGGCATCGCACCAGTTGCGCTTCGCCCGCTTTAAGGCGAGCACATACCCTACCACCCGGTATGCTCTCTACAATGCCGTTCGCCTCATCGACGCGCCCGGCGAATGGGCCGTCGAAACACTCGACGGCGGCAAGTCACGTTTCTACCTGCTGGCGGACCGCCTGGTGGACGGTCGCCCCGACAACATCGGGTTTCCCGAGCTGCAGACGGGGATAACGATAGCCGGCGGCGCATCGCACATCGCCATCCGGGGATTCCTGATCCAGCGATACTCCGGAGGAGGCGGGGGCATTTCCGTCAGCCGCAATACCCCGAGGGCACAGGACATCGTGGTGTCCGATTGCGAGATCCGGTTCGTCAGCGGCCACGCTGGAGTGGGGCCGCATTACTGCGATGGCCTGGTGGTAAAGAACTGCTTCGTTCACCACTGCCCGAGTTGGACAACCGGTGTGTTCCTGAACCGCGTCAACGACTACGTCATCCGCAGTTGCCGCCTGGAGAAAAACTCGGGCAGCGGCATTCGTCATTACGAGTGCAAGCGTGGCCGGATCGAGGATAACGCGATCCTGGATCACTACGGCATGCACTCGAGCACCATCAACGTCTACGAGGGGTGCGCGGACATCGTCATCGAGCGCAACTACCTTCATAATGTCATTGCCATCAACCGCAACGCCGAGAACATCATCTTCCGCAACAATGTCGTCGACAGCCAGAACCGGGCTGCCGTGAACGTGGCCATGTGGACGTCCGGCAGGGTGGGTGGACGGAACATCCGCAACCTGCTGTTTGAGCGCAACACCTTCGTCAATGCCAACCGAGACACGAGCTGGTCGACTGCCATCTTCGTCCAGACGGGCCGCGGCGCGACACCCCCGGAAGGGCTCGTGATCCGCGACAACATCCTTGACCGCTTGAGGCCACCAGTTCCCGGTACCATAGAACGGAACCTCTTCATGCGCGCAACAGACGCCAAAGTTGCCGGATCCGGCGGGATCGTCGCAGACGACCACGCCCTGTTGTTCCTGGACGCTGCCGGGGGGGACTTCCGTCGCAGGCCGGGCGGACCCATGATGGAAGCGGGCGCCGACATTCCCCCGCCCGCGCCGGCCTGGCGACGCTAGCCTGCCCTGGCGCTCGGGTTCCGTCCCGGTCGTGATGGCCCCTTCCAACGGGCAACCCGCGCCTCACGGCGTTGACGACGAATCGGCCCTTGTGAAGCAGCATCCTTGCCTGGGCGGTACAGCGGGAGAAAGGAAGCGTGTGGGGGCGGGGATCCGCCGCTGTGAACTGCCCACGCCTTGTCGGAACAGGTCGCCGGCCGTCTGTCGAGCCTTATCCGTTCGGGTACGCTTCGGGACAGATCCGGACCGTGGCTCGCAACCCGCCCCCCTCCTCCACGGCCAGGCTCGGCGACGTCAGCGTCCCGTCCAGCACACCGCCGGCCCGGATGGTGACTGTCCCCGTCGCGATCACGTCGGCGATCAGCGCGCCCGCGATGTCGAGGTCGCGGCAATTCAACGGTTGCGGCAACCGGATTCGGTTTCCCGCCGCGATCAGCAACCGGTCGGTT
>JAFGJQ010000463.1 GCA_016929015.1 Phycisphaerae bacterium | reverse complement strand
GCGGGCCACGAGATCAGCACGATCGACGGCTTCACCATTCGTAATGGCAGCAGTTCCTATGGCGGCGGGATCTACTGCTATGACGCCTCTCCGACGATCGCCAACAACACGATTACGGGCAACAGTGCCGACGACGGCGGCGGGATCTACTGCTCTGTCGCCTCCCCCACGATCGCCAACAACACGATCACGGGAAACTTCGCTGGCTCCGGCGGCGGCGGGATCTGGTGCGTTTACGCCTCTCCGACGATCGCCAATAACACGATCGCGGGCAACAGTGCCGGCTTCGGCGGCGGGATCGAGTGCTGGTCTGATTTTGACTCCTCCCCGACGATCTCCAACAACACGATCATGGGAAACTCCGCCGACCACAGCGGCGGCGGGATCAGCTGCGACTGGTACTCCTACCCGACGATCGCCAACAACACGATCACGGGGAACTCCGCTTCCTACTACGGCGGCGGGATCTGCTGCTCGGGAACCGCATTTGACTACCCCCCCTACCCGACGATCGCCAACAACACGATCACGGGAAACTTCGCTGGCTCCGGCGGCGGGATCTACTGCGAGTACGCCTACCCGACGATCGCCAACACGATCGTTGCGTTCAACTCGTCGGGCATCTACAAGGAAGGATCGGACACGCCGGTCCTGCGATATAACTGCGTGTTCGGCAATACGGCCTACAACTACTCCGGCGTGACCGACCCCACCGGCACGGACGGCAACATCTCGACCGATCCGCTGTTTGTGGAGACGCCCGAGCCCGGCCCGGACAGCCTGTGGGGCACAGCCGACGACGATCCGGGCGACGTCCATCTGCCGGCGGTCTCGCCCTGCGTCGACGCGGGTGACAAACCGTACGTCATAGGGAACTACGATCTGGACGGCAACCCGCGCGTGGTGGATGGAGATGCGGACGACGTCGCGGTCGTGGACATGGGCGCATACGAATACCAGGTCGACTGCAATCTCAACGGACAACCCGATGCAGGCGACATCTTGCAGGGGCTAAGCCAGGACGCTGACACAAACGGCATCCCCGACGAATGCGAAGACACGTCGCCGCTGACGATTGACGGGTCGTGGTACAGTTGGAAGTACCACGGCAAAGATCTGAAGTGGCTCGGCAAGGAGTTCCCGCAGACGCCGCAGGACCGGGCGCCTGTCGAGACGCGGCAACGCTCCGTCACGGAGTTGACCTTCAGATTCTCCAAGCCGATCAACCCGAACACCTTCGACAGGACGAAGGTAATGGTCTGCGGAAACAAGAGTATCCCCGGACATCCCGTTGACTACGACCTCGTCGGGACCAACGGCCTGCCGAATACCAGGGTCACACTGCGCTTCGCGCCCGGCCAGATCCCCAACGGCCTCCTGCAACGGTCGCAGATCGACCATTACGTGGCCGTCGTCTCCGACACCGTGACGGACCTGCTGGGCAACCCGCTGGGCGGCGATCGCGACGTGGACTTCGCGGCGGCCGTCGGGAACGTGAGGACCAACGGTTTGATCATGAATTGGCGTGCGGTGAACCCAAACGACTACAGTGCGCTCATACTCGCCTTTTCGGACACTCCAACCGCGGAGGATGCCTTGGTGTATGACCTCAATGCGGACGGAGTCATCAACACCGATGACAGTCTTGCCCTCCAGGCCAGTTACACATACACACAGAACGAATGGATGAGTGTGCTGACCGCGCCCTGCTCGGACGAGCCGGACACCACGGAACCCACCATTGACGGGTCCTGGTATAGCTGGCACAACCACGGCGTCACCCTGGGCGACCTGGGCAAGGAGTTCCCCCCGGAGCCGCAGGACCGGGCGCCTGTCGAGACACGGCTGGGATCGGTAGCTACCCTCACGTTCGACTTCGATGAGCCGGTCGCGCCGAGCACGTTCAACGCATCCAAGGTCTCGGTGTGCGGCAACAAGAGCGTTCCGGGACACCCGGCCAGCTATCTCCTGGATGATGGACCCAATGGGCCACATACGGCCGTGACTCTCACCTTCGGCGCCGGACAGATCCCCAACGGGTACTTGCGCCAGTCTCAGATCGATCACTACATCGCGGTCGTCTCGGACTCGGTAACGGACCGTTCCGGCAACCCGTTGGGCGGCGATCGCGACGTGAACTTCGCGGCGGCGTTCGGCAACGTGAGGACCGCGGGCCTGATCCAGAACTGGAGGGCGGTAAACCCGAATGACCGCTCGTCACTGGCATTGGCTCTCTCGGACACCCCAACGGCCGAAGCGGCCGTGGTGTACGACATCAACGCTGACGGCATCATTGACGCGAATGACGCTGCCGTCCTGGAAGCCAGCTACACCTACTCCGGGGAGTGGATGGACGAGACGATCGAATCCTGCCCCAGCGCCGGCGACACGACGCCCCCGTACATCATGGGACAGTGGCTGAGCTGGCACAACCACGGGGAAGCTCTCGGGGATCTGCCCAAGATACTCCCCCAGGCTCCGCAGGACCGGGCACCCATCGAGACCCGGGAAGGATCGGTGACCAAGCTCACGTTCCTGTTTTCCGAGCCGATCGACGCAGCTACGTTTGACGAGACCAAAGTCACCGTCTGCGGGCACGTGAACTCGCCCGGCCAGCCGATCGACGTCTCGCTCGATCTCGAAACCAACGGCCCGCAGACGCTGGCAACGCTGGAGTTCGCCCCGGATCAGATTCCGAACGGATACGGGCAACTCTCGCAGGGGGATCACTACGTGATCGTCATTTCCGACACCGTGACTGACCTCGCGGGCAATCCGTTAAGCGGAGACCGCGACGTGGACTTCGCGGCCAGCTTTGGGAACGTTTCCGCGACCGGCCCGCTTCTGCAATGGCAAAAGGTGAACACGGCGGATTACAGCCTGATCGTGCTCTGGCAGACAGACAATCCGACCGACGAGCAGGCGCTGGCTTACGACGTGTTCCTTTCCGGTAGTGGTGACGCCGGCAAGATCAACATCAACGACGTGACGGAGGTTCAGAACAGTTTCACAGTTACGGGACAGGAGCTGATTCAGACAGTCCCCACCTGTCCGTAACGTCTGCCGCAAACGTGTTTCAGAACACGCTGCCTCCCCGTCAGACCGGGGAGGCAGCGTGCCATCAAGCACGGACGAACGGAATCACCCCACCGCGCAGCGCGCCGTTCCGTACAGAACAGGAGCGGTCGGCTCCCCTGTGGAGTGCCGGCCTGCTGAAGCGGCCAATTCGCAGCAAGACAGCGGCACCGCAGACACGCCGGTCACTTCGTACGGCACGGGATCAGCGCCGCCTGCGTCAATGACACGCCAAGACAGCTTCAAGCGCGCGGTTACGTCCCCGCCCACCGAAAGACGACGGTTCCGTCTCGCCTCTCTGATCCAATCGCCCCACCGTCATTGATCCGCCCCGGGCGACGCGCGAAAGCTTCATCATGCACCGTCAGTTCCCCCGGCCCCGCCGCGCGGATGTCCACCGGCCCGTCGCCGGCCAGCGGAAGCCGCACGATTGCTCGGGTGGTGCACGCCAGGTACGGCCGGCCGTCGCGGGTGATGCGCAACCCGGCGTCGCCGCAGTCCACGTCGTAGACGTGGCCGGCCAGTCGATAGTTCCGCACGGTCGCGGCGGGGAAGCGCAGCGAACCGAACCGCAGATGCCCGCTCGGCTCCGAATCGACCAATTCGCCGATCCCGATGAACGCCAGCAGCCCGCCCCAGTGATACAGCCGGGCCGCGTTCCATACGTCCGCGCCCTTGCCGGTGTCCGCGTTGTAGTTTTCATAAACCCCGCCGTCCTCCTGCCAGTTTTTCAGGAACATGGCCAGGCCGCGGCGGGCCAGCTCGGCCGCCTCGTCATCAAAGCGATACCGCCGCAATCCCTCCGCCAGCAGGTAGTTGAACGGGCCCCAGATTCGCCCGCGCCAGTAGTCGTTGTCCTTGTAGGCCGGATCGCTTCGTGAGATGGCCGGCACCACGTACTCGCCCCAGAACTCCCGCTCGTTCAGCAGGTGCTCGCGGACCATCCGCTGAGCCTGCTGCCGCGACGGCACCCCCGCGATCATCGGGAAGAACGACACCGGGGCCCATCGGTTCGAGAACCGCCCGTCCCAGTGCCGGTTGGAGTACAGCCCGTTCGCCTCGTCCCACAGCACGTCGTTCATCCGCTTCTTCATCGCCTCGTGTTCGCGGCGGTACGCGGCGGCGTCCTTGTCCCGGCCGAGGGCCGCGGCGATCCACGCCAGGGCCTCGCAGTCCATCGCGTAGTACGAGCTTAGCAGCACGTCCTCCAACTCAAACGTGTTGGACTGCGTGTTGAACGGCACGTCGTCGTACATGGGCGAGTTGTCCAGCCCGGACTCGTACATGGCGCACTTGGCCGTATGCTGGAGGGACGGGTTGTACGGCAGCAGTTGCGGGAACTCGTACGGCGGCGTCGCGTTGCTGCCCCAGGCCAGCAGCCCGTCGCCCTTGCCGTTGCGGTTCTTCATCCAGAAGCGGTGCCACGTGCGCAGCCGCGGGTACATCCGTCCGATCCAGTCCAGGTCCGGCTCCGCCTGTTCCAGCTTCCAGATGGTATATGCACCCAGGCACGGCATGGACCGGTCGCGCGAGGCCGCCCCGTGCGCCATGAAGTAGTTCGGCACGAATCCCAGCTCGTCCACGCCCGCCAGCACGGACTCCAGGTTCAGCCGGGCCAGCTCCCGCGATTCCAGCGATGCGATGGTGGCCGCGAAGAACGTGTCCCAGCCAAAGACGATCGGCCCGTGCCAGTCGATGCACCAGTCCCGGCTCACCGGCGACGAAACCAGCCGCCGCCGCACGTCGAAATGCGTGTTCCAGTTGACGGCCTGCATCATCGCCTGCGGGGCGTCGGCCAGTGCCCCGCCGCCGGCCAGCCGCACGGACTCGTACGATTCCGGGCCCTCAGGCGTGTCAGCAGTTTTCGAACTGCCCGCCGGAGCCACGGTCAGCACGGCCGGCTGCCCGGGCTGCCCAATGGCGTAGGGTACCGGCAGGTTCAGGAAGTAATCCGTCGGCCACGTCGCCCCGCCGAGCCCCACCTGCCATCCGGCGAACGCCCCTTGCGTGGGCGATTTGGCCGTGGCCGGCTCCGCGTCCGGCGAGACGAACAGAAACACCACCCGCAGCGGCGTCTCACCCAGCGGTTCAACGGTCAGCCGCAGGGCGTCGCCCTCCGCCACCGCCCGGGCTCGGAACCGGGCCTCGCCGACGGCGAATTCCACCTCGGCCGGCAGCCCCAGCGACGCATGGGCGCCGATCTTGCGGGCGTGGTCCCATCGCAGGTTCTGGTGCAGCCCGCCGTGGAAGCGATAGTGATCCCTTTCTTCCGGCTTGGGCTGAAACGCCCCGTCCCAGAGCGCGTACTGCACGGCGATCTTCGTCTGCCCGTTTCGCAGAAAGACCAGCCGATTGAATCCGCGATAATCCCAGGTATTCCATCCCGAAGGCTTATGTGCGTGCATTCTGAGCATCCTCTGCGACCGACAACAACCGTGTGGGACCGCCATCCCGCCTGTGGGACCAACTTCCCTTGTGGGACCGGCTTTGTTTGTGGGACCGGCTTTCTCGCCACGGCGAGTCGCCTGCGGAGACCCGGCGTACCAGGACCGCCGCCCATCCAAAGTCCGGAAAGGATAACAACCGGATGCAAGCGCGTCACGCCATACAGATGGAATCCACTTCTATGGGCATCTTGGTGCTCGATGGCGCGCCCTGCCGGTCTTGCCGCCATCATTTGACATTGGACATTTGCCATTTCCACCCGCCGACCCGCATTGTCGAACCCCCTGCCCCACCGTAAACTGTCGTTTTCGGCCGATGCGACCTCCCAGGACGGGGCGCCCGCCCGGCCGCCAGGACCCAAGGATTCGAATCCCCCATGGCATCCCTGACCTCAAAAGAACGCGTCTATCGCACGTTGACCCGGCAGCCGGCGGACCGCGTACCCCGGTATGACCGGTTCTGGCTCGAAACGAAGCTGGCATTCCGAAAGGCCCTCGGCATCGAGATTCCGCCCGATGTCGGGTGGAGTGGCGCCCAGGCATGGGCCCATCGCCACGGCACCCTATGGGAGCACTTCGGCTTCGACCTGCTGGAGGTGGGCTGGCCGGACTATTGCCTGCGGCTGATGCAGCCCGAGGTCCTCGACGAAACCGACGACTGGGTCCTTCAGCGCGACGGCAACTGGGCGGAACTGCGCTGGTGGAAGCACAAAATGGGGACGCCGGAGCACATCCGTTACGGCATCGACACGCCGCAGCGCTGGCAGGAGGTCCGCCACCTGCTGCAACCCACGCACGACCGCATCCGCTGGGACGAGTTCTGGCCGCTCTACCGCCGGGCCCGCGAAGCGAACCGCTTTGTCTGCTACGGCACGGTCGAACTGTTTGAGATGATCAAGGACGTGCTGGGCCACGAAATCATGCTGATGGCGATGATCGAGGAGCCCGACTGGATCCACGACGTGTTCAGCACGTATACGGACGTGGCCATCCGGCTCTTCCAGATGGCCGAGGCGGAGGGCATGGTTTGCGACGGCGCGTTCGTCTACGGCGACATGGCGTATCGCAACGGCCCGTTCATGAGCCCCGCGCACTATCGCGAGTTCCTCCAGCCGTATCACAAAAAGATGTTCGCCGAGTTCACGAAGCGCGGCATGCCGGTCATCTACCATTCCGACGGTGACATTCGCCTGGTGCTCGACGACCTGATCGACGCCGGCGTGTCCGCCATCAACCCGATGGAGAACAGCGCCAACATGGATCTGCGCGAGTTGGCGCCGCGATGGGGCGATCGGCTGTCGTTCGTCGGCAACATCGACGTGAAGGTGCTGGCGACGAACGACCCGGACCGGGTCCGCGAGGAGATCCGCGTCAAGATGGGCGCGGCCATGCCCAAGCAGGGGTACATCTACCACTCCGACCATTCCATCCCGCCCGGCGTCACGCTGGACACGTATCGCATGGTCCTGGCCGAGGCAGACCGGATCGGGCGGTATGAATGAAGGAGGAAGGGACGGAGGCACCCGCCGCGGCGGGCAAGCTCCGGGACGAAGGGACGGAAAAAGAGGACCCCACCTTCTTCCGTTCAACCCCGCCCCAAATGTCAGTATCCGTGATGCCCCCTTTCCTTTTCCCCACACGTCCGAAATTCTCTCCATCTCGCGAGCACCTTGCCGTGTCAGCATCTCCCATCAGCCCAGTTCCACCGCCGCGGCGTCGTTTCTGCCCCTGGCTTCCCTCGATCGGCCGAATGTAACAGTTATCAAAGCGCCTCCGCGTGGTGTCTTCACAGCAGCACGTCCGGACGACACTCCTTGTTTTCTCGAATTTCCACGGAAAGTGAGACCGTCCGCGTTGAAATCGAACAGGTTCTTCTCGTAGGATGGCCGGTGAAGACCCCGATGGGGATCATCAATCAGGTGGCGAAACCGCAGAGCATGGCTGCTTTTCCCGCGGCAGGCGTTTCGCAGCGATACGATCATCACAGACCAGGCAGGGCCTCATGAACGCAACAACTAACGTTTCTGTCTTCCAGGCACGTTTGTGCTGGGGCTGCTTTGCGGTGTTGACCGCGCTGTTCTGCTCGCCGCCACATGCCGCCGGACAGTACGACGCGAATATCGGACGCTGGACCGCTCAGGATGCGCTCGACCCGCCCGCTTCGGGCGCGATCCTGTTCGTGGGCAGTTCGAGCATTCGCCGGTGGGAGCAACTCACCCTGGACTTCGCGGACTACAAGGTGATCCAGCGAGGTTTCGGCGGCGCCCATTTCGACCATGTGAACATTTACGTGAACGACATCGTGCTGCCCTACAACCCCGCGGCCATCGTGGTGTGGGCGGGCACCAACGACATTGCCAGTGGCGGTGACGGCAACGAGGTCTTTGCAGATTATCTGGAATTCGTAACGACGGTACATGCCGCGCAGCCGGACGTGGATATCTTCTATCTGGGGATCATGCCGACTCCCGGCCGCTTTGCCAACGGTCCGGAGGAGATGATCGCAAACAACGCGATCGCCGGCTTCGCCGCCGGAAACCCGCGGCTGCATTACATTGACCTGCCCACGCCGTTCTGGGCGATGAACCCGCCCAGTGATCCGGCGTTCACCGGGCTGTTTGTCGACTCCATCCACCTGAACCGCCAGGGCTACGAGTTCTGGACCAGCATCATCCGGCCGGGCATCGAGGCAGTGATCGCACCCAACAAAGTGGCCACCGCCAACCCCAGCACCCCCCCGGTCGGCGGTCGAATCCTGTTCGACTTCGGCCCCAGCAATTCGGACGACGGCGACCAGACGGCCAGTCCCGACGCCTACGGCAACCACTGGAACAACTGGCACCCGGCCGAAGGTGGGGTCGCCATCCTCGCGGGCGAGCACCTGGGCAACATGGTGGACGCGACCGGAACGGCCACCGGCATCGGCCTGACCATCACCGGCGGCTTCTCCTCAAATGGCAAGCTCAACGGCGGATTGCTGGCGCCTGATCCGGGCCTACTGGGAGACCTCGCCATCGGCTCCGCGACGGAGGACTATTTCTACTGCAGCGCCGACGGTCAGCCGGGGCTCGGCGACGACGACCTGCCCGGCGGATTCATGATCGACGGGCTGGACCCGGACCTGGCCTACGACTTCCGTTTCTTTGGGTCGCGCACCAGCACCGAGTCCCGAGCAACCAAGTACCAGGTCATCGGTGCAAACCAGGCCACGGCCATACTCATGACCTCCGGGACCGACATCGGACACGGCGGCGTCTACGACGGCAACGATGACACGTTTGCGTCCGTGGCCGGCATTCGCCCGGACGCTTTCGGGCAGATCTTCGTGGATCTGACGCTGCTGCTGGGCTCGTACGCCTACGTCAATGCCATGGACATCATTGTGCGGCAACCGGGTGACTGGGACCACGATGGCGAAGTGAACATCGCGGATGCGGTTGCCTTCGTCGGTTGCCTGGCCGGCCCCAACCAGTCGCCCTCCGTCACGAACTGCCGGGTCGTATTTGACTTCAATTTCGATTACGACGTGGATCTGCGGGATTTCGCCGAGTTCCAATCCCTGTTCGCCGCCCCCTAGCCCGCGTTTCTCACCGGCTCCACCGCGAGTCGGGGCAAGGACGAGCCAAACGGCCGGTTGACGTGCCCCGCACAACCCCTCTTTGCCCGGTACCCCGTTTCGACGGGGCTCCATACTTAGTGTCACAGTGTGCCACTGCCGGGTGCCATGCCCGTAGGCTTCAGCCTCGGGCATGTTTCGCCCGTCCCGCGCGTGCCACTGCTTCTTGAGCAGTGCTTCCGGCACATTCACAGATGGCCTGTCAATCACCCCCGTCGGACCGATCTTCCTCGCCACGCCTCCACCCGCCGCAAGCCACCCCCACCCTTCGCTCAGGTGTGAGTATCAGATGCCCCGTTTAGCCCGGCTCATTCCGCCCCCAACCGGGGGCGGCGGATTGTAGCCGCGGGCAAAGTGGAGCAGGGCGCAGCCCTGCGCAGCGGAGCCCGTGGATCGCCCATCAAGAAACCCCCCTGCCCCGGCAGGGGCAGAGGAACCAATCGCCTACCCTCAGACTTGTTCCGGTTGGCTTGCCCTTTGGTCGGCTTCAGCCGACCGGCCAGTGCCCCCCGCTTCAGCCGGGGAAAAGCAGCTCCCCTCATCTCCTCTCTCTGATCTCTCTTGCAGCCGGCTTCGAGCCGGCTTCTCTTCCGCAAAGGCGACCTGAGTAACACGGGACATCACTCAATTCGCCGCCTCTTGCGCGGCCGGCCGGGGCGGCGCAGGGTACACTCCGGACCCGATCGCCGTGCCGTCGACCACACCCACGACTCCTCGCCCAACGGACGACCCCGATTCACGCTGATCCGCAACGCCTCCAACTCCTCCTTGCCCGGCAGATCGTTCACCGCCACGTTGCACTCGATGATGCAGTGGCGGATCAGGATCGGCACCGCGCCTCAGGAATCCGCCGCAAAAATCATCCTGACACCCTCCCTGGCACCCTCCCTGGCGCGGGTTTCCCCTTTTTGCCCGAAGCCTGGCGGTGGCCTGTCGCGATGGAACACTCAAGCGGCGGATGAAAGACGTGCCCGGCCTGGTGTGTGCGAAGACGGGGTACATCGGCGGCGTGCGTACGCTGAG
>JAFGJQ010000462.1 GCA_016929015.1 Phycisphaerae bacterium | reverse complement strand
TGGGCAACACGGTCATCGTGGTGGAGCACGACGAGGAGACGATGCGCTGCGCGGATGAGATCGTGGATTTTGGTCCGGGGCCGGGCGTTCGGGGCGGCGAAGTGGTAGCGCAAGGCGATATCTCGGCGATCGTCCGGTCGGCGCAATCCGTGACGGGCGCGTTCCTGTCCGGTCAGCAGACCATTCCAGTGCCTGCCAGCCGCCGTCCCATCCTCCCCCGGGCGGACCGCGGCGTGAAGATGGGTAGACTGGCGAAGACGGCAAAACCTCGTGATTTGGCAGGCAGGGCGACTCGCAAGAGCGGAGGGAAGCGAGATGCCTCGTCCGGCCGTCGTCACGATTGATGCGGTCCGTGCGACGGCATCGCAAAGGCGGGTCGTGGGCGTATAATGCGGTTCTGAGGCGCAGTTCGAGGAGCCGGGCTCGTGTCGTTTTGGACGGACATCATCGTGTACAGCCCGAGCTGGGTTGACGTGTATCCCGAGCGGGTGAGGCGGTTCATTGCGACGGTGGCGGGGGGTTCGTCCGGCGACGCGGAGAACGAATTGGCGTGCTATGGGATTCTCGACATCAGCGGTGAGGCACGCCGGCAGGCGGTGAAGCCGGACATGGAGGCCCTCCTCAAGAAGCTGATGGCGCAGGCACGGCGCGCCGAGCAGGTTGATTGCGAGGCATCCGGGGTGTACGAACCGCCGAGCTGGACGGAGATGAGTGACACGCACATCGGCCCGTTTTTCTCTGCGGAGGGGCCGGTGTACAAGATCTGCCAGCAATTGCTTTCGGCGGAGCGTGTGCCGTTTGCCGAGTTGGAGATCGTGGGTTTGCAGCCCAGCCGCGAGATTCTGAGCACGTTGTCATTCTGCGGGAACGAGGCGTATCTGGAGATTTCGGAGTTGAGCTTTGAGGTGGGTCCGAACCTGGCCACCTATCTTCACGAGCCGCCGGAGTTTGCGGGCTGGCTGCGCATCGCTCTCAGCGGCGAAGGGCAGCCGTTTCCGCTGACAAAAGCCCAGATGATCGAGCGTGCCCAGGCGTGCGACGCATTTCGCCGGATCATCGAATATGCAACGGAGTGTTTCGGCGTGAAGGAATGGCGCTGGACCATTTCGAGCAAGGAGTGACGCTGCGCGATCAGCACGAACATGCCGCCCGCAGGGCGCCAAACAGATCATCACGCAGCGGATCCTGCGGATCCATGAAATCACAACAGAAGAGCCGGCTGGGACGAGGCGAACCCCAGTGCATTTGGCTGACCAGCGAATCCAGCCTGCGTCGGGTTGCGTCCACGTCGGGGCCGGTCCCTCCCACGGCGGTGTTCATGACGATCACGTTGCTGTCCAGGATGGCGTGATAGGCGGGCTGCAACTGGCTTCGCAGGGCCAGTTGGCAACCCAGCGGCGAGTGGAGGAACGACTGCATCTGAAGGGGCGTGAACCCGGGGAGGTTCTGGTGTGCGTCGTCGTCCGACGCGCCGATTTCGCCGCACAATCCGAAGACCTCCGCGGCAAACGTGGAGGTGTCGTTCAAGGCGGCCTGCAACCGGCCGGCGGCCTCGGCGCACGATCGAAAGACCTCGTGTTCGCCGGCGGGGGCTCGCATGACGAACAGGCGGGCGTGGTACGTAAACGCCTGGCGCAGGCTGGGGTCCGCGTCCGCCTCAATCACGACATGGGCGTTCGGATCGCGCCGGGCGACGACGGCAAGGGCTTCAGGCAGCACTTCAAACACTCGTTGCGGGTCGTATTCCACCCAGGCCGCACTCGCGACCCCGCAGTCGGAGGGGTTTCCGGTCGCGCAGGGGGCCGGGCGGAGCTTGTCGCCGTCATTGCGGGTCAGTCGCAGGTAGTGCGGGGGGGTGCGATAGACCGTGGCGACCATCTCGCGGATGATCGTGCTTTTGCCCGACCGGCGGGGCCCGCTGACGATCGTGACGACAAGTCCCATGAGTCTCCAGAGCCCCCGCGAACCGGGCCGCACGAAGTGAGGCACTCCGGTCCCCTCTTTGAACTGTAGGCCCGCAGACGGCCCGCCGGCCACTGCTGTTCCGCCACGCTGTGCAAAAAGGACCTTGGCTCGCTTGTAGCGGCCCTGGGCGTTGCGTTTGACCGGGGTCGTCCCGGCGGCTAGAAACGCTGCCCATGTTCCTGCACCTGGGACGTTGGGTTGCGCGTCACCCGTGGGTCGTTCTGCTGGGATGGATGGGGGCGGTTGGTCTGCTGGCCGTGTCCGCTCCCTCGCCCGAGGCGGTGGCCTCCGCGGAGCCGGCCTCCCTGCTGCCCGACCACCAGCCGTACAACCAGGCCCTGGAGGCGGCCCGGCAGGCTTTTCCCCAGGTTGTCGCGCGGACCCGGACGGTCCTGATATTCGAGCGTACCGAGGGTCTGCTCGCCTCGGATCACGATTTCGTGCTGGCGGTGACGGCGCGATTGCTGGCGGAGTCTGGCGGGCGGTGGCGTGTTTTGGCTCCCTCCACGCATCCGCATCTTCAGTCGCGACTGGTCGCCCGCGACGGGCAGGCGGTCATGATTGTGGTCAACACGGACTCCAATTACCTGGTGCAGGCGTCGGTGGACCAGGTGGAGGCCATTGATGCCCTGGCTCGTCGCGGGCTGCCGGAGGGGTTGCGGCTGGAGATTACGGGTGAGGGCGGCCTGGGCCGGGACCTGAGTGTCGCCACGACGCGAGCGTATCACCGGACGACGTGGGTGACGGTGGCGGCCGTGCTCACCATTCTGATCTGTGTGTACCGGGCACCGCTGGCTGCATTCGTTCCGCTGATCTCCATCGGCACAAGTGTGTACGTGGCGCTGGCGCTGTTGAACCGCTTGGCCGTTGCCGGCTGGGGCCTCAGCAACCTGGAGCGCACGTTTGTCGTCGTGCTGATGTTCGGGTCGGGCACGGACTACGCGATGTTCTGGCTGGCCCGGTATCGCGAGCAATCCCGAGGGGGCGTCGGTTGGGAGGCGGCCGCCGCCGCGACGGGGGGCACGGGCGGGGCCATTGCCGCCAGCGCGGCCACGACGGTGATCGGCCTGTCCATGCTGCTGCTGGCGGACCTGTCACCCACCCACAACGCCGGTCGGGCCCTGGGCCTGGCCATTGCGATCTCGATGGCGGCTGCGCTGACACTGGTTCCGGCGGTGGCGCGTCTGATGGGGTCGCCGCTTTTCTGGCCGCGATCGGTTTCGGCGGCCGAACAGGAGACTCCCAGCCGGCTGTGGGGGCGCTTGGCCCGGGGGGTTGTGCGTCATCCGTTTCCCATTTTGATTGGGATGGCGTTGGTTCTGTTCTACCCGGCGTGGCACGGGAGCCGCACGCCGTACCGGTATGATGCGCTTGGCGTGGTGAACAGCGACAGCAGCGCGGCCCGCGGGCAGAAGCTGGCGGAGCGGCATTTCTCCACCGCGGAACTTTTTTCCTGGACGTTTGTCTTGAGCAGCGGCGCGGCGTGTTCGCCGGCGGAGCTGGACGCGTACGCGGCCGGGTTGGCGGAAGCGTGCCGTGGCGTCGACGGCGTGGCGGACGTGTGGGGCCTGGACAAGCCGTTCGGGTCACGGGCGTCGACCACGCTGCTCCCGCGGGCGTGGATTCGCCCATACTACGTCAATGACACTCTCCGTTGCGTCCGGGTGGAGGTGATGCAGCCGTTCCCGCCGCTGTCGGACCCGGCCATGGACCTCTGTTCCCGCGTGACCCGAAGCATGGAGGAGTGGGCGGGGCGTGACGTGGAGGCCGATGTCCGGCTTCATGCGGTCGGGCTGACTCCGTACATCCTGAATATCAAAGCGATTTCCGATGCCGATCAGCAGCGCATCATGATCGGCGTGGCCGCGGCTATTGCCGTGATTGTGCTGATCTGGGTGCGACGGGTCGGCCTGACCCTGGTCATGGTGATTGCCACGCTGGTGCTGTACCTCGCCACGCTGGCCGTCACCGACTGGACGTTTCGCATTTGGCTCGATGGGCAGGCGCTGGATTGGAAGGTGAAACTGTTCCTGTTCGTCATCATGATGGCGGTAGGCCAGGACTACAACATCTTCCTGGTTTCGCGCATTCTGGAGGAGCGGCGGAGCCGATCGGCTCCCGAGGCCACACTGCGGGGGATCGTCACCACGGGGCCGGTGATCAGCAGTTGCGGGCTCATCATGGCGGCCACTCTGGGGTCGATTGCCGCGACCGGACTCGCGTTCTACCGGCAACTGGGGTTCGCTTTTGCGCTGGGGATTCTTCTGGACACCTTCGTCATCCGCCCGATTGTCGTGCCCGCCTGTTACCTGGTGGGCGAGCGACTCCGGCGGAAAAAGCTCGACTTGGGCGATTCCGCCTCGTAGAGTACGGATGGGCGCGGGGCTGTCCCGGGAGGATGTGTGGAATGCCAGGAATGCACGAGAAGACGGGCTGTCTGGTGCTGGGCTTTGTGCTGGTTGCCCTCGGCCTGAACGCGCCCGGCCGTGCGGAGATTCTGCAGATCCGCGCCGACATCACCGCGGAGGCGGAGGAGTACGTCGGCGGCGTGCTGACCTCGTCCGACAGCGCGTTCGAGCAATTCCCGGAAACGCAGTCCGTGTTTCCGCTGGAGGTGGGAGTTGTGCTGGGGGACCCCGGCGGTCTGACGGACGTGGCGTTTGCGTTCACGGATTTCCGCGATCCGACCCGCCCGACGGGGAGTGCCAACCCGGCGGAGTTCGGGCTCGAGACGACGTGTGTGTCTGCCGACCCGTCCAAGGCGTATTCCGTGAAGTCCGAGGCAGTGGAAACACGGACGATTCGCCTGACCGCGGCCGATGTCGGCCTCTCGTTCGGTGCATCCCGCGTCAGCAGTGAGCTCTTCCTGTCCGGGGCACTCATTCTGTGGGCAGAGGAATCGGGTCGTGACTTGAGCGGCCTGGAAGCGGAATTCCGGGTGACGGTCTACCGGGTGGCGGGCGGGTCCGCCTCCGACGAGCTGTTTACCACGGGCCTGCGGCTGGCGGGCACGGCGAATGGCCGGGTGACCGCTGCGCCTCTGGGATCGCTCGTGTACGAGTTCGGCGGGGCGGACCTGCTGCTCTCGACATCCGGTTCGGACGGGCAAACGCCGGAGGCGGTGTCTGAGGGAATCGAGCCCTTTGGCGTGTTCCACGTGGCGCTGATTCCGAACCAGGCCGTCACATATGAATACGACGTACTGGCCGGGCAGACGATGGACCTGGAGGCCCGCTTCACCACGCGTGTGAAGAGCCTGCCCGGCGGCACGGGCGGCGGCTCGGCCTTCGGGCGGCAGTTCACCGTGCTCGACACGGCGTTGCAGGCCGGCACCGGCTCGGCCGGAGCGGCGGCGGTTCAGCAGGCGGTGAATTCGGCGCAAGAATCGCTGGAAGCCGCCGCAACATCCGGCCGAGCGATTCCCGGACGCGGCGCGGCGTGCGGGGCGTTCGGAGTCGAGCCGGCGGCGCTTGGACTGGCGTTCGTTACGCTCGGCTGCACCCGGCTTGTCCGACGGCGCGGATCGTGTTGACGTCCGGGTGAGATGGCCGCGCGGCCGGCCGTGCCGTGCGGGCCTGTCGCCAGGGCGTGTCCAATTGACCCCCCGCACGCGCACGGCTATAGTCCGGCTCGGCGGACGGTGGGCCGTCAGCCGCAGAGCAACGCTCATGATTGTTGACTGTTACACGCACATTTGGGACTCCATGTCGCAGTTGGGGCGCGATCTGCCGTGGTCGCGCAGTCGGCTGGGTCTTCCCGTTCTGACTCGGCTGGAGGGTGCGCCCGCCAAGGCCGGTGCGGAGCGTCACTACGAGGCATCACGGCCTGTGGATACGGCCATCGTGCTCGGCTTCCGGAGCCATTACCTGGGCGCCGAGATCCCCGACACGCTGGTGGCCGACTATGTGCGCCGTTACCCGGACAAGCTGATCGGCTTTGCCGGCGTGGACCCGGCGGTGCCGGACGAGGCGATTGGGGCCCTGGTCCGCGCCCGGCGGGAACTGGGGATGAAGGGTGTGGGCGTGGCGCCGGCGGCGCAGGACTATCACCCGACTGACACCCGTGCCATGCGTGTGTATGCGAAGGCGGCCGAGCTGCAGATGCCGGTGCTGTTCCACCCGGGCATTCACATGGCGACGGCGTGCAAGCTGGAGTATGCCCAGCCGGTGCTGCTGGACGAGGTGGCTCGCGAGTTTCCGGATCTGAAGATCATCATCGCCCACCTGGGCTATCCCTGGGTGGCCGAGACGATTGTTCTGCTGGCCAAGCACCCCAACGTGTATTCCGACGTGAGTTGGCTGCTTCACCATCCGTGGGAGGCGTACCAGGCCCTGCTGGGCGCGTATCATCACGGCGTGATGGACAAGCTGCTGTTCGGCAGCGGATTCCCTTATACGTCCGCCGCCAACTGCATTGAGACGTTGTACAGCATCAACCACATGGTTCAGGGCACCAACCTGCCGGTCATCCCCCGCGATCAACTCCGCGGCATCGTCGAGCGCGACGCCCTGGAGGTGCTCGCGATTCGCCCGGGCGCCCCCCGGCGCAGCCCATCCGGGCCGTCCGCGTTCCCGGATCGCGACGAGGATATCTGAAAAGGCCCGGTCTTCTCTCGCGCGCGCGAGCGGCACGCATCGTTGCCCGCTGTCTGCCCCCGTGTCAGAAGGGCGCATCGGGCTGTCGCAGCTATCGCTTTGAACCGGGAGTCGGTATCATCCTCTCCGAGCGTGATCCAGAAGAAGCTCGGCGCCACCGTATGCCGATCCGGGTGGTCCGTGCGTGGCTGTTCCGACGGCTTTGCGTCTCACAATCCAGAACAGGAGGGCGAAAAGATGCTTCCCAGCTTGGCATCACGAACCGGCGGGTGTGTGAGCAAAGGGTTCGTCGTCGCCGCGGCATGTCTCGCGTGCGCTGCGAGCGTCCGCGCCCGGGACTTCGACTTCGAGAGCATTACGGATGCCCCGGGCGGGCCCGGGCAGGGCAGGGCGCCGAGCATCAATGACAACGGTGACATCGCGTTTTTCGACGACACGACGGTGTATTTATATGATCGCAGCGAGGGAACATTTCTGAACGTCACCGCCTTGCCCGGCGCGCCGTCGGGGGCGTGGTTTCCCAAGCTCAACAACCAGGGCAACATCGTCATGCTCGAACAGACGAGTCGAGACCTCTGGTTCTTCGAGGCCGCCTCGCAGACGTTCACGAACATCTCCGCCTTGCCCGGCTATCCCGGGAACTCGCAGGCCCACGGCCTGCAGTTGATCTTCGCTCTGAACGATTCCAACGTGATCTCGTTCCATTCCGGCCAACTGAACTATGGCGACGTGTACGTGTATAGGCATGCGACAGGTACGTTCGAGATGATCACCGGCAAGCCGGGTGGCTCGTCGGGCGGCCGCGAGAACACGATCAACAACCTGGGCCAGGTGGCCTACATGGGTTTCCCGTCGCTCTATGTCTACGACCCTGCAACGGGAACAACCACCAACATCAGCACGCTCCCCGGCGGGCCGGGCGGACTTGGCGACAGTTTCGCCTTGAACGATCGCGGCGACGCGGCCCTGTTTCGGCCGGACCAGGTCACCTACTACGACGCGGCGTCCGGCACGTTTCTGTACGTTTCGGATCTGCCCGGTTTCCCGGCGGGCTCCGCGTCCGGCTTTGCCAACGACCTGTCGTGGCGCGGCGAGATCGCATTCTGGCGGACGGACATCTACTACTTCAACCCCGTCGACCAGTCGTTCACTGTTCTGAACAACCAGGGCCCCGTGCCCGCCGGCGGGATGGAGAGCAGCATCAACAACCGCGGCCGAATCGCCTTCACCGGCGGCCAGGACGTCTACGTGGCGGTCGGCGCACCCCAGTCGGACTTCGACGCGGATGGAGATGTTGATCTCGCGGATTTCGCTCTGTTCCAGAGCTGTTTCCGCGGTGCGGGTCTGCCTTGCCCCGGCTGCCCGGCATGTCCGGCCGATGCGGATCTCGACGGTGACGATGACGTGGACAACGCGGACTTCACCGTCTTTGAAGGCTGCCTGAACGGCCCCGACCAGCCGGCTGCACCCCCGTCCTGATATGCGTTGACAGACCCCAGTGAACACGGGGGTCGCTGCCGGCGCCTCTGCGACGGGCTGTGTGGCTACCGCTGTACGAAGGCCCCGCGGAAGGATGCGGCCTCGAACTGCGGCGGGACGCGTTCCTCCGCGGCATAGAGGTACAGCGCGCCCAGCACAATGCCGCTCAGCGCGCTCGATATCAGCGAAACCAGGATTATCAGCACGACCGTGACGGCGATCCCCGCCACAATCGCAATTCTCGAGCCGACCAGAACACCCAGCACCGCCGGAACCAGGCAACCCAGGATCATGAGGAATACGAACAGGCCGATGCCGAAATTGGACACCAGTGCCTCGCCCCATGTGCGACGCAGGATCGACAGCGATCGCTTCACGGCTGCGAAGGGGCCCAGCTTCTCCATGACGAGGACGGGCACGACGAAATAGGTCCCTGCTCCCCAGGCCATTCCCAGGAGACCGGAGGCAATCCGCCCGGCCCGGCTGCTGCGGGATTCGATGGCCTTGAGGATGACCCCCACCGTTGCAGAGACGAACGCCCAGGCGAGGATCTGGGGGAGCCTTGCGGTCGCGGCACGGAACCCGTCGCCCACGGTGGGATCGCCGCCGTTGAACCGAATCACCGCGCAGGCAATGAGGCCCGCGTTGAAGAACACGATCACGAAGTAGTTGCAGAAGTAGAACAGGAAGAGGATCACGTATGCCATCGGATCGCTCGGCGCCTGGCCGTCTTCCTCGATCGTTTGCACATAGTCGCTGCTCATCAACGGCAGCGTGAAGCTCGCCAGCACGATCAAGCAAGCCAATCCGCTGAGCAAGGGAAATACGAGAAGCTCTTTGTCCAGCAACAGGCAGCGATAGCTGGATTTGGCCAGTTCCCAACCATTTCCGATACGCTCAAACATGGCGTCAACCTCCTGGTGAGCCGCTTTTGGCGCACGCCCATTGCGTAGCGTCGCCGCTCCGATCTGTGTCGCCGCGACGGCTACAATTGCGACAGAAAGTCCTTCCAGGGCGTTGCGTGCAGCGTCTCCGTCATGGCATGACCATAGCAGCGGATGATCATCGCGACCTTTTCCACGTCGGTGGGGTTGTCGGCTTCGATGACGTCAAGCACGTCAAAGCGTCCCATCAGGGCGTAGCTTTCCTTCAACCGCACGTTCGGGCATTGCTCTTTGATCTTCTTTGCCACGGTCTCGGCAAGCTGGCGAAACTCGCTGGGATCACGCATGGCCTTCGGGTCCAACTCGCTCAGAATGACGTATGTTGGCATGGCTTCGCTCCTTTCTGTCGAATTGCGTGAGATGACGGTCCCGAGCAGCCCAGGCCCGGGCAGGACAAGCCTACCCGAAGTGTCACGCGACGGCCAGCGCGGCGTCAGACGGGCGACCCCTGCGCGACGTCGGCGAGTCCGTCCGGGTTGAGGATGCGAACGCGCTGGGCGTCGGGCAGGTCAATCAGGCCGGCGTCGGCCAACCGGCGGAACGTGCGGGAAAGGGTCTCGCTGGTCAGATTCAGGTGATTGGCCAGGTCTTTCTTCAAAATGGGCAGCACAAAGGCGGCGGTGCCGTCTGTGGGGTCGCTTCGGATCAGAAACTGGGCAACACGGCCGGCGGCGTCGCGCAGGACGATGTCTTCCATCACGCCCACCAGGTGGCGCACCCATGCCGCCATGCTGGTCATGAGCTGCAGGCAGAACGGATGGCTTTCCTCAAGGATTCGGCAGAAGTCTCGCTGGGGCAGCAGGGCGCACCTCGTGTCTTCCATCGCCTGGGCGTAGGCGGGGCACTCAAACCCGCCGATGACCGCCACCTCCGCAAAGGTCATGCCGGGGTAGGCGAAGTGGAGCACGTGCTCCTTGCCGTTGGGAGCGATCTTGTAGATGCGGACGGCGCCGTGGGCAACAACGTACAGGCCGGGGCAGGGGTCGCCCTTGCGGAACACGGTCTGGCCCTTCTGAAACGAGACAATCCGGGCGATTGCCTCCAGCCGGCCAAGCGATTCGTCGGACAGCCCGGAAAAAAAGCCGGAGGATTGCAGAATTGTAACTGCTTCTGAGGCCAAGGGTTACGCGATTCCTCCTTCGGGTTTCCGAAGCGGTTTGATCCACGTCAAGGCCGCATCGTGCCTTCGGTAGCACACTGCCAGTATGACGCCGGTGCCCCGGGCTGACAACCGCGGGCCGGTCAAGGAGAGATGACGATGATCCGTGAGATCGTGCATATAGACGAGGACCTCTGCGACGGCTGCGGACTGTGCGTGCCGTCGTGCGCGGAGGGGGCGATTCGGGTGATCAACGGGAAAGCCCGGCTGGTCTCCGACCGAATGTGCGATGGGATGGGTGCATGCCTGGGGCACTGTCCCAAAGGGGCCATCCGAATCGAACGCCGCGAGGCGGATGCGTTTGACGAGTCGGCGGTTGCGGCACCGGCCGGACACGCGACGGCGGCGGCGCCCGCGCCGGCGGGCGGCTGTCCGTCCGCCCGGTTCGTGCGGCTTGGCGCCGTTGCGGAAACCGGGTGCGACGGCACGCCCGTGGGAGAGAGCGACGCGCCGTCGATGTTGCGGCAGTGGCCGGTGCAGTTGCGGTTGCTGCCGGCCTCGGCGCCGGTGTTGCGTGGGGCGCATCTGCTGCTGGCGGCGGACTGCGCGGCGTTTGCGATGGGCGGCTTTCACGGCCGGCTTCTGAAGGGCCGGGTGCTGGCGATTGCGTGTCCGAAGCTGGACGATTTGACGGGCTACGTGGAGAAGCTGACGGAGATGCTGCGGTTGAACCGACCGGCGTCCGTGACGGTGGCCCGGATGGAGGTGCCGTGCTGCGGCGGTCTGCTCATGATGGCGTTGGAGGCGCGGCGGCGAAGCGGGGTAGACGTTCCGGTGCATGACCTGGTCATCAGCACGCGGGGTGACGTTCTCGGGTCGCGTGAGGTCCCCATGGAATCAGCCGCCTGACCCGTGTTTCAGGAAACGGATTTCGAAGTGGCGACGATCAACAGAGGAGTACACCATGTTCTGTAATCAATGTGAACAGACGGCCCACGGGACGGGCTGCGTCGTGACGGGCGTCTGCGGAAAAGACCCGGACATGCAGTCTCTGCAGGAGACGCTTCTGTACGGGCTCAAGGGCATGGCGTCTTATGCGCACCATGCCCGGCGACTGGGCAAGTTTGACGAAGAGGTCAGCGCGTTCATCGAGGAAGCCCTCTTCGCGACGGTAACAAACGTCAATTTCGAAATGGAGAGCCTGTTCGAGCTGGTGTTGGAGTGCGGAAAGCAGAACCTGCGGGTGATGCAGCTTCTGGACGAAGGCCGTGCGGCCCGGTTCGGCAAGCCGTCGCCGGCCACGGTGTACGAAGGCACCAAGGCCGGGCCGGGCATTCTGGTGACCGGGCACGACATGCTGGACATGGAGAACCTGCTGAAGCAGACGGCCGGCAGAGGCATCAACGTATACACGCACGGCGAGATGCTGCCGGCGCATATGTATCCGGAGCTACGCAAGCACCCCCACCTGGCGGGCCATTTCGGCGGGGCGTGGCAGAAACAGCGAAGCGAGTTCAAGGAGTTCACCGGGCCCGTGCTCGCGACGACAAACTGCATTCTGATTCCGCGGGAGGAGTACAAGGATCGCGTGTTCACTACGCGGGTCACGGCCGTCCCCGGCGGGACCCGCCTGATGACGGACGATTTCTCCCCGGTGATCGAGAAGGCCCTGCATTCCAAGCCGCTGCCCGAGGCGAAGGACAAGGAGAGCGTGGTCGGCTTCCACCACTCCGTCATCCTGTCGCTGGCGGGGCCGATCGTGGAGGCGGTGAAGGCCGGCCGGCTGAAGCATTTCTTCGTGATCGGCGGATGCGACGGGGCGGAGCCCGGCCGGAACTACTATTCGGAGTTCGCCCGCAACACGCCGAAGGACTCCATCGTGCTGACCCTGGGCTGCGGCAAGTATCGCATTCGCGACAACGATTTCGGCACGATCCGGCTCAACGGCGGCGAGCCC
>JAFGJQ010000461.1 GCA_016929015.1 Phycisphaerae bacterium | reverse complement strand
GTGACCCTGTCGCCGGCGAGAACGCCGGGGCGCACGGGTTCCAGACCGAGGAGGTTGGGTCCGGCGGACCAGATCGCCCGCCCGGTCAACATGAAAAGGAAAGCCAGAATCAGGGCGAACCGCACGCCGCGTTTGTCGGCTACGACCCCCAGAAAGAACATGGCAATCGTAATGCCCGCGGTCAGCACCATCACCATGTAGTGCGCGGCTTCGTCCGCGCCGTCGATGGCCTGGAAGATGTACTCGGAGCAGTAAATGGCCAGGTAGCCCAACATGCCGAAGTAGACCATGCCCTCGATGACGTACGCCAGGTTGATGCCCCACAGGGCCCGCGGGGCGTGAACCAGGTCGATGAAGGGCTGGGTGATCTCTTGAAGCGGACTGGGCGGCTTTTCGGGGGTCGGTTCAGTGCTCATAAACGTCTGTTATCCGCCGGGTGGGCGGAGTCTCCGGAAGAAGAAGCGAGGCTACGGTATGCCGTGGCACACACGGACCGGCTGGAAAGCCGGTCCCACAAGGAGAAGCCGGTCCCACAAAGATGTGCCGGTCGCACAGACATCAGCCGGTCCTACAGGCACAAGCTGGATCCACAAGAGAAGCCGGTCATGGCTTTTCCTTGCCCCACAGTTGGGCCAGTTCGATCAGGACCGTCACGGACGATTCCATCTCTTCCAGGCAGGCAAACTCCAAAACAGAGTGGAAATTGTGCATGCCGGTGGCCAGGTTCGGCGTGGGCAGGCCCATTTCGCTCAGCCGGGAGCCGTCCGTGCCGCCGCGGATGGAGGCGTACTTCGGCTCGATGCCCACGGCCTTCATGGCCGCCGCAGCCAGGGCGACCGCACGCGGTTCCTTCTCCAGATGGTCCTTCATGTTGCGGTACTGCCGCTTCACGTCCACGTCGATACGGGCCTTGGGATGCTCGGCCAGCACGGTCGCGGCAACCTGCTTCAGAATCTCCGCCTGCTGGGCCAGCTCGGCGGTCACAAAGCTCCGCAGCAAAATGCGGATCTTCACTTCCGGCACGCCGCCCTCGATCACGTAGGGATGCAGGAAACCGTCCCGGCCGGCCGTCGTCTCTGGGGCCAGCCGCTGCCAGGGCATCCGCGAGATGAACTCGCCGGCCAGCCGGATGGCGTTGATCATCCGGCCCGTCGCCAGGCCGGGATGGATGTTGTAGCCGGTGAGCGTGACGGTGGCGAGGTCGGCAGAGAAGGTCTCGTTCTCCAACTCGCCGCTGCCGCTGCCGTCGAGCGTGTACGCGCAGGTGGCGTTAATCTTCTTGATGTCCACCTTGTCCACGCCGCGGCCGACCTCCTCGTCGCTGGTGAAGACCACGCGGATCGGCCCGTGCGGAATCTCCGGATGGGCCATCAGGTGGGCGGCGACAGTCATGATTACGGCGATGCCGGCCTTGTCATCCGCGCCGAGCAGCGTGGTGCCGTCCGACGTGATGAGCGTTCTGCCTTTCAACCCGGCCAGTTCCGGCGTGTCGGCCACCCGGATGACTTTGGACGAGTCGCCGGGCAGCGTGATGTCCTTGCCGTCGTAGTTGCGGATGATGTTGGGCTTGACGTCCTTGCCGCTGGCCTCGGGCGAAGTGTCCTGATGAGCCAGCCAGGCGATGGTCGGGGCGCCCGCCACGTTGCCGGGAATTGTGCCCATCACGATGCCGGCTTCGTCCTGGCTGACGGCCTCCAGCTTCAGCGCCCGCATCTCGTCGGCGAGCATCCGGCCAAGCTCCAGCACGCCGGGACAGCTTGGGTAGTTCTCCGTCTCCTCGACGGCGGTGGTTTCGACCTTGACGTATCGGCAGAAGCGATCGAGAAGCGAGTCCACGGTATGTCTCCGTTCCTGGTGTCTGTGGGCCAACGGTTTGCCCTTGCAGCCGCGGCGGCTGCCCCGGACGGCTAGTCCGGGCCGCTCCTTCCCTCACTGAAGGTGAGGGTAGACTGTACGGGGAGCCGGGCGGCGATGCAACCGGGCAGAGACCGGCCCAGACCGGCTGGAAAGCCGGTCCCACAGAGAGAAGCCGGTCCCACAGAAGAAGCCGGTCCCACAGAAGAAGCCGGTCCCACACCAGAGGCCGGTCTCCGGACGCGGGGTGCCCGGGACTAGAGGTCCACGTGCAGCGTCACGATCTCGAACGGGCGGACGTGCAGCTCGACCACATCCTCGTGATGGGTCGGCGCTTCGGCGTCGGGCAGCGGGTCTTCGATCAGGTTCACCCGGTGTGCACCGTGGACGTACCGGGGCAGTCGGAGCGTTGCCCGGCCGGGCTTGCCGTGGGCCTCGTAGAATCGGACGATCAGGCCGTTGCCGTCTTCGGGTTTTTTGACGCCGGAGAGGACGAACTGCTTCGGCCCAAGCTCGACGAAGCTGCCCACGGGCTGCATGTCGCCCGGGTGCGGTGACGCCTCCAGAGCGGTCATCGGAACGTTGAACGCCAGGCCGGCCACGGCGACGCCGGCCGTCTGCCACGAACTGGCGTGCGGCACCAGCGCGTAGCGGATGGCATGGGGGCCCTGGTCCGGGTACACGTCCGGATCGTACGACGCCCGCAGCAGGGTCATTTCCAGCACGTCGCCCAGGCAGCGATGGCCGTACTTGCCCGCGTTCAGCAGCGCAGCGCCGCCCTTCGGGCCGGACAGGTCCACCCATTTCTGGGCAGGCACTTCCTGTCCGGTGGTCGGACGTTGTACGGCCGCGAACGGCGTGTCGCAGGTGAAGGTCGCGTTGCGCACGTTCAGCGGGAAGGCGACGCGGAGCATGGGAGCGTCCACGTCGGGCCCGCCCAGCTCGAACCAGGCCGCGTCCAGTTCGAAGTCGATTCGCGGCACGTCGCGATACGCGATGATCCGCTGCGTGAACTTCGAGCGGCCCCACTGGCGCTGCACCTCGATGACCGCGCGGACGGGGCCGCGCTCCGTGACCTTCACCGAAGTCGCTTTGTCCAGCGAGTGCACCGCGCGGATCGGCCCAAGTTCCCAGGCGCTCATGCCGTGCGGTTTTTCCATGTAGACCTTCAGGACGTTGGCGGCATCCCTGCGTGAGAGCACCTCTGCCCTGCGCCGTTTGTCATACACGCGCTGGAGGTGGCCGGTCTTGCCGTTGACCTCGATGCGGAAGTGCGGCGTCTCGATGGCGGTGCCCTGCACCGTCAGCTTGGGATCGAGAGGCACGCCGGGCACGGCCGGGAATGCGTGGAACACCTTGTATCCGCAGGCGGGGACCTGGTCGGCCGGGAACTGCACTTTGAGACGGTGTCCGTTGGGGAATAGCTTGGTCTCGACCACCTGCGCGGGGACCTCGCCGCCGTTGACATCGACCAGGTGAATGGTCGGGGACGGCCCTTGCCCGACATCGACCGGCCGAACCGTGGTTCCCTGGTTGCCCCAGTTGCCCCAATGCCGGAACTCGATGGTGGGCGGAAGCTGGTAGCTGAAGATATCCGCCTCGGCCACGTCGGAGCGTTCGTGCGGGAGGGGGTTGAAGACGACGACCGGCTGACCGCAGGATTGGGTGTCGATGCGCCAGGTCAGCCGGCGCATTCCTTCAAACCGCAGGTTGCGGGCTTCGGCCACGGCCGCGTCGTAGCGGGCGATGGACTCGCGGTTGGAGTCGTGCGTGGCCGATCCGCAGAGAATGTCGTGGAACTGGTTGAACGCCACGGCGTGCCAGACGCGGTGGATGGCTTCGTGCGGATAGGGTTCGCCGTGCAGGGCGGCAAGGGCGGCGAGCATCTCCGCGGCGAACATGAGGTTTTCGCCGTTTCGGTTGCCCTGCTTGATGCGGGCGATGGAGGTGTAGCAGCCTTCAAACGTGTACTGCCGCTCGCCGCGGTGCAGCGGATAGTCCGCCGCGTGCGGCTCGATGGAGGTGAAGAACGACTCGGCCGTTCCCATGCGAATGGTGGGCGAGCCGGGCGAGTCCGCGTACGCACGGGCCCGCTCGATGTCGCGCCGCGCCGGGCCGCCGCCGTGATCGCCCACGCCGTAGACCACCAGGGTCTTGCGGTGCTTGGGATCCCACGTCGCGGGCTGCAGGCGGATGCCCGAGTCGATCGACGTGTTGTAGGTCGGCGTCGCGAAGTTGACGGTGCGGGACCCATCCGGTGATTCGCACACCCAGGCGCCGAGCCTCGGCTGGCAGCGGAACGCGTAGAGGAACCGGATGCCGGCCAGCCGATGAATCTGTGCCAACTGGGCCACGTGCCCGAAGTTGTCCGGCAGCCAGCCCACGCACGCCGTTTTGCCGAACCGGCTGCGGAAGTACCGCTGGCCCATGAGTAGGGACCGGGCCAGGGCCTCGCCGGATGCCATATTGGTGTCACCCTCGGTGAGGAAGCCGCCGAGCAGCTCCCAGCGGCCCTCGGCCACCCGGCGGCGGATGGCGTCAAACATGCCGGGGTCGAATCGCTCGATCATCTCGTACACGGCGGGCTGCGATTGCGAGAAATGGAAGTCGGGGAATTCATCGCAGAAGGCGAGCACCTGGCGAAACGTGTCGTGAGCGGCCTGGACGGTTTCGTCGTAGGTCCACAGCCAGTTCATGTCGATGTGGGCGTGACCGACCAGCGTGACGGACTCCGCGCGGCGGTCCGGGGCCTCCGTTGACAGCCGGTCCAGAATGCCGCGGACGGCGTCCCAGGCACCATCCGTGTCCTGGTGCAGCATTCGCGTCAGGCCCTCCGCTCCGATCCTCGCGCATCGGCTGGCGTCAAGGCCCAGCTCATCCAGCAGCCGGCGGGTGCGGGCGGCCAGCGCCACGGCGTCATCATTGCCGAAGAGCACCCGGGCCTGCACGTTCGGCACGCCCGGCGGTGGATTGACGGTGAGGATCAGCTTCCGTTGGCGGGTCTGCTCCGCGTCAAAGGTCTGCACCGGCATGACGGGCCAGCCGTATTCGCGTTCGCCGTCGTGGCGGAATTCGAAGTCCAGCTCCACCCGGGCGGGCGATCCGGCGAACATGACCGGCACAACGAAGGGTGTGTCGCCCTTCTCCTTCACGGTGATGGGCAGATCCGCCATCGTGTTGCAGAGCACACGGGCGGGTGCCCCGGCGGGCAGATTCATCCGGACGGTGCCCTGGCTGGATCGGATCTCGACGGCCGGTCGAAGCTCGCCGGCCTTGCCGAACGCCGCGGCCAGGGTTGCCGCATCCACGGGGATTTCCACGCGTCGCTGCGCAAACGCGGGCATGGCCGCGGTATCCACTTTTGCGAGCACCGCCCCGCGGGCGTCGACAAGCGAAACGCGGACCCTGGAGGCGGCGCGGGGCGAGTCGTTGAACAGGTCCAGCTCCAGGTGGTACGCCAGCCCGCCGCGCACGGTGACTGGGCGGGCCAGGCGTGTGGACCATTCGCCGGTCAGTCCGCCTTTTCGACGACGCAGGCCCGGAAAAGCCGCGGCCGACGGCCGCTTCGCGCTGAAGGCCAGGCGCGGTGTCGGCCTGGCGTCGCCGGCCCCGAGGAAGTGAACGCGGATTCCCCAGAAGTTCGGGCCGCCCGGCGTCTTGAAAAGCAGGCGGTTCCAGCCCTTGCGGAGCGTCACTTTCACGTCGTCGTCGTGGGTCAGCACGCTGCGCATGGGCGCGTCGCTGCGGTAAACCTCCTCGCCGTTGAGCCAGATGACGCCGCCGCAGTCGTTTCCCACGCGCATCCGCACGGTCTGCCGGGTGGGAGACTGAACGTAGCTGAACGCGTAGGCGAATACCCAGTTGCGCTGTTTGTACGGCAGCACCGGGTCGTGGTTTTCGATCCGACCGTGGTGCGTTTCGTAGCGGGTCCAGGTCGCCCCGTTGAACGTTTCGCCGGCCTGTGGCGCAAAATCCGCCTCGCAGGGGAACCCGCTCTGCGTCCAGCGACCGGCGGTGCGGTCCCGCAGGGGGAACGTGCCGAGAACCAGCCAATCCGTGACGGGAAGCGGCTCGGTTGTCTTTGCTTGTGGCATAACGGCCCTCCGACATAGCAAACCGGCCCGTTCCTGAGCGGGCCAACCCCAGATCAAACCGGCAAACGGCCCAAATGTCAAAAACAGAGCGACGCCCGGCGGACGCGTCTCGTGGCTGCGACGGGCCGCCTACTCCAGGAAGGGGTTTGATTGCTTCTCGCGGCCGATCGTGGTCCGGGGTCCGTGGCCGGGGACCACACGCGTCTCGTCGGGCAGGCTCAGAAGATGCTTGCGGATGTTTCGGATCAAGCGGTTGTGGTCGCTGTACGCGAAGTCCGTGCGTCCGATGAAGCCGGCGAACAAAGCATCCCCCACGACTACCACGCCTGCGTCCGGGCAGTAGAAGCTTCTCCCGCCCGGAGAATGGCCGGAGGTGTCCAGAACGGTCCAGTCGCTGCCGTCCAACGCAAGCACATCGCCGGGGACCAGGTCGTGCAGGTTGTCCGGGGAGACGGTCAGGCCGAATCCGAAGTCCGCGGAGAGATTCAGCGCGGGGTCGGTGAGGAACGGCCATTCCTCCCGGGCCAGGTACAGCGGCAGCGGGCCCAGCCAGTTGCGCAGCTCGTCGATCCCGGCGATGTGGTCGCCGTGCGCGTGGGTCAGCAGAATCGCCTTGGCCGTCAGGCTGTGCCGGTGGATGTAGTCGGCCATTCGTTCCGCGTGAGGCGGCAGTCCGGGGTCGATCACCCAGCAGTCCGCCTCGTCGCCGAAATGCACGACAAGTCCGTTCTCCATGAAGGAGGTGTCGTGCTCGGCGCGAACATGGAGCGGTCTGGCTGCCATCGGCTTACGGAGACGTTCCGTTCCCCGGGCTGCTGCCGGCGCTGGGTGACTGGCCGGCGAGTGACTGCTTGAGCCGCAGGAGATCCTGCACCTCCGGCAGCGCGTCAATGCTCTGGCGGTGCCGCCGGGCTTCGTTTCCCAGCGACGAGCCGGCGTAGCGGCGTTCCACGCGCAGGGCCTCCTCGCGGGCCTCCATGGGCCGCCCGCCTTCCAGCAGACGTTCGGACCGGAGCAGGCCCCGCCGGCCCTCCTGCTGCAACTCGGCCATCAGCTCGATCGCGGCATTCACCTGGTCGGGAAACTGCGTGGTCGGGTGTCGAACGATCGCCTCCAGCCCGCAGACGACCGGACCGAGGCAGCCTTCATCCGGGCGGCACCGTCGAGCGTCGGTCAGGGCACGCTCGCTCCAGGCGCGGCAGAGCGTCTCGAACCAGGCCATCGCGGCCTGGCCGACACCGGGGTCCAGTACGTGACCGATCTGCGGTCGCTGTACGGTGATGCTGGCATCGCTGCCCCGAAGCAGGGCCAGCCCGTCCCTCATGCGATCCCGATTGATGTCCGATTCACCGACGGCGTAGAACACCGGCACATGGTTGTGCGCGCGGACGTGCTCCGCCTGGACGGTGGGGGGCACGTAGTTGGCCGTCACGGCCACGGCGGATGCCGGAAAACCCTGCACGTAGAGCAGGTGAAATGCCATGGCCCCGCCGGCGGAGTGGCCGGTCAGCAGGACGCGATTCGGATCGTACGAGACGGTTCGCGAGACGTGATCGAAGAATTCCTGCATCAGCTTCACGTCGCTGTCTCGCCAGCCGGCGTGCGTGGCCTGCGGGGCGACCAGGACCATGGGAAGCGTGTGCTCGAACGACTGCCAGAAGGCCAGGATGCCTGCGGCGGTGGTCTCCGTCCCGTGCAGGCAGATGACCAGCGGCAGCGGCGTCTCCACGGGCACGCCGGCCGGGTGGCCGATGAGGTAGAAACCGTGCTCCAGGTCAACCCGCTCCGGCTCGGTATTCGCAGCAGGTGCCGCCGCCATCAGGATGGAGAGAATCAGACCGAGCATTGTGGCAGAGTGTAGCGGCAGGGGGAGCCCTGGCAAGAACCGGCGGCTCGGCACGGCTCAGACGGACGAGAGCGCCCCGACGAGGGAGTCGATTTCCTGCCGTGTCCGCTTCTCCGTGACCGTCACGAGGAAGCAGTCCGCCAAGGCGGGATGCCAGCATTCCAGGGGGATGCCCGCCAGCACCTTTCGGGTGCGGCACTGGTCCAGCACTTGGCGGACGTCGCGGTCCGTCCGGACGACGAATTCCTTGAAGAACGGCGCCTGGAACCGAAGCGCGTAGCCGGGAATGGCCGCAATGCGCTCCGCCGCGTAGTGGGCCTTGTCCAGGCAGAGGGACGCGACCTTCGCCACACCCTGGCGGCCCATGGCGGCGAGATACACCGCCACCCGCAGCGCCATCAGGCCCTGGTTCGTGCAGATGTTGCTGGTGGCGCGTTCCCGCTTGATGTGCTGCTCGCGGGTCTGGAGAGTCAGGCAAAATCCGCGGCGGCCCCGGTAGTCGTGCGAAACGCCGACCACGCGGCCGGGCATTTTTCGAAGGTACTCCTCGCGCGCGGCGAGGAAGCCGCAGTACGGCCCGCCGTACGAGAGCGGAATGCCCAGGGGCTGGGCCTCGCCGACGACGATGTCCACGCCGAACGCTCCGGGCGCCTTGAGCAGGCCGCAACTGATGGGATCCACCGCCGCAATGGCGAGCGCCCCCGCCTTGTGCGCCGCGTCGACCACCTCGCCCAGCGATTCGATGCAGCCGAAGAAGTTCGGCGATTGCACGACGACCGCCGCGGTCCGTTCATCCACCGCGTCGCGCAGGGCGGAGAGGCTCGTGAGACCGTCTTGGGCGTTGATGCGCACGAGCTCCACCGGCTGCTCGCGGAGGTACGTCTCCAGCACCGTGAACGAGTCCGGATGAACGGCCCGCGACACGAGCACGCGCGACCGCTTGTTGACGGCGCGGGCCATCAGCACGGCCTCGGCCACGGCGCTGGCCTGCTCGTACAGCGAGGCGTTGGACACATCCATGCCGGTGAGCTGGCAGAGCATCGTCTGATACTCGAAGAAGGCCTGGAGCGAGCCCTGCGACGCCTCCGCCTGATAGGGCGTGTAGGCGGTCCGGAACTCGGCCTGGCCGGACAGCTCTTCCACGATCGCGGGGACAAAATGGTCCGCGGCGCCGCCCCCGAGGAAGCAGACCAGCTCCTCGCATGTGGTGTTCTTGTCCGCCAGGGCGCGGATGTCAGCCATCAATTCCATTTCGCTCAGGCCGCCCGGAATGCGCAGGGGTCGGGTCAGACGCTGCGAAGCCGGCACGTCGCGAAACAAATCGTCAACGCGATCGGCGCCGACCGTCTGGAGCATCTCCTGAATGTCCGCTTCGGTAAACTGGGTGTAGTCCATGGGGGTGAGGCTCAGTCCTGCTGGTTGCCCGTCACGGGCATCTTGTACACCTTGCTGGAGAGGACGCGACTGTAATTCGACCAGTGAGAATCCGGGTCGCGGTCGTCGTCAATCTCCTTGAGGAACATGTAGACCTTGGCGTCAATGTTGTCGAGGTAGTGGACGGCCACCGCCTCGGGAATCGCGGGCAGCTTCGGGCTGCCGAATTCGTAACTGCCGTGATGGGCCAGCACAATATGCTGGAGGACCGCGCGGAGGTCTTCGGGGAACGGCCGGCCGGTTCGGGCCGCCACCGCCGCCGCCTTTTGGTCGATCCAGATGGCCGCCTGGACGAGATGACCAATGAGTTGCCCCTCGTCGGTGTAACTGAAATTCGTGTCGTACGCCAGTTCGGCGGTTTTGCCGATGTCGTGCAGAAACACACCCGCAAGCACAAGGTCCAGACTCAGCCGCGGATAGCGGGGGATGACCAGCGCCGCCAGCTCGAGCACGTTGAGCGTGTGCTCAAGCAGCCCGCCGATAAAGGCATGGTGCAACTGGGCGGCGGCCGGGGCCTTCTGAAACGCGCGAACCAGCGCCTCGTCCGCCAGGAACTCCTGCATCAACGCCGCGAGGTTCGGGTCCTCGATTCGCTTGAGGATCTCAACGGTGCGGGCCCACATCTTGTCGATGTCGCACTCCGTGTGGGGCAGAAACTCCGACAAGTCCACCTGATTCGCGTCAACCGGCTGAAGGGCCTCGATGATGAACTGCAGGTTGCCCTTGTAGTTCTCCGTCCGCCCTTTTACGCGAAGGAACCCGCCCTCCGGAATGGAGTTGAAGATCGGCTCGGACGCCTGCCACATGCGGGCGGGCACCTGCCCGGTCGCGTCGGCCAGCACCGCATGGATGTACAGCCCCCCCTGCGTGGTGGTCCGAAGGTCTTTCGACTGGATGCGGAAGATTTGGTTCTCAATCCGCTCCCCGGGCATGAGGGCCGCGACATTTCGACGATTCATGGCGATCTCCGTCCCCTTTGGACCGGGGGCTACCATACGGCCGGAAAAGCCCTGTTTCAAGCCGCGGTGGGTGGCCGCGGCCGCTTGGGGTTCGCTTGGCTGGTCACGATCACTTGGCTTGGGGCAGGATGCCGCCGGACCCGTTTCCATCCACCCGGCCATCCGTGACGACGATGGCGCATCGCGGCCGATCCTTCGACCGGTAGATGGGGCAGTGAAGGCAGTCTTCGCCCTGTCCGCACACGTGCGCGGGCTGGAGGTAGCAGGGCGTGGTGGGGTCCTTGAGGACCGGGCACCGATCGCGGACCGGGCAATCAGTGAGTTCCCAACACGGGGCGTAGGCCAGCAGCATCCGGATGTTCTCCAGCGTCAGGCTGTGCTTGCGGACCAGTTCCTTGATCAACCGCAGTTGCGCCACCTCTTTCGGGCCGTACAGGCGGTCCCGCGTCCGCGGCTCGCGACGCGGTCGAATCAGGCCCACCCGCTCATACTCGCGGATCCGCCGGTCCGACAGACCCACCTCACGTCCCACCTCGCTGATCTTCTTGAGCGGTTCCATATTACCTTCCCCTGCTGCGAGCGCACGGCAGACGCTCACAACGTTAGTCTACTACACGACTTCCGTTCGCTCAATAGCCTGCGACGGCAGCACGTCACCCCCGCCGGGATGGGGTGCGAAGGGTCACCCTGGGACGGCGGGATTGCCGATAACCTCCCAGAGACATCTGTCCACCCGACCGATCGTTCAGACTGTTTGTGGGGAGTTCCAGCGCGATGGCGAGTGAATCGTTCGTCATTCTCTGCAGCGGCGGCCTCAACAGCACGGTGGCCGCCGCCCGGGCGGCCCGAAACGGGGCCGTCAACCTGCTCCACGTCGACTACGGGCAACCGTCCGCCGCCCGGGAGCGGGCGGCCGCCGAGGCGATCGGCAAGGCCCTGCGTGCCGAGCGAGTGCTCGGAGTGGACATGCCGCACGTCCGGCTGATCGCGTCCGCCCGGCGTCGCGCAGACGCGGCAGACCCTTCCGGCGACGCACCCGCGATGGCCCCGCCCATGCCGTCGCTGCTGGATGCGGCGTACCAGTGGGCGGCGCGAATCGCGGCCCGCGCGGTGGTGGTCGGAGCATCGCAACTGGCCGACGAGGCCGAACGCCAGGTTGGCGCCGGCCAAGGCACGCCGCACCGGCGGCGGGAGTTCTTCCACGTCTGCGAAATGGCGTTCGACGAACTGCGGTCCGGGCGGCCGGCCATCCGGCTGGAGGTCCCCCTCATCGGACTGTCTCGCGGCGACATCATCAAGCTGGGCAGACGCTTCGACGCTCCGCTGGATCTGTGCTCGTGTTGCGAAGGCGCCGGTCCGGAGGCATGCGGCCAATGCCCGGGCTGCCGGGCACTCGCGTGCGCCAACGAACCGGTCGCTCGCCCCGAACCGGCCTCGGCAAGCCGTTAACTTGCCGGGCCGTGGCCGCTTTCCTGGCACCAGTCTCGAGAAGAAATTCCTTCTTTGCTGCTCGGTCCAGCGTGCATCTCGGCGAACGCAACCCGGCTCATTGTGACTGCCGGCCGGCCTCATGGGAACTGCGAGCCGCTCCATTCGGATTGCCGCCCGTCCAGCCCGGGCCGCGGACGAAGCGGCCGGGCATCGCGCCGGTGTGCTCGCCGTCACGCAAAACGGGCACGCCGTTAACCAGCACGTGATGCATGCCGGTCGCGTACTGGTGGGGACGGTCGTACGTGGCGTTGTCACGAATGGTGGTCGGGTCGAAAACCACCACGTCGGCGTAGTAGCCGGGCTGCAGCGAGCCGCGGCGGTCGAGCCCCAGCGTGCTCGCCGGCAGAGACGACAGCCGCCGGATCGCCTCTTTCAGCGGGATGATCTGCTCGTCGCGCACGTACTTGCCCAGAAGGCGGGCAAAGCTGCCGTATGCCCGCGGGTGCGTGCTGCGATTGAGGAATACGCCTTCGGGCGCCATCGAGGCCCCGTCCGAACAGAAGCTCATCCACGACTGGCGGATCTTCTTCCGAACGTTGTCCTCCGTCATCGTGAAGAAGACGCACTCCACGCCGCTGTCGTCCTCGATCACCAGGTCCATGGCGGTGTCCTCCGGTGACGTCCCGCGCATGGCCGCCACTTCCGCCAGGCTCTTGCCGGTCAGCGGCCTGAGGGCTTCGTTGCGAAAACCGACCAGCAGAATGCCCCTCGGCTCGCCGACGGCGACCCAGTCGTTCTCCCACTCGGTCGTGTCGATGCTCATCTCCTGCTTGAGGCGGGCGCGGACGGCGGGGTCTTTGAGCCGCTCGACCCAGGCGGCGTGCCCGCCCTCCTGCACCCAGGGCGGCATGATGGCGTACAGGCCGGTGGAACTGGCGTGATACGTGTACATATCCGCGGTGATGCGCAGCCCGTCGGCCCGGGCGTCCTCGATGCGGGCAATGGCCTCGTCCAGCTTGTGCCAGTTGGTGCGGCCGGACGCCTTGAAGTGATAGATCTCCGCGGGCACGTCCGCGCGGTGGGCGATGGTGATCAACTCCTCGATCGCCTCCAGCAGCCCCCCGCCTTCGTTGCGAATGTGAGAGATGTAGATGCCGCCGTATTCGCCGGCGACCTCCGCCAGCGCGACCAGCTCGTCGGTGTTCGCAAAGCACGAGGGCGTGTAAATCAGGGCGGAGCTGACGCCCATCGCCCCTTCCTGCATGGCTTGCTCGACCAGCGCCCGCATCTGCTCCAGCTCGGCCGGTGTGGCCCGCCGGTCCTCCTGGCCGATCACGTAGGTCCGAACGGTGGCGTTGCCGACGAAGGATGCGACGTTCGTGGAGACGCCGCGCTTCTCCAGGTGCTCCAGGTACTCCCCGAGCGTTGTCCAGACCACGTCGAACGGGACCTCGACCTGCCGCTCCTGCATCTCCTTTTTCATCGCGTCGTTCAGCGGCCCCATGGACCGGCCTTCGCCCATCACCTCCAGAGTCACACCCTGGCGGATGTCGCTTTGCGATCGGCCGTCCGCCAGCAGCGACGCGTTCGCCCAGCTCAGCATGTTGATGAAGCCGGGCGCAACCGCCAGGCCGGCGGCGTCGATCTCCGTCCGGCCACGCGCGTCGGACATTGATCCGACGCCGACGATGGTGTCGCCGTTGATCGCCACGTCCGCCAGCACCGGCTCGCCGCCGCTTCCGTCATAAACGGTGCCGTTGCGAATGAGAACGTCATACGTCACGGATGGACCACAGCCTGCCACAATCAAAGCCACAACAAACACACAAATACTGAGGTTTTGCATGGTGCGGAAAAGCCTTTCTGTTATCTGGTGGTGCGCCCGGGCGCACCTTGTTACGCTCGCCGGGCATCGTACCACGATCGCCGTTGCGTTGCACGGCTACCCGCGTAGCGCCGCGTCCAGCGCCTTTTCGAGTGTCGGATGCTGAAAGGCGAACCCGTCCTCCAGCAAGCGAGCCGGCTGCACGCGTGTGCTCGCCAGCAACAGTTCGTCCGCCGCCTCGCCGAAAACCGCCCGGACGGCGAACGCCGGCGTGGGCATCAGGGACGGCCGCCCCAGTCGCCGGGCCAGCACGCGGGCGAAGTCCGCGTTCGTCACGGCGTTCGGAGCGGTTACATTGACCGGGCCGCAGAGCGATTCCGTGTCCAGCGCGAAACGAATGGCCCGCACCGTATCGTCCAGACTGATCCAACTGACGTACTGCCGCCCGCTTCCGATCTTCCCGCCCAGCCCCATCCGAAACGGTGTCAGCATCTTGGCCAGCGCTCCGCCGGCCTGTGACAGCACGACGCCGAAACGAAGCAGCACCGCGCGAATCCCCGCCTCGACCGCCGGCCGCGCGGCCGCCTCCCACTCGCGAACCACATCCGCCAGAAAACCGGTACCGGCCGGGCTCTCTTCCGTCAGCACCTCGTCGCCCCGGTCGCCGTAGAAACCGACGGCCGACGCACACGCCAGCACGCGCGGGCGTGTCTCCAGCCGGGCCAGGGCGTCACAAAGCGACCGCGTGCCGCCGACGCGGCTGTCGCGGATGGCCGCCTTCTTGGCGGCAGTCCAGCGACCGGCCACGGGTTCGCCCGCCAGATGCACCACGGCATCGCAGGCCGGCACGGCCGCGGTGTCGAACATGCCGGCGCCGCCGCCGGTGCGAGACAGCCGGCTGATCGCGTGCCCGTCCGCCTGAAGCGAACGCACCAGCGCCGATCCGATCAAACCCGTCGAGCCGCTGATCAGCACGTGCATCGCGGAACCTCCTTTCGGGTCAGCCCGGCGTGCGCGCCGGCTGCGGATCGGGCACGTGGATGCCCAGATCCTGCAACTGCTGTGCCGCAACCGGTGCCCAGCCGCGGTTGGCCTTCGGACTGGCCGGACTGGGGTGGAGAATCTGGCCGATCGTGACGTCCGCCCCGTTGCACGCCTGCCGAATGCGAGCCTCGGCGAACGCTCCCACGCCGATGACGAAGCGCGGTCGGAAGCATGCCACGGTCTCCCGCAGCGCCCGGTCGCAGGCGTCCAGCAGCGGCCGGCGCTCATGGGCCGGCAGCTTGTCCGGCGTCAGGTTCCTGCCGCCCGCCTCGAGAAACGCCAGCGGGCAATAGTTCGCGACGAAAAAACGTTCAAAGAACCGCTCCGGCGCGCCGAAGCAGTCTCGCGCCCAACCCCAGAGTCGAACGCCGCTGACTTCATCCCGCGGGCACGCCAGTCCGGTGATGGGCCGGGCGGGGTGCTCGCGTTTGGGTCGCTTCACCGCGGCGTCGATCCGCAGCCAGTCACGCACGGCGGAAACCGCGCCGAACGGAATTCCCGTCTGCACCATTCCCCACGGCCCGGGGTTCATGCCAAACAGCAGCACCTCTCGCGGCGCCTGCCCAAACCGATCCAGATACGTGTCATACAGCGCCCGCGCGTACTCCAGCGGGTTGTAGACGCAGTCTACCGGCGGGCCAAAACGAAGGCGCGAAACGTCACGCACCAGTGCGTTCGTGATCTCCGACAAGTTCATGGCACTGTGATACCGGATGCAATCGCCAATGCAAGGCCTAGGGGAACTTCGTGCGGTGCAACCTCCTGCTGGATGGAGGGTTCCGACCGCCGTTCACAATCGGGTCGAATGGCGGACCGCCAAGGAGGGAACCGGCACCCTAACGACAGCTTAGCGCAACGCTGCGGGAACTTTCGCGCGATCCTGATTATTCCTTCATCCGGCCCTAAAAGCCCCCGTGTAGCTTGTACCTGCCGGTGGACGGCGCGTTCCGGGCGGTCCGGGCGCGGCACCACTTCGCGGCATGGTGGATTTCGGCGGCGGCACGGCCGCAAGCACACTCGGCACGAGCTCAATCCACCCGGAATTCGCATCGTTGCGGTTTCGTTTTCTTGGTCCGACTGGATTTTTTCAGATCAAGGGAGGTTCATCCCACATGAAGCCCCAGAGCCACAATCGCACAACGAGGTTTAGCCGAGGTTTGAACCCTGGCCGGTCATGCCCCGCATTCACGCTGATCGAGCTTCTGGTCGTGGTGTCGATCATCGCCCTGCTGGTTGCCATTCTGCTGCCGAGTTTGCAAAGCGCCCGCGCGCAGGCGAAGGCCGTACAGTGTGCGGCCAACACGAGGCACGTCGGCCAGTCCGTCTCGGGCTATCTCGCGGAGGGCGGCGGGTTTTTTCCGCCGTCCTACGTGTACCCGACAGACGAAAGGGGCGCCTGGTCGCCGACCGAGCAGGACGCCGGTCATTCCTACGGGTACCTGCACTGGTCCCATTTCCTCTACAGCAACGGAAAGGTCTCGGAAAAGGCATTTCAGTGCCCGAACTTCAAGAACGGCGGCGCGCCGCGCACCAACCCCGGTCCCGAACGCAAGGATTGGGAGGCGGGGCAGGTGGATCAGAACGGTGATCCCAACCCGAACAGCCTGATGGACAAGCAGGCTCCCCGCATGGCCTATGCGGCCAACGCTGCGATCATGCCCCGGAACAAGTTCACGCCGGACATGTCCGGTGGATACCGGCGGAACGTCATCGTTCGCGAAAACCAGATCCGACGGACGGGCGGCACCATCCTGGCCACGGAGTACCTGGAGAGCTGGCAGGGACTCGGCATTCAGCAGGGGGCCGGAGTGCTGCTCAAATCCCATCGCCCGATCAATGTGTTCTGGCACGTGGGATCGGGCGGAAACGAGTACACGAGCCCGGACAACGCTCCCGGATTCATTTACGGCCTGCCACAAGACCAAAAGACCTACGGCGTGGTGCCGATGCGGCAACTGCGGGAGAAGGTGAACATCCTGGACTACACCTCGGGCATTCCGCAGATCAACGCGGTGGGGCGTTCACACCCCGGCGGCGACAAGACGTACGGCGGAACGGCGAACTTCCTCTTCTGCGACGGGCATAGTGAACGGATGACCGCGCTGGAGTCGGTGAAGAGACGCATGTGGGGCGACCGGTATTACTCGCTGTCGGGCGAGAACCAGATCATGAACATGATTCCCGTGAACTGAGCGGAACCGCCATCGCGGCGGGCCCGCCCACACGCGAAGGGATTTCCATCGTGTCAGGGGTAATCGGACGATCGGGGCGCGGCGTTCCGGTGCGTCCAGGGCGCAGTGATACAGAAACAGAGGAGAAAAGAAGCATGACCAGAAACAAGACTTGTTGTGCCGTTCTGGCCGGGCTGGCCGTGGTGGCCGGTCTGCCGGCAGCGGCGCGGGCGGGCTGCGGAGACGGCGGCGGCACGCACTCCGGCACGTACAGCACGCCGGGCGGAGCGACCATCACGGTGGACGGCGGGCAGGTGAGTTTGTCCGGCGCTTCACTCTTCGTCGACTTCTTCCGCCAGCCCTCGTCCACGAATGACTGGATCGACGTGGACAACAATGGGTTCGCCGGATTCGATCCGTACACGTTCCCGTTCGTGCAGCCGTTGGCGATCAACTGGTATCCCGAGTCCGGCATCGACACGTGGTGGATGTTCAACTACCGCAGCGTGGGGTCCGTGCGGGGTTTTAACGAATTCGTGGACAGCCAGACCTGCGATGCGATTCCCATCCGGGTCCCGTCAGAGGCGGGCCTGTTCAACGGCTACGAATACGCGACGCTCGGCACGGCACACTACGCGGGCGCCAACGCCAGCGGGACCCCGGTCGTGCCGTGCGAAATCGAGGGCTCGTTTCTGGACGTTCCCAGCGCCTGGGCCATCCAGGTGCCGGGCACCCCGAACTGGGACCGGACGCCCCTGAGCCCCGGCTACGGCCTCAACCCCGTTCCAACCTCCGCCGGCGGCCGGAGCGAACTGCAGACACTGTCGCGAACCTGCGGCGAGTGCCTGGACGTCAGCGCGGCGTCCGGTACGGGCGTGCCCTGCGTGGAGGACGCCAACTGCTCCGGCGCGGCCACGCTGGAGTGCGCAATCGACCTGTCCGCGTGCAGCGTGGATGACGATTGCCGGGACTACGGCACGTGCACGGCCAATGTGTGCGACAACCCGGCCGGGCAGCCTTGTAACTCGGATGAGGATTGCCTGATCGCGGATAACGGGCCCTGCCAAAGCAGCGAAATCTGCGACATCACGGGTGGCCCGGTCGTGTCACTGAACACGAATTCGTCGCCCGATGCAAACACGATCTTCGACTACGTGGCGGCCTGGGTGCAGGTGGCCATCATTACGAACCGCGGAACCGGCCTGGAAAACGTCAGGTTCACGGACCTCCAGTACCTGTTCACCACGGGCCGTCTGCCCACCGGCGAGAATCTCATGGCCGCGACGCGCGATGTGGGGTCGGGCACGCGCAACGCGGCCATGAACTCGCTGGGGATCGACACAAGCTGGGGCCGCGGCGACAACGTGGGGAACCGCTCTGACGTGTCCACGACGACCTTGCTGGGATCGAACTTTCAGCCGACGAACAACGGCGGCTCGGGCCTCATGGAAGACGTGGTCCGGTACGCCCGCCTGGCCGTCGGGTACACCGGCCTGTCCGGCTCCAGCCGCGCCGTGGGCGATGCGAACTCCGGTCGATACGAGATCCTGAATATCGAGAAGAACGTGGACGAGGACAACGTGGTGACGACTGCCTGCGCCGGCCAGTACGTGCGTCCCGGCATCGACACCTCGCTGGACAACTGTGATCCGTGCACCGGCTGGCAGATCGCTGGTGCGGGTTCGTTCGTGTTCCGCGGCAACGCCAACGTCAACCGCGACCCGGCCGACCCGAAGTACGAAGCCGGTCAGCCGATCGACAACCAGGCGGTCGCGGACTACATCAACAACATCTTCGACAGCGTGGAATCGTTCGAGGGCAATGTTCTGCCGGGCGAATGCAAGGAATCGGGAATCTGTGAGGTCGGCGGGGCCGACTGCGCCCTGGACGATCCGAACGCGTGCAACGCCGGCGCGGACGGCCCGTGCAATCCGAAGGGCTGTACGGCGGATGCGGACTGCACCTACGTGGTCGACGACATCTGCAAGAGCAAGGCGAACATGCCCGGCCAGTATCTGGCCCAGACCTTCTTCCTGCCGCCCGGCCTGGACTGCCTCAGCGGGCTGGACGCGCCGCTGGCGTTCAGCGGTCAACGCCGGGAGTGCAGCGACGGCACGCCTTGCAGCGAGGACGCCGACTGCACGGGCATCGGCGGGGAAACGTGCGACGTGGTGAAGGTGTGCAACGAGATCGGCGAATGCTCGCTGACCGGCACGCCCTGCACCCTGCCCACTCACTGCAGCGGCGGGACAAACCCGGCGGACGTTTGCGAGCCGATCGTCTGCTCCGGCGACGTAGACTGCGCCGTGGGCGACACCTGCCAGGTCGCCCCGGCCAACTGGCTGCTCCAGAACTTCATCCGGGCCAACAACGGCCTCGGAGTCGGCGGGGATACGCCATCCTTCGGATCCAAGAATGTGGCGGGCCAGGTGCCCAAGCGGAACACGGATCTGTACTCGGACGGAAAGACCGCAGACTACCTCTACTGGAACGGATCGGCCTACGCGGCCGTCACCTCCGGGAAGAAACTCTCGGCGAGGAACCGCGTCCAGGGTGACATGAACGAGGACTTCGTTCGCAACGAGCTGGATGCCGCCGAACTCGTGAAGGCTTACCGCACTCCGCGCGCCTGGCAGCAGACCGCGGCGGCCATCGGCTCCGGCTCCACCGGTGGGGACATGACCGCCGACAACGCGATCCCCGAAGTGATCGGCGACTTCGACGGGGACGGAAACCTGTCCAAGGAAGACCTGCGGTACTTCATGGACGGACTGGCCATCGATGCGGGCACGGGCAAGCTCAATCGCAAGGACGGCGCCATCGCCATCGACAACGCCCTGATCGCCCTGGCGGTGGACCTGCCCTGGGCGGCCCAGGATCTTCACCTGTTCGTGCCGCCGGTACCGCCGGCCGATCCGACGTTCAATACGCCGCCGGCCATCAGCACCTTCCTGGCAACCCCCAAGCCGTACGCCGCGGGCGACTTCCGCGGTGACGTGGCCGGTGCCGCCGAAGCGGGCCTCGGCCGCAAGCCGATCCCCGGCGCCAAGCCCTGGGGCTGGGACGGCAAGGTGGACGACCTGGACGTTTGCTACTGTAGCAGCATGGCCGGGCTCGACTGGAGCGATCTGGACGACGCGGTCTACCTGGACCTGAGCTGCGACATGGACGGTGACGCCGACGTGGACGCCGATGACGTCACCGAGTTGGTGGAAGTCATCCTCGGCACCCGGTTTGGCGACGCCAACTGGGACCGGACGGTGGACGGCGCGGATCTCACCGTCGTGCAGGACACGATCGACAACGATCCGACCGGCTGCAACGCGGCCGGAACCTGCCGCTGGGCGGACGGCGACTTCACCTGCGACGGAATCGTGGACGGAGCGGACCTAGTTTTCGTGGTCGACTATCCGGCATTCGCGGAGTGCATGACCGGCCCGGTGGACCTCCGGACCCCCGAATGCGCGTTTGCCGATTTCAACGATGACAACCACGTGGACCTGCTGGACTTCGCCCATCTCCAGCGATAGCGGTCCGTGATGGCTTCTCTGCCGGAGTCATCGCTGCGGAGCGTCCGGAGGGGGCTCCGCGGAGAGATCCGGCAAGGCTCTGGGAGGCGGCCGGCGCGTCCAGACGCGCCGGCCGCCGACGTTGTGTCGCTCACGCCCGCACCCCACGGAGGTTCGCCAGCAAGCCGACCGCACGCCTGCCCGGCCTCCGGGACACACCGTACGAGGACCACAAAGGACCAATCCCCTGCTCCACACAGGAAAACGGCTCTCCGCGGCGTCAGGCCGTTTCGTCCCAAGGCCGGTCCCAGTGCCCGGCGAAAACCAACTCCCGCAACGGCTTTCGGCCGCGGGGCGCCGCGTCGCGTGATTTGTACTCTTCCGGGAGCCCCGCCGGCGTACCCGCGTACCCGACAGCCAAAGCGGTCACAACCTCAAAACCCTCCGGAATCCCGTAGAGCGTTCGCGCTTTCTCCGGGTGAATGCCGCTCATCTGATGCACCAGCAGGCCGCGGGCGCCCGCCTCGAACGTCAGGCTCGCCGACGCCGCACCAAGGTCGTGAAGAGCCGTTCGATTGGCAGACCCGCCGCGTGAGAACGTCTTCTTGGCAATGCCCAGGATGAGCACCGGGGCGAATCGGGCCCACGGCTGGTTGCCTTCGACCAGGCACGACAGCAGCTTGTCGAACGACTCGGAGTCGTTGCGGAACGCGACAATGTACCTCCACGGCTGCTCGTTGTACGCCGATGCCGTCCAGCGGGCCGCCTCGAAAAGCGCTTTCAGATCCTCCTCGGGCACGAGGGTCTCCGCGAACCCGCAGGGACTCCAACGCTCTGCCAGTATGTCGTGGATCGGATGATCTGTCTCCGCGCGCCTGCTCATGGCCTGATCTCCTCAGAATGCACAACGCTCGTCCTGCGCCCGCTCGAATCCCGAACGCACCGCCGCGCAGCCGATTCGCCTCCCCGGACACCGCCGAGCGTTCCCTGTGTGTCACGCGATCGGCTTGCCGCAGCATCATACTCACCCGGCCTATCCTCAGCTTCCCGCGTACTCGGCGCTGGTTTTGGCCGTCTCCCAGACACGTATCCGGTGCAGCCTAGCCGGCGCCACGTGGTCTTGCAGCAAATCCCAAATGATGCGGGCGATGTTCTCCACACTCGGGTTTACCTCGCGAAACTCTTCGGTGTCCGCGTTCAAATGCTTGTGATCCAGCCGGTCGATGACCCGATCCTTGACGAGCTGCTCAAACGCCGGCAGCGGTAACACGGCGCCCGTTTGCCGGTCCGGCGGGCCGGCCACCGTGACTTCCAGCAGGTAATTGTGCCCGTGGCCCTGGGGGTTGTTGCATTTGCCGAAGGTCCGGCGGTTCTGCTCATCCGAAAGCTGCGGGCAGTGCAGCCGGTGGGACGCGGAGAACTCAAACTGTTGCGTGAGAAGGATCATGCCGGGGTTCTCCCGTTGAATGCCGTATCGCAGGCACGGGGTTGCACGAAGCTCAAGCTCCACCAGCGGCGCCTGGGCCGGCATCTCGGGAACCACCCGCTCCCAGATGTGCTCCAGCAGGTGCTCGGCCGGCATGCGCCACCCGTGCTCGCGCAGCGCCGCCGCAGCGTACGGAATCGCATGGCGGCGCACCAAATCGTCGAGGATCGCAATGTTGCACAGATATCCGGTGATCGGATCGGGCTCGCCGGCCACTGTGGCCCGCAAAACCAAGTACGGCACGACGCCGACCTCGCTCGGCCAGCCGCCCCACGAGTTGGTGATCGGCCGCGTGAATTCCACGTGCCCGGCCCAATCGCGGTCGACCGAGAAGCGGATTTCACGCGTCAGCCGGATCATGACCGGAAATTGTAGGCGCCACCACAACCCCCGGCAATGCAGCCAGTCTAGCTTCTGCCACGGTTCGGAAACGCGGTCTGTTGTTGGCCGGAGGGGAATGGCCGGTCTTCACCCGCCCCCGCCTAGCCCGGTTTTGCCTGGCCAGCTACAGATTCATCGGTTGTCGAACGCTTGGCGACTTTGGCACTCCGCGCACCTGTGCCCGACGATGCCGCTGCCGGGATCAACGCGGTCCAAGCGATCGAGAGTCGCTTGAAGCATGGCGGGATGCCGCAAGGCACTTCACACAGGGGTTGACATTACCTCACTTCGAATGCTTGCTGTACGTAAGAGAACGCGCCAGCCAGCTCATGCTCAATGAGTTGTCGTGCTTGACCATCGGGATGGCCCGGTTCCTCATTCGGCCAGAACTCCTCGTTCTCCAGGATAGTCTTCACGATGCCATAGAGCACTTCGGAGATTCCGCCGATGACCTCGACACCGTTCACCGCCAACCGACGAGGGGATTCGATCGACGGTGCAATACCAAGCGCTCGCTCACGAGATCGCGTCCGGCCGAAAAAACGTTGCCGCAACTCGCCGAAGGTAGTGTTTGCCAGTTGCGGAACGGGTTTGCCACCGTGGTCCTGGTAGAAGGGACGCGTCACCGGAAGCCCGGCGCCAGCAAATGCACGATCCTCCACCCTCTCGTTCGAGAGGGCCTCCTGCAACAGTGACCATCCAAGGTTTGCGTTTGCGGGGCTGCTGAGGACGCCAAGGTACCAGGCTCCGCTGCACGCCCAGCCGCTGAGGTGATGCTCTTCATGTCGCAGATCCGCCAGTCGATGCTCCAGCCGGTCCTTCGCTTCGCGGAGGTACCCTAGTCGGCATCGGTCCTCGTACGTGCGCATGGCGTCGGGCATGCTGCCAGAATTGGCGGAAGCGTCTAGGTTCTTCGAGATGCTCTCGCATGCACGGTCCGTCTTGGCAATGGCGCCATCGACGTGGCAACGGAGCTCCGCCGCAACAAATCCTTCCTGAAATTGACGGCTCGACACGAAGAAAGGAATCGGTTTCAGAGACGGCACTGACGCTTCCTCCGCCGTCGCCATCACCCTGGAAAGATTCGCATACCACACTCGCGAGAAAACGGCGTGGCGGAAGTCGTCCATCCTGCAAGACGGTGCTAAAGCGCCTTTCCGCCGCAGTCGGGCAAGAAACGCCATGGCTTCCGTCGCCCGCTGAAGGTTCTTTCCCTGTTCCGTCTGGTTGACAAGGAAGTCCGGATCGCAGAAGAAGTTCCAGCACATTTCCAGGAAGAAACAGGCGACCGTCTCGACGTCCATCATGTTGAAGGCGAATCCAGACACATCCCGATCGTTGCACATCTTCGTTACAACGGCCTCAAAGCTTCGTTGATTGATCTGCTCGACACAGTCCGTTGTGAAGCCCGTCGTGTCGATGATAAGGTCCCAGTGCGTGGGCAATGCTTCCATCGATGCCACGAGATCGGGTCGATAAAGGAGCAGACCCAGATCATAGTAGTGCGGCAGTGCCGTCAACTCACGAGCCCCCAATCCGTCGCCTCCCAGGGTCCGGATTCGTGCCTGGTCCAGCAACTGTTCATCGACGCGCGTCAGCAGCAATCGCTCTGCCTTGTCGTTCTCGTCGATCCGCAAGCGCGCGCATGGATTGACCTGCCGATCGCCGGCGTGTGAGAAGATGCCAACCCATGGCTGGTCGAGCGATACCACCGTGACATCGGCATCCGGGCGCACGTCACGACCCCGCTCGCGTTCCCAGAACATGCGTCGTGATTCGGCCAGAGTGAAGGGGATGTATCGGATCTCACGCCCGAATCTCTGGCTGAGATCCGCAACCAATCGTTCGTTGCAGCGACGCTCTGGATCGTTTTCATGGAAGAGCCGCATCTCAATCCGCGCCGGCTTCGGATCACCCGTCAGAACACTCGTCATCCCCTCGAATCCCTTGCGGACCTGAACAGACAGCCTCCCATCGCTGTATTGATCAAACGCCATTTCGCGCGCGGACTGTTCATGATCCCGCCCGCGAGCCTTCTGGATGGTCACGGCCTTGCGTATGACGTTGTTCACTTCCACCTGCTGCAGCAGCACGACATTGTCGGCGAGGAACGAAAGGCTTCGTTCGCACAAGCGTCCCGCGCCCATCGTGGCGATGGCCTCATACGTGATCAGGACCGTTGCCTGCCAGTCAATCGCCTTGTTCAGAAGGGTGATCACGAAATCATTGAACACAAGTGGGTCACGTATGTTACGTTCGAGATCCGACAAGCTGTCAATCACAAGGCGACACGGCCTGGTGCGATGCCCGGGGCGCGGTGCCCCGTGCCGCATCTCTGACGACAGCAGATAGGTGATCTGATCGAGATCCGCGTTGACCGGATTCTGGTGGATGAAGCGGAATCGGGCTCCCTCCTCGTTGGAATCCGCCTCCAGGACGTGGCGAGCGGCAAGGTCGGCGAAAGTCTCTGCGCTGTAAAGATTGTCTTCTTTCCGGACACAAAGGTTACCCGCTCCGCGAAGGATGCGTTTGTGGCGTTCGTCGAAACTCAAGAATATGACGTCTTCGCCATCCAGGAATCCGCGGAGAATGAAGGAGTAGGCCAGCGTGCTCTTGCCGGTTCCAGGACCACCCACCAGCAGAGTGGAACTGGCACGAGTCACTCCCCGGCTCGAATCGGCGCCAGCGGACCCGAACATCTCGTCGAGCCCATCGACGCCGAAGGCGCAGTAGCGTTTCTGGGACGAGGTTGGAGCGCCAATCTCCGCGAGAAAACACAACGCGAATCCGACAAACGCACGCCATCGAGCCACAGCCCAATCCGGTATCCACTTGCGCAGCTCATCAGGCAGATCCGCAAACGGATAGGCACCCTCGGCCAGAATCCGCGTCAATCGCGGAGTGGGATCGCCCGCCTCGCCAAGCCAGTTCACAATATGTGAACCGAGAACCCGGGCGACACGCAGACCGGGGTTGGATTCGTCATCTGCTTCCCGTTCACCCGGTTTCGCACGCAACGCGCCAAATGCGTCCAATGCCTTCCTGACTCGTTCCCAGTCGATTTGACGACTCCAGTAGTTGGCCGCTCCGGCGAAGTCCTGAGGTACGAGGCTATCGAGTGCTGTCAGCGTTCTCTCACGCGTCGTCTCGTCCTCAACCAGAAGCAGATGGAGGACGCGGCCCAGGTACTCAATCAGCGACTCGAGCACATCGTCTGTCGGTCGCTCGGCGAGAATTGCAGCCACAGTGCTTCGCAGGCCAGGCTCCCGCAGAAGCGCCCTGCCTTCCGTGGTTTGCTCCACGAGCTCGCGGAGCTGGAGCAGCACATCATTCAGCCCAGTCGAAACCGGCCCCCCACCGCGATCCAGTCGCCATCGCAGTCTCGGGAAGACAACAATTCCTGGTTTGAAGTGGTCAACTGTCGACTTGCTCCAGTACAGGCTACGAGCGAAGTGGGCACGTTCCTTGGCCTCATCCGGGCCCACAATCCAAAGAGAGTGCTCTCCCAGGATGGCTTCCGTGTAACGTGACTTCGGGATTTCAAGCGTCCGCCGCCTCTTGCCGGGTGTCGGCCCCTCCACGTTCAGCCGAATGACAACGTCGGCCAGATACTCCTCAACCTGAGTGATGCGCTCACCAAAGCGCGACGGCGGCGTTTCAGCAGTCAGAATCGCCGCAAGGTAACTGGGGTTGTTCATGAGAAACCGTCTCAGGCTGCTCGCGGCCTCACGAAGCGCGCCTCTTCGCTCATCTGCGTTGCGACCGCGAAGTGAAGAGAGGTTGAGCAACCCATCCACGCCGACTGCGCAGTAATCAGCCTCATTCGTCTCTGCCTCCCACTCCCCGCCACGCTGTGGCCTGAACGTCACACGTTCCAGCACCCACTTCACCGCCTCTTCTCTCGCACGGCGTTCAACCGAATCGTCCGGATCCCGGAACGGAGGCAGTATGAATTCGACACTGAAAGGCAAAGAACCTTCCTCCCCCAGAGTGGGCATGGGAAACCACCGCTCGAGGCCCTCCACTATTATCCGCGAAGTGTCCGTCACTTGTCTTATCTGGGAGTCGTACCACTCCTTGACAAGGCTCTTTCTCAGGGTGTCGAGATTGTCGGTGAGCCCCTGGATTTCGACGCGGCGTTTTACTGTGATGAACCCCGGCAGTTGCTGCTCCAGCCGGTCTTCCCGCTCATCGGCAGTCCAGAGCATCGCAGCACGCGCGTCCCCGTCATTCTCATGACCGGCCAATTGCATCGATCCGAGAAGCTGAAACGTCAGCAGAGTCTTGCCGGATCCCGGTGGACCTGAGATCAGAATCACACTGCCCTGCCGCACCCCAACACCTCTGAATACCTCATCGAGACCCGGCACGCCTAGTCTCACATAGGGCTGTTCCTGGTTTGCGGACTGTTTTCCCGCGTCGCCGTTCGTGTCCCCAGAGTCCCCATGATCCTCATGTTGGGCCGGCATCGGAATTGTCCTCCTGTCGACTGGATTCGCCGCTCATCTTGCGATTGAAGTGAAAAGGCAGCGTAGCGCAGCAGAAGACGTCTGTCAATGCGTGGAACCACGTATGGTCGATAGGCCATTGCCCGCGTGGTGGACAAGAACGCAAGTCTGCTGCCCCCAAAGGCCCTGGACACCCGCGTTGACGTGCAGCAAGGCCCCAGGTAGATTACGTACGTAGAACGCTGCATATGTCAGTCTTGCGGAGACGGGCGATGGGGTTCATCACGTCAAGTGAGGTAATGCGCAGGCTTTGTCGGCGCGCGGAACTCTTCGCAGGTTCTGACGAACCCATCCTGTTGACGGGTGAAACCGGCACCGGAAAGACCGTGCTGGCCGAGTATATTCATGCATGCAGTCCTCGAGCGGCACGTCCATTCGGTGTGCGGAACTGCGCGGCTTTAACTCCACAACTGGCGGTGAGCGAACTCTTCGGTCACAGCAAGGGAGCGTTCACAGGAGCGGACGCCGCGCGTGTAGGCGCCTTTCGCGCGTGTGACGGCGGCACGCTCTTCCTGGACGAGGTCTCGCGACTGGACATGCAGATCCAGGGGGCTGTGCTGAAGGCCATCGACGAAGGAAAGATCCAGCCGCTGGGGAGCGATCACACGGAGGCAGCAGACGTGCGATTGATCGCCGCGAGCAACCAGAACCTCTGGAATCTGTGCGAAACCGGACGGTTTGCCGACGATCTGTTCTATCGACTGGCCGTCCTGACACTCCGTGTGCCGCCACTGCGTGAGCGAATTGAAGACATTCCGCACCTCTTCCGACATTTTCTGGGGTCCTCACTCGCACCGGGACTCGCGTGTGAGGCGACAGAAGACGCCCTGGCACGGCTATGTGCGTACCCTTTTCCGGGAAATGTCCGCGAACTCCGTTCCGTCGCAATGCGGTGCTCTCTTCTCGCGATGGCCAAGGAGGGGTCGGAACCAGACAAGGCGGTTGTCACCATTGATCCGGAGATCGTGAGCGAAGCGTTGGCCGTCCAGTGCGAGTTCAACCCGGTGGCGCCACTGCCGGATGTCGGCATTTCGGACCGCACGCATCAGCTTCGACGCCAATCCCTTGAGAGTGCGCTGCGACGTCATGGCGGGAACATCAGCGCGGCTGCAAGCGAACTCGGCGTGTCGCGTCAGACCGCCTCGAAGTGGAAGCGACAGTACGGATTGCACTAGCCGGGCGTTCGGTTCGGCGACGGTCTGCGTCAACGACGTTAACAGCTTCTTCGTTCCCGCAACCCTGTCCGGCACACACGGCGTCAGCAACCCCGGCAACGACAAACGGTTACGGGAATCTGCACTTCCATCGCCGCAGATGGCACGCGAACTGCGACGGATCGTGACGCCGTCTTGGGTAGTCCGCGATTCAGCCTGAGGGATGTGCGTCGATGAAGCAGTGGCTTTGGCAAAACGGTCCGGTGCTGATGCTGGTGGTGGCGGGAGGCCTGGGTGGCTGGACGCGTTGCGTGCTGGCACCGATCGGACCAAGAACGGGAAGAGCAAAATGGTGGCAACGGGCAAGAAAAAACTCTGCGGTCGCGATCGTCGGCGCTGCAGCCGCGTGCGCGATATTCGCGATTGGCGAACCGATGTTTCCGGCACCGGAGCATGCTATCCGATTCGCGGCAGCCCTGATTGGGCTGGGTGTGGTGGCGGGCTTCTGGGGCCCCGAGCTGTTCGTCAAGCTTGCGACGCGACTGGAGATATGGTCAGCGGCAAAGGACCGGGAGGAGGTCTCGCGCGAGTACGACGAAACGGTTGAATACCTGAGAGCTCAGTATGGGGATCCCGACACTTCCCGAAGGTCCGGCGTCTGCACGCAGAACCCTTCGGCGAATCGGGGGGATGGGCCGGAAAGACGTGGAAGCAGCAAACGCGAGAATTCAGATGACCTCGCGTCAGGTTACCATCCCGTCCGTGCGAACGGGCACCATGATGGCGACGGTCGTGCGACGGATGGCAGTTCACGAATTCCTCAGAGGATAGGAGATGACAAACAACATGCAACAACCCGAAAAGCGGCGGACGACGGAAGGGACGCCGACGCTTCAGGCGTTGGTGGAAGGACTCCGCCAACACCTGAAGAAACTGGAAGAGCTGAAGAATGCGATTTGTGATCAGAACCCGCCGGAGGAGGTGCGAAAGGCACTGAAGGTGCAATTCAGAGATGAGTTGGTGGAGGTACAGGTGATCCAGCGGCAATTGGCACGGGAGGTACAGACAGATTCAGACAGAGAGATCGTTCGCGAAGCCATCAAAGAATGTGTTGACCCACGCAAGTCCGGAGGGAGGTGATGCCCCGAGAGAATTCAGGGTTGGCCATCGCGTGCCAGCCGAGGAGGAACTCAGGCGGTGAAGTTCTGACTGGTGTTTTCCGCGCGACGAAAACCGCCATCGTCGCGAACCAGGAGCAGCATATGGGATGAACTGGTTGAGCTTCCACCTCGTTTGCAGAGACTCCACCTCTGAAAGCCGCGTCAGAGGTGGGGTCTCTGCCAGGATAACGACACAGTCGAGGGGATGAGATATTGGGGGGATGTCATCGCCGTTTTGGCGACGCATCAACTACGACGCCCTCGGCCGCCGCGGGGTGTGGGTCACGGACGGCACGACAACCCGATTCGTGTGTGCCGCGGTCGCTGAAAGGACACCAGGGACGAAAGGACACCAGAGGCCGTCGCGCGTTTTCTGTGCAAGTGCCATCAAAGGACACCAGCATCCCCCGGCTGGGTCTCGCAGAGCATGCCACGTATCCTCCTCGTCCCGATCACCCACCCCGCCGCCCATCCCCCGCAATGGCTTTCGTGTTTGTTGAGTCTCCCCCTTCCGCTCAAGCCCGTTCACGGGCCTTCCTCGCCGCAGGCCCTATTCACCGCTCCCCATCGTTCGGGCCTTCGTCACGATGCTTCCGGCCTTCCTCGCCCTGCTGCTGTCTTCTGCGCCGCGGTCAGAGAATCTTGCGAGCCCCTCAGCGGCGATTCCGCCACACGGCGCAGAACTCCCGAGGCAAGCTTGGCATCCTTCGACGCACGCCCGCCGGATTTACAGCCACGCCGCTTGATGAATACGGACTTCGTGACGTTCTGCCCACTCGTCCCGTCGTGGCTGCCTGAGATCCGGTTCTTGTACATCATGCCGCATCTTCGCCACGGCTTCCTTCAGACCCCGCCTCACGGTCACGCCCTTGCCAGTCGCTTGCCCTTCACCTCCATCAGGTTGGGCGGGGGACTTACATCCCCGAGTCGCCAAACATGCTCGGCACAAAGGAGGAAAGACCGGCTGGAAAGCCGGTCCCACAAAAGAAGCCGGTTTCACGACGGAAGACGGACAAAAGGTGTCACGGACAGAAGCTGTCAACAAAAGGATGGTTTTTCTGATGACTTGTCTGGGCATCGGATGTGTGCCCCCCCTGGAAGGTTATTGGGCGGTGATGTGCCTGCCGAGATGATGCGTTCCGAACGCCGGTGGCATCGCTGCAGGTTGCGCCCCCGTTCGGCAGAAGGCGGTCCCTCCGTATCACTCGACGCGAATGCGCCCGGTGCCGGCAGCGACAACCCGTCCGACGAGCGTCGCCCCCGTCACGCCGGCTTCCTGCAGTGCCCGCGCTGCGGCGCCGGCCTGATCCTCGGCCACCGCCGCCAACAATCCGCCGGAGGTTTGGGCGTCGCACGCCAGGCTGCGATGCGTCTCGGATACGCCGTCATGCCAGGTGACATGAGGTTCAACGTACAGCCGGTTGTTTCGCGTCCCCCCCGGCACCATCCCGCCGACCGCAAGGTCAAACGCGCCCTCGATCAGCGGCAGCGCCCGGTGGTCGATCTCAACATCCACGCCGCTGCCGGCGGCCATCTCTCGCAGGTGGCCGAGCAGCCCGAACCCGGTCACGTCCGTGCAGGCGTGGACGTCAAAACCGCGCAATACGTCGGCCGCCGTGCGATTGAGCGTCATCATCAGCCGCTGGATCTGCTGCTCGCTGTCGGGACCGAGCACGCCGGCCTTCAACGCCGTCGTCATGATTCCCAACCCGAGCGGTTTCGTGAGGATCAGGACGTCGCCGGGGCGAGCGCCCGCGTTGGTCCACAGCTTCCCCGGGTTCACGATGCCGGTGACCACCAGGCCGTACTTGGGCTCCGGATCGTCCACCGTGTGCCCGCCGAGGATGGGAATGCCGGCCTCCGCCGCCACGTGCTGCCCGCCGCGCAGAATCTGCTCCAGTACGCTGAGCGGCAGCCGGTTCGATGGAAAGCCGACGATGTTCAGCGCGAACAGCGGCTCGGCGCCCATGGCGTAGATGTCGCTGAGCGCGTTGGCCGCCGCAATGGCGCCGAAAGCGAACGGATCGTCGACGACCGGCGTGAAGAAGTCGAGCGTTTCGACGAGCGCAGCGTCATCGCTCAGCCGATAGACGGCCGCGTCGTCGGCCGTGTTGATGCCCACCAGCACATTGGGATTGGCGATCGCCCGTGGCAACGCCGCCAGGACCCGTTCCAGGGCCTGCGGGCGGAGCTTGCAGGCGCACCCCAGGCCGGCCGTAAAGCGCGTCAGCTTGATCCTGTCGGTCGCCGCCACGGACTGCGCCGGGGCCGCGCTGGGCTGCAGACGCTCCACGACGCGAACCGTGGCCTCCACGGCTCGATCAATGTCCGCCTCCGTCAGGAACATGCCGGTGGAAAAGCGGATCGTGCCCATGGCCTGGTCGACCGGCACATCCATGGCCTTCAGGGTTTCCGACATGACGACTTCGTCGGCGTGGCAGGCCGCGCCGGCCGAGGCGGCGACTTCGGTCAGCTCCGCGAGAATCGCAGCGGCCTCGATGCCGGGGAAGCTGAGGCTGAGCGTGTTGGGCAACCGCAGCTCCGGATGGCCGTTCAATCGCACCTGCGGCAGCCGGGCGGCGATGCCCTCGTGAAGACGGTCGCGCAAGGCGCGCAGACGCGGACGACGCTGGTCGAGCTGCTGGGATGCCAGTTCACAAGCCATGCCCAGGCCGACGATTTCCAGCACGTTCTCGGTACCGGCTCGCCATCCGCGCTCGTGGTTGGCGCCGAAGATCAGCTTCTCCAGCTTCACCCCCGTCCGGACGTACAGCGCTCCGACACCCTTGGGGGCGTAGAGCTTGTGCCCGGCCACGGACAACAGGTCAACGCCCAGTTCATCAACGTGCGTGGGAATCTTGCCGACCGACTGGGCCGCGTCCGTGTGCATCCACGCGCCGTTCCGGTGGGCAATATCCGCGATGGCGCGGATCGGCTGGATCGTGCCGACCTCGTTGTTGGCATGCATGATCGTAACGAGCGTGGTGGCGGGCGTCATGGCCTTCGCCACATCGGCCGGGTCCACCAGGCCCGTACCATCCACCGGCACAACGCTGATGCAAAAACCGTGCGACTCCAGGTATCGGCAGACCTCGCTCACGGCCGGGTGCTCGATCGCCGACGTGACGATGTGGTTGCCCTTTGCCCGCAGCGCATGCGCCGCGCCGCGAATTGCCAGGTTGTTGGATTCCGAGCCGCCGCTGGTGAAGATGATTTCGTCCGGGCGCGCACCCAGCATTCGGGCCACCTGCTGCCGCGCCGCTTCGACCGCCTGCCGGGCACGCACGCCGTACGCGTGGCTGCTGGACGGGTTTCCGAACTGCGATTCCAGGTACGGCCGCATGGCTTCGACCACGGCGGGATCGAGCGGCGTCGTGGCGTTGTAGTCCAGGTATATGGGGTCCATCGGGGTTGTCCTCTTCATCCGAGAAAAAGGTGTCAGGATGATTTTTCTGGGGCCTTCCGTGGTCGGCCGCGAGGGCGAAGCGTGGTTTGCAGGCCCAGCCGGGCGGCCGTGCGGGCGATCCAGGCCGCGGTGCCCAGCGGCGTGCCCCGGGTGATGGCCTTGCGAACCTCGGCCTCCGATTCCTCATCCACATCCCGGTTGACGGCCGCCCGCCAGCCGCGCGGACGATCCACCGGCCAATCGGCCAGGGCGGCACGCAGGTCCGCCGGCCCGTTCTCCCGCACCCACAGGCTGCTCCATTGCCACTCCTCGGCCCGCGGGACCAGGCCCGCACGCACCGGGTTGGCCTCCACGTACCGGCAGAGCGTCAGGAAGTGCCCGTCCTCCTGCACGGGAACGCTCTTGAAACGCCCCTGGTACAGTGGACCCTCGCCCACGCGGCGGTAGTGCGTGTGCCAGCGGTGCGTATGCGTGACCGTCAGCCACTGCATCCACGTGGACAGGTCGGTCTTCGCCCGGGCCCGCACGACGAGGTGCCAGTGGTTGGGCATGAGGCAGTACGCGAGCAGGCTCGGCGCGTCCGGCCGCCGCAGGGCGTCCAGGAGGACCTGCTCGAACGCCTCGTAGTCGCGGTCCTTGCGGAACATCTTGAGCCGCATGACGCGGCGGTTCAGCAGATGGTACACCACCCCCGGTTCCGTGATGCGTGCAGGTCGACCCATGACCCCAATCTACCTCCAGCAGCCTCGCTTGTCCAGAAAAATCATCCTGACACCTTTTATCCCTGAAAAATCATCCTGACACCTTTTATCCCTGTGACACCTTTTATCCCCCCACCTTTTATCCCCCCCGCGGGCCAGGATAGCCGACCGGTCAAGAATGGTTCTGGTGGGCGCTTACACTCGGACGGGCAGACGTGACAACTGCCGGCGGGACCAGGGGCACGGTCTGGCTCATCCGCGTTTGCCCAATGCGTACTTTGCGAGACAGGGGTCTTTCAGCCTGACGGCGGCCCATGGCTCGTTCCGTCAGTCCGTTCGACGGTAAACCACCCGACCGGAGAGCCGGATGCGGGAAATCCGCACGTCCGGTTCGGAGAGAGGGGAGGTCGGAAGACCGCTCTTCGCCACCCCTATCAGAGGGCGGGTCCCACGGCGGCGTCGGCAGGCGAGACCCGCTTGGCTTGTGCGCGGCAGGCAGACGCGCTACGGAGAGGCGAACTGGCGTTGAAACGCGCCAAAATCCTCAAGATCGACATCACTGTCCCGATCGAAGTCGTACACCGGCGAACAGGCAATGTAGGGCGGGGGCGTGGATGGCCCGGAAATCACGAGGCAGACAGCCAGAACGGTGTAGTCGGAAACATCCACGACACAGTCGGCGTTCCAATCACCCAGCGGCTGCCCGTCCGGGCCGGCCGGTTCCCCCGGTTCGCCGAAGGGACACGCGTCCTCGGAATCGGGCACGGCGTCCCCGTCATCATCGCGGTCGCACGCGTCGATCCACGAATCACCATCGTAGTCCAGCTCCATCTCATCGGGCACGCCGTTGTGGTTGCAGTCGTCCCCGCCCGACTCGTGGGCCCCCATATCCACGATCGGGGGCCCCGGCGCGCCGGGATTGCCCGTGTCCGGCGCGTCCGGGACGTCGATAAAGCGGGAGACCGCCCAGACATCAAACGGAATCGGCTCGGTCGTATTGAGGTCGCCATCGAGATCGAACGTGTCCGGCGCCACGGCGTCGTTGTCGCCGGCATCGATGCAACGCGATTCGGGAGCGAGCCCCAGGTTGTCATCCTCGGTACCGGGAAGATCGTCCGGGCCGTCCGCATCGAAGAACAACGGATCATCGCCGGTGTTGCCGTTTCCCGGAACGGAACAAAACGTCGTACAGCCTCGTATACAGGAGTACCGAACGACCGGCGTGGCGTCCGTCATGCGGAGCTGAGCGGACTCATCCGTTCCGCCGCTGTCCCAGTTTCCCCACAGGATGGAGTTGACCACGACAAGCGTCCCATTGGACTGGCGAATTCCACCTCCCCAATTGTAGTCGCCGATGTGATTGTTGACGATCGTGCAGTTCGTCATCGTGATGTTGCTGTGGACATTGTACAGAGCGCCGCCGGATTGCGAAGTGTTTCCGCTGAAGATGCAGTTCGTAATGGGCACCGAGTCCGCATACAAATTCCAGATCGCCCCACCCCAGCTCCACGTACACCGGTTGCCCAAAAAAACGGAATTGACAATCCTCGCGCTCGCGTGGAGGTTGCCGATCGCCCCGCCCGAATTCGCCCAATTGGCGACAAAGCGACACCCCAGAATGAGAGGGTTGCTGCCGTCCTCGTTCTCCATGCCGCCTCCACCGTTGGATCCGGACCGGTTGGCGTGAAACGTGCAGTTGACAAACATAGGACTGCTGCCCGAGTTGAAGACGCCACCGCCGTCTCCTCCATCATAGTTTGCGAGAAACAGGCAGTTGCGCATGGTTGGATCGCCCATCAGGTTCTGCATCCCTGCTCCACGTGTGTACTCCCCGCTGCCTGCGGTGACGGCAAATCCGTCGAGCACGGCCGTCGGGCTCACGCCGCTGCCCATGACCACGTGGTTACTGTTCTCCGTGGTTCCGAGGTCATTCCGGTCCACATCACCGTCCTCATCCAGATCGAACGCTTCGCACCCCGGATCGGGACCGACGTATAGTACGGTGAAGCAATTCAACCCCGCTGCCAGGTCCGGGATGTCATTGGCCGCCAGGTCCCCGCTGAGAATCGTTTCATAGACCGCGATGTTTCGTTCGTCCGGATCGCCCCCTCCGCAAGTGCCACCGGGGCATCCACGGTATCCGCCGATGAGCTCCACGCCATCGACCATCTGAAATGTCGCGTCACGGTTGCCAGGTGTCACAAGCCCAGCCTCGTCGCGATCGGGCGTGTACAGCCCGGCGGCCACGCGGATTTGATCGCCGCTCGCCGCTGCCGCCAGCGCGTCCTGCAGATACCGGAACGCGGTCGGCCAGCTCTGGCCATCGCCGCCAAGCGGCGCGTCGTCATCCACGTGCCAGGTCACCTGGGCGGGGGCGGAGGTCTCCGTCAGCATGACCCCGCCGAGCACGATCACGAGAGTGGCCAGCCGAAATGCGAAAGTCATCAGTCGTATCTCCTTTCAGCAGGTGCGTCCGGGCGCGGGCCGACTCTCTGGCGTCCGACGGTTTCTCCAATACTCACGCGGGCGAGCGGAAGGCTGGCACGCCCTCCAGAAGACCATCCTCGCTGTTCACCAGCATACCGTTTCGGGCGACTGGCCTTCTACGAATTCGCCATTCCCGTGCCGGGTATTCCCACCACGCATTCAGGTTCGCGGGGTTCTCGTCAAGTCAGGAGCGAAAGGCGCAAAGCCGTGCTGGAATTGCGGGCGGCCACAGCGGCCGGATTGGGGGAAACGTCGGAGGCACGGTACGCCGGGACAGTGCCTGCAATGCCCAGCGGCACTCTGTCCGTGTGGTCTGTGGAATCGAAATCGACTGCGCGTCTGGATCTCCGTGCGCGTGGTAGAACGCGCGGGGTTTGACCATCATGCTGAAGGGCTTGGGGCGGCGGTTCAGGCGACGGGGCTCCACGCGGTTCGGTTGTCGCCGGGCGGGCAAAACCGGCCAGGAGCGGGCGGGTGAAAACCGGCCATCTTGAGGAGTGGGTGATTTGCCGTAATGGCTTCCTCCGCCCCGTGTGGGCAGGAGGCCCGAATGGCGAATCACCTCAAGATGGCAGACGTACAGGCAATTTACACACTCCGGCGACTGGAATGGTCGTACCGGCGGATCGGCCGGGAACTCGGCATCCACCGGGACACGGTCAAGCGCTACGTGGAGCAGGATTCGGCCACCCAAAACCGGCCAAACCCGCCCCCCGGCTCGGACGCCCAAAACCGGCCAAACCCGCCCGCCGGGTCCGGCCCGCCCGGCCCGCCAACGTCGGGGCCGCCCAGCCGATGTGAGCCGTTACGTGACGTGATCCTCGGGGCCCTCGAACAGGGCCTGTCGGCCCAACGCATCTGGCAGGACCTGGCGGCCGAGCAAGGGTTTGCGGGCAGCTACTACAGCGTCAAGCGGTTCATCCGGCGATTGGGATCGGCGACACCCCTGCCCTTCCGGCGGATCGAGTGTCCGCCCGGGGAAGAAGCGCAGGTCGACTTCGGCACCGGGGCGCCGATCATCGGTCCGGACGGTCGGCGGCGGCGCACCCACGTCTTCCGCATGGTGCTGAGCCACTCCCGCAAGGGCTACAGCGAGGCCGTCTTCCGCCAGACCGCCGACGAGTTCATCCAGTGCCTGGAGAACGCCTTCCGGCACTTCGGCGGGGTGCCCCGGACGCTGGTGGTCGACAACCTGAAGGCGGCCGTGCTGAAGGCCGACTGGTACGACCCCGACCTCAACCCCAAGATCCGATCCTTCTGCGAGCACTACGGCACGGTCCTCCTGCCCACCCGCCCGCGAACGCCACGTCACAAGGGCAAGGTCGAGCGGATCGTGGGCTACGTGCAGGACAACGCCCTTAAGGGCCGGACGTTCCCCAGCCTGTCCGAGCAGAACCGCCACCTGCTGGCCTGGGAGACACAGATCCCGGACACGCGGATCCACGGCACCACGCAGAAGCAGGTGAAGAAGTGCTTCGAGGAAGTCGAGCGGGCGGCATTGCTTCCGCTGCCGGCCGAGCGGTTCCCGTGCTTCCAGGAGGGCCGGCGGAAGGTCAACCGCGACGGCCACGTGGAGGTCACCCGGGCGTACTACTCCGTGCCGCCGGAGTACCTGGGCCGCGAGGTCTGGGCGCGGTGGGACTCCCACGTCGTCCGCATCTTCAATACGCGCTTCGAGCAGATCTGCATTCACGCCCGGCAGGAGCCGGGGCGATTCAGCACCCAGGACCGGCACATCCATGACCACAAACGATCCGGCATCGAGCGCGGGACCGCGTACCACCTGGGCAAGGCTCGTCTCGTCGGTCCGCATACCGCACGGTGGGCCGAGCAGATGATCCTACAACGGGGCATCGAAGGCGTCCGCCCGCTGATGGGGTTGCTGAGCCTGGCCCGGCGGCATCCGGCCTGCGCCATCGAGCAGGCGTGCGAGACGGCCTGCCGCCACGGGGCGTATCGCCTCCGCACCGTCCGCCAACTGATTCAACGTCAGGGGGATCGCCAGGAGTGGTTCGCGTTCCTGGACGAGCACCCCATCATCCGGTCCATGGCCGAGTACGGCCGACTGGTTCACACCGCATTTGAGGAGCAAACGGTATGAATGACACGCTGCAGAAGGCATTGAAGAGGCTTCGACTGTCCGGCCTGGCCCAGACCCTGGACGTGCGGCTCCAGGAAGCCGCCGGGAACGGCCTGAATCACGCGGAGTTCCTGGAACTTATCCTGCAGGACGAGCTGGCCGTCCGGGGGGACCGCCTGCTGGCCCGACGCGTCCGGGCGGCCGACTTCCGGGAGCCCAAGACCCTGGAGGACTTCGACTTCTCGTTCAATGCGTCGATCAGGAAGAAGCAGGTCTTTGACCTGGCGACCTGCCGATTCGTTCGGGAACGTCGTGACCTGTTGCTGCTCGGCCCGCCGGGCACGGGCAAGAGTCATTTGGTGCAGGCCATCGGGTATCAGGCCATCAAGGCGGGGCACACGGTCCTGTACCGCTCGATCTTCGATGTCGTTCGGGACTTCCTGCATGATGAGGCCCTGGGCGGGGAGGACAAGGTGCTGGCCCGTTATCTCAAGCCCGACCTGCTGATCGTGGACGACATGGGGATGAAACAGTTGCCAAAGCGGTCCGGGGAGTACCTCTTCGAGATCATCATGCGTAGATACGAGAACCGATCGACGATGATGACCTCGAACCGGCCGCTGGAGGACTGGGGCAAGCTGATCGGCGACGTCCCGTCCGCCACGGCCATCCTGGATCGCTTCCTGCACCACGCGGACGTCATCACGATCACCGGCAAGAGCTATCGGCTGAAGGATCGGGCGGGCCGGCCGGCTCGCCCGGAGAGAGGGGGCTCGGCCGGCCCCGCAGACGACGCGTAACGCTGGGGCTCTGCCCCAGACCCCGGGATTTTGGGAGGCATAGGCTCCGGTGTCCAAAGGGCGGGAAGAAGGAAGAAGAAAACAACCCCGCCTGCGGATGAACAAGCGGGGCTCGCGCCGTTGGCGCACCGTCGGCCTGGTTATTCCTTGTCCGGTTGCGTCTCGCCACGGCGAGTCGCCCGTGGCGACCCCGCAGAGCCGAACGCCGCTTCACCAGGCGGCTTCATGGTATACAAGACCGAACGCGAAAGCGATGTCCGCGGCAATCGGACTTGCCGAGAAGCAGTGCGATGTTGTATATGGAAGGAAGGAAAACTGGCCGGTTTTAACCCGCCCACCGGTGGCCTAATTCAACCCGCCCGGCGACATGTGACCACCCTCGCGGGCAGCAGCAGGGACGCTGGACCCCTCACGGCCGGCGTCGCGGCATCGAACGCGCCCCCCATCGCTGGCGGCTGGCAGAAGAGCCAAATGATCGACGCACTGCGCGGCCAAGTGGGTCTCTCACGCCGCACGATTCACTCTCACTTCTCCGTCCATAGGAGTATGAGCCGCGTGCGATGTGACTCGTCATCGTACGACTGCACCCCCTTGACCGCCATGTGGGGAGGTGCCGCATCCAGCTGAGTCGCAATGTCGCCGTTGCAGATCATGGCAGAGCGTGCATTCATTATCTGAACGTTGTTGATATCTTCAGCGCCGCCAAGGAGAACGGAAGGGACGTACATCAGATGAGATGTGACGTCGAGCGATCCGAATCTCTGCCGAGCCTGTCTCAGGAGGTCATCGTAGGGGTCTCTTGCTGAAGGCAGAAGCTCATCCCTCAGGAACTCGACGAAAGATGACGCCACGATTTGTGGCGTCATCGACAGGGCATCCAGGAGATAGACGTTCGCACCCTCGCCTTCGTGCCTCTCTTTCAGTGAATACGCATATTGGTCTCCCCACGCCGTCTCCCCAAAGCACCAGTAGGCGGAGCACCTATCTGCCCAGGCGAATTTCCAGCATTCGCGATCGTTCCAATCGTAGGCATCAATGCTCTCAGTCGTGTATAGCCCAAACAACCGAATGTACCCCGCATAGAACTCTAGCCCATTACTCCATTGCAGGACTGTCTTGTGCTCCTCAGGGAGCGTTATGCCGTGATCGTTCTCAAGCTGCCTAAGGCGCGCGGCATCGAGACCCGAATGCACCCTTGTGTCCTGAAGATGAACGAGTTCTCGCAGAAGAAGGGAGATCATGGTACTCCATATCCGCTCCCACTACGACAATCCTGCGAGCAGGGTGGAGCAGCGATCATCGTACCTGGGGTTCTCTAACCGGACTAACTCAAGAACTCTTCGCACGCTTCCTCTCTGTCCTTGTGACAGGTTCCCGACTCGGCCTGTGTATGTTGCAAGAGCGCCTGGCGAATTCAAAATTCTCATGTGAATAACGGCCGCCCACCTCGGAGCCTTGGCAAGAAGGCCGGGCAGACTGTCGAGAATCTTCTGCACGTAGATGTCGTCATCAAAGGCCTCGATCGTGTGTATGATGGCAAACATCATCTCGTCGTATTCAGCGTCATCTTCAAGGAAGGGCAACAGCAGCGGAATGCACGTTGGATCATTCAGAGCAGCGACTTGCCGCAAAATGCCGTCAAAGCTCTGTACATAGCCCGCCCGGGGCCGTTGCACCACCTGCTCCAATTGTCCGATCAAAGCCTCCAACATCAAGGAGCCCCCCTATCGTTTCTCGAACAAGCCCGCGTGAGCAAGTCTATTCTGCCGGATAACCTCCCGCAACTGCCCGCGCATATACGGCCCGTACAAACCCTCCTCCTGGTAGATTCTCCTCACATCCCATACGCCTCTTGCCAGTGCCTGCCTCGGTGGCAGTCCAGCATCCGCTGCAGTGCCGTAAGTGAATGTGCTTCGATGTCTCCCTCCTCTCCGCAAGAAGCCTTGTTCCATGTTGATTGCGATGCCTTCGCCTCTCTCAACACCATACGCTGACATGTGTTTAGCAGATGGAATGTGGTGCGGCGTGATGCTATCGCCTTTTATTCCGAGTGAAATCAGGTCGTCATATGTACCGACCAAGCCCTCGCCTCTGAGCAGCCCATTTTTCGCCGTCGCGCTTGCCGCATCCTGCCTCACGAAATCGAACAGCAGTTGCTCCCCTATTGCCGGAGGCACGGTTCCAGGGGGAACAGCGCCCGCCGCCCGTGCTGCGTCGTCGACGGTGCCCGTGCCTGCGCGGACGGCATCATCAACTACGTTTACGCCGGCCCGCCCCACGTCGTCAAGCGAATTGACGCCGGCCCGCCCGACGTCGTCAAGGGTGTTTGTGACAGTCCCTGCCTTGCCAACCACGCCGGCCTTTGCCAAGGGGAAGACGATCAGCACAAACTGGACCACCCCCTTTGTGAAGTGCTTCGCCTTCTCTCGTGGCGTCCCAGGTTCTTCGATGGCAGTGACAATCTCGCCCAAGCCAGTCACTGAGCCGGCACCGGCGGCGCCGGTCTGGAGAACGGCGACGACCCGGCAGTCGCCGCACGCGCGAGAGTTGCAGTAGGTTGTCGCAGCAGCCTCTCCGATGGCCGACCCTGTGCGGATCGGATGCCGAATCGCCGTGTAGGTGCACACCACAAACTCTACGGGTAACTCGCCGATGGCATCCGCAACACCCAGCTCCGTCTCCGAAGGCTCCCGCCAATTCTTGGCCCTCTCTTCGACCGCAACCACCGTGTTGTAGTCGCGTTCGCTGAACGCGAAGGCGCATCCTGCCCGGTACGCCAACTCTTCGGCCAACCCCATCGGATCCACGAACCGCGCGGGGTTGCTGCCGAAGGCTTCGTAGAGGTTGCTGCCGTCGGCGTAGCCGGTGGGGTCGCGCTGGAGGAAGCGGCCGTTTTCGGGGTCGTAGGTGCGGGCGCGGTAGTCGTAGAACTGCTTCCAATGGCCGGCCGAGTCGCTGTAAAAATCCAGCCAGCGGCCGGTGAAGAAGTACGGGTTGCCCACGCCGGACTGCTCGATGGGCTCGCCGTGCGAACCCGTCATCGTCACCTTGCCGTAGACGTCGTACCGGTAGCTCTCGACCAGGGCTCCGTCGGCGTTCGCCAGGGCTGAAATGGTGTGCATCTCCTCCGGAAGGTAGTAATACTCCGTCCCCGTGGTCACGTCGCGCATCAGGATGCGCTCGTGGACCCTTGACTCGCCGCTCGCAGCAGAGCTGCGGGGGCGCGAC
>JAFGJQ010000460.1 GCA_016929015.1 Phycisphaerae bacterium | reverse complement strand
TGACGCCGTCGTGTCGGTCAGCGACCAGTGCACGGCCGCACTGGCCGCCCATCGGCCCGCGTCGGAGCAAAGCAAGTTTCACACGATCACGAACGGCGTGGACCTGGATGACTTCGCTGCGGCCTCGTGTGGCACGGACCCCGAGCCAACGTCCTTTCGCCTGACCTTCGTCGGGCATTGCATTCGCCTGCGGTTCCCGAGCGTCGTGCAGGAAGGGATCAGCCGATTCGTCGCGTGGGCCCGTGCGGAGAAACTGCCCGTGTCATTCCGGGTGGTCGGGCTCGTGTCGTCCGATGTCGAACCCTGGCTGAACTCATTGGGAGCGGCGGTGGAACGAGTGGGGTACCAGGAGCATCCGGCCGTCGTGCGGGAGCTTCAGTCGGCCGGGGCCCTTCTGCTGACGGCGCAACGCCGTGATGCGGACGGAGCCACTTACCCCGGAACGTCGGCCAAGCTCTTTGAGTATCTGGCTTCCGGACGGCCCATCGCCGTCATCGGTCCGGAGGATTCCGAAGCGGTGGAGATTGTGCGGGCCACCGACGCGGGCGTGTGGGCGCCGCTGGACGCGGGACGGATCGCGGAACGGCTGGCCGACCTGACCCGGCGCTGGCGGGACGGCCGGCTTCCTTCCGGATGTTCCAGGGAGCGGGTGGCACCCTACACACGCCGGCATCTGACCGGCCAACTGGCGAACGTTCTCAGCGCAATCACGGCTCCAGCGGCGCGCGGTCTATCGACACGCGAGGCTCGCGTGCTCGCGACAGGCCCCCTGGGCGGATGACTCGATCAGCTCGACGGTGCCGCTGGCGGACTTGCGGTACACGTCTCCCGTAACGTCACACCGGGCGATCCCGTTCGAATCGAAGTGCAGTCGCCGGCCATAACGGCTCATCCATCCGACAACCCGACCGGGCACGCCCGCCACCAGAGCAAACGGCGGCACGTCGTGCGTCACCACGGCGCCGGCCGCGATGAAGCAATGCTCGCCGAGCGTGTGCCCGCACACGACCGTCGCATTGGCGCCGATGGTGGCGCCGCGCCCCACGCGAGTGACCTGGTACTCATTCTTGCGCGGAAACTCGCATCGGGGGTTCACCACGTTCGTGAACACGGCGCTGGGCCCGCAGAACGCGTAGTCCTCCAGCGTCACGCCTTCGTACACGGATACGTTGTTCTGAATGTGAACGTGGTTCCCGATTCGCACCGTGGACTGCACGAACACGTTCTGGCCTAGAACGCACTCCTCCCCGATCCGTACGTTCGACATGACGTGGGAGAAGTGCCAGATGCGGGTGCCCCGGCCAATGACGACCGGTGAGTCCACGCAACTGCTCTCGTGAATGAAACAAGTCTCGTGAATGCTGTGGTGCTCAACCATGCGATACGGCTCCGGCAGACCAGGGCGGCACCCGGTTCCCGCGGAACTCCCGCACGGCCCGGAGACCAGACGTTTATCGGACGCCGCGCCCGGCGGGGTGGAGGGAAAATCGTCCCGCGATCGACACGGTGCCGGGTGGGGACCGCAGACTGACTGCCCGTCGGCAGCCCCCAGTCCGCTGAGACAACAGGCCTTGCTTGATAAGGGGATTCCCCTATCGTAGAATGCCTGGACTGCGGTTTTGGGCGGCGAGGGCCCTGTGGCGATCCCCAGGAATCAGCCTGAGCGTCTCCCTGAGCAGGAGGAATGCTGTTGTGAGTGAGGATCTGTTGCATCAGATTGCGCGTTGTGTCGAGGTCGGCAAGAGCGACGCCCAGGCGAAGTATCCGCCGGCCATGGCGGGGCAGCCGGGCGTTTCCGAACTGGTCCAGCAGGCGCTGGACCAGGCAGTGCCGGCCGAGCGCATTCTCAAGGAAGGCCTGACCGCCGGCATGAGCACCATCGGCGTCAAGTTCCGCAACAACGAGGTTTTCGTGCCCGAAGTGTTGATGGCCGCCCGGGCCATGCACAAGGGCATGGCGAAGCTGCGTGCGGTGTTTGTCGACGATTCCATGCCCAGCCGCGGCACGATCGTCATGGGAACGGTCGAGGGGGACATGCACGACATCGGCAAGAACCTGGTCTGCATGATGCTGGAAGGGGCCGGCTGGAAGGTGGTGGATCTGGGTGTGGACTGCGCGCCGCAGAAATTCGCGGATGCCGTCAGGCAGCATCCGGGCTGTGCCGTCGGCCTGTCGGCCCTCCTGACCACAACCATGGTCAACATGAAGCCGACCATCGAGGCCATCCAGACCGCGCAGCCCGATACGGTCGTGCTGGTCGGCGGCGCCCCGGTGACCGGAGATTTCGCAAGGCAGGTGGGTGCATCCGGCTTTGCCCCCGATCCGCAGGGAGCCATCGAACTGCTGGAGCAGCTCCTCACGGCCGCCTGACACCACGGGCGAAGCGCAACAGGCGAAGGCCCCTTGGGGGCGACGATGCCGTCGCCTCTTTCGCCGGATGTCGCACACGGGAGTTATTCACTCTCGGACGGCGGTGGGCCGATGATCTCGTCCGTGAACGTTGAGTTGATGTAGTCGATCAAGATGTTCGCCGAAAGCGAACCCACCGATTCGCCGAACCCCACCCAGATGTTCTGCGGAAGCTTGCTCACGCCGCAGCCGCCCGACAGGATGGCACAGCCCAGCAGCGACAGCAGACCCCACTTTGTCCATGTCGCTTTCATCGTGCGGCCTTCCCGCAAGTCACAGGCGCCCACCGGCCGTCGCCACCGCTCCTTCCTTCGTCTGCGTCTATGATAGTCGGATATCGCTCTCCTGCAACACCGGCGCCTCGTGCAGCTCTCCTCCCCACGCCACGCCCGCGCGCCCCCCTCCGGCAAAACCCGAACAAATCCCGAATTACCGCTTTCCGTTCTCACAACGCTCGCGTACACTCCCGGCATGGCCCAACCTCTCCGCATTCTGCATACGGCCGATTCACACATCGGCGCCGATTGGCCGGACCGACCGCGAACCGACCGGCCGCGCCGGGGTGACGACATTTTGGCAAACCACCAGCGCGTGCTGGCGGCGGCGGTGCGGCAGCGGGTCGATCTGGTGCTGCACGCCGGAGACCTCTTCGACCGACCCGACCCCGGCGCCCGCGTGTTGACGGCCGCCGCCGAGCCGCTTCTGCAGGCGGCCGTGGCCGGCATTCCGGTCGTCCTCGTCCCGGGCAACCACGAGCGGTCCATCATCCCGGCCAACGTGTTGCTGTCACACCCGAACATTCACGTGCTTACGACGCCGGCTACACGCGTCTTTCACCTGCGCGGCACCTCCGTGGCGGTCTCCGGCTTCGCGTGCCTGCGGCGCGATGCGGCACGGCAGTTCGCCAGGGCGGTGGCGGAGACCGGATGGGAACGGGTTTCCGCGGCGATTCGCATTCTGCTGGTACACCAGACCTTTGAGTCCGCCACGTGCGGGCCGGCCGGGTTTCGCTTTCGCTCCGGAGACGACGTGGTCGAACGCGTGGCTGTGCCGGACGCCTTCGCTTACGTAGCGGCCGGCCACGTCCATCGTCACCAGGTGCTGGCCCACCCTTCGTCAGTCGGCCCTCCCATCGTCTACGCCGGCTCGTGCGACCGCATCAGCTTCGCCGAGATCGGCGAGCCCAAGGGATACGTGCGGATCGAGGTCGACGGCCACCGGCTGACGCACGCATTTGTCGAACACGCCGTACGCCCGATGGTCATTCGGCCAATGGACGTGTCCGGATTGAGCCGGGCCGCACTGGTCGACCAAGTGGAGAGCATTTTACGCTCGCTTCCTGAGGCCGCGGTGGCCCAGGTTCGCATGACCGGGCAGGCACATCCGGATCTATTGCGCGGCCTGGAACTGCCACAAACGGCCCGTCGGGTTCGGCCGGATGTGATCTTCAGTGTGGTTGCGAACGGCATCCAGCGGCCGGTTGGGACGCCGCGCCGCGCGGCAGCCGGGTCGCCCGGCACCGCGTTCGACGTGCTGGAGGCTCCGGCATGCACTGTCATACGTTGCACGACGGGCAACGCCCGCCACCTGCCCCGTCGTGCCGGCGTATACGCTCTGCACGACGCCGCCGGTCGACTGCTTTACGTGGGGAAGGCACAAGACATACGAGCGCGCATCCGCACGCACCTGCGCGACACCGACCGCTCGAACTTCTTCCGCGGATGGGCGCAGCAGGTCGCCCGCGTAGACGTTCGCCCGGTCGACAGCGACCTGGAGGCATTGCTTGTCGAGGCCGAGTTGATCCGCCGATGGCGGCCGCCGTTCAACCGGCAAATGCGCCGCTGGATGGAATACTGCTACCTTGTCGAAAACGGGCCGCCGCTCGGCACGCTCCACGTGAGCCCGCGGCCTGATCCCCGTCAGTCGTCGTTCGGGCCGTTCCGCAGCCGCCGGGCCGCAGAAGACGCGCGGGCGGCATCGGCCGCATGGCTGGGCCTGGCGCTCTGCCCCCCGGAACTCCCGCAAGATCCGCTGCCCGCTGCCGGCGGCGCTCGCCTGTGCGAGCGATTCTTCGCCGGCCAGTGCTCCGGGCCGTGCGCCGGACGAATTTCGTCCGCTGAATACGCCCGGCGCACCGAGCAACGGAACGCTTTGCTCAACGGAACGGATGATGCCGTGTTGTGCGAACTGGAATCCGAAGTGGACGGAACGCGGCTGGATGACGCGCGGGAAAACCACCCGTACGTCCGACTGTTGCGGGCCGCCTTCGACCACGCCGCTCTGTTGCGCAACGCGGAGAGACTGCGCTTTGGCATGCTGTTTCTGCCCGCCCGCCCCGGAGTCCGCAAGGCGGCGTTTCTGGGCCATCAATCCATTCGGTTTGACTCGATCGAGAACGACGTCACAGACGCCGAGCGGCTGCTCACCCGCTGGCAGTCCGCCGTGAAAGGAGAGACGAACGGTGCTCGCCTGTCGGTCGAAACGGTTGATGCCCTGTTGATCGTCGCACGCGCGCTGCGCAGCAGCCCCGCCGGCGTCCGTTACGTCGGGCCGGCAACCCTGCCGAACGTGTCGCCGGCTGCGCTTCTGCAGGAAGCATTTGCGCCATCTTGCGCTCCCGCGGCCCCATGCGATCACGAGCGGAGGATCAAGCCGAGTCGCACGCCGCATGGAGTTCGGTAGAACGACGTCTCCCGTCTCCGTCAGAAACCGGCCTGTTTCGGCGGCGCCGTCTGCGTGGCGAGCAACGTCGGTGCGGGGCAGGACCTTCCGCCAGGGGCGGCGATCATGGCCGGCCGGCCGTTGGCGGCCAGGTAATCGGCAATGAAGTGATCGACGGTTTCATACGCGGCGGAATACACCTCCTCCAGGCGGTCCCGCGGGGCCTGCCCGACGGTGGCCGCATCCCACATGCGCGTGTTCACGATCGCCCGCGGGCTGCGCAGCAGGCGCATCTTCTCCGAAAGGCTGACGCGCACGTTGAACAGTACGTGGTCGCCCGATGGGTCCGCCACGCCGTTGATGTTGACGTCCAGCGACGGCATCCCGGGGACCGCCAGCATCTCGTCGTGACTCAACTCGCGGATGCCCCACTGAGCCAGTCGTTTGCGAACCTCCGCCTCGATCGGTTCGACGCGCAGACCCAGTGCCAGCAGGTTCTCCGGCAGATATACGTACAGATACACGCCCGGCAGCCCGATCAGCGCCTGCGGCGGAGTCATTTCCGGTATCGGTCGTTCCTGGACCGGGCTCGGCGCCACCCGCGCCGGATCGTTCGTTGTTGCGCACCCGCCGACGGCTGCCGCCAGCAACGCCGTCCACACACACTGTCTCGCTTGTCTCCACATGGGGCATCCTCTTTCCTGCGCGCGGCCCGGACCGCACGCGTATCGGAGCGAAGCTTCCGCAAACCGGCTCAAGTTCCGTACGGATCGAGCCGATGTTTCCTTCAGCCAGCAGGAATCACGATTCTCTCAAACGTCATTTGCCATTGTGCATGAAAAGACGAATCGTGAACTGCTGGCATTTTCTTTGCGCGAAACGCGCAGCAACTCCGGATCGCCATCATCACGTGCCTAGCCGGGTTCGGAATCGCGGCAGGGCGTCCGCAACAACCTGTTCTGCCTCCTGTGCTGCTCGGATGTCCTCTGCCAGCACGCCACGCCCGGACTCCGTGCGAATCAGACCTTCATTTCCCGTGGCCACGCGGCGCACCGACAGGGCCGCGATCACGGATCGCAACCCCTCCACCGTTTCATCCAGCGCCGGATGGACCGCGGCATCCAGCCGGTCCCGGCTGAGCTCCAAGTATCCCTGGGCCAAGCGCCGCGCGTTGGTCACCGTGCGGGCCAGACGGGCGATGAGGATCGCCGCTGCCGGGGCGTCTACAAACGCTGCGTCCTTCTGCGACAGCCACCCCAGCCAGGCGTCGTACGCCGCCGGACCGGACACCACGCCGAAGCTCGAGTCGATACGATCGTGCAGTGCCGTCTCCGCCGCAGCCATGGCGAACCGCGTTACCTCCGCAACGGACCGCTCATGCACGCCCGAGACAGACTCCACCACGTAGCACTGCACGGCCGGTGCCGTCAGCGGCAACAACTCCCCCTCGCCGCGCAGCACCACGCCCGACAGCCCCAAACCCTCCCGGCCTGACGCGGTAATGACTCCCCATTGCCGAACCAGATCCTCCGGCCAGCCCTGCCAGGCCAGAACCGGTTGACCGTGGTCCAGTGCCTCGCGGATCAGCGGAGCGTAGCTGTCCAGGAAATGCTGGGTAAACGCCTCCGCACCCGTCAAACCACGAGCCGCCACCGGGGGATGGAGCGGCCGCAACTCCAGCCCCACCAGCCGGGCCGCCGGCAGCAGGTTCCAGTCCCGGGCCAGCGTCTCGCCTCCGGCGGGTGTTTCGCCGCCGCGCGGAACGGCCACCAGAAAGGGGAGTCCGAGAATCGCGTTGAGGGTGTACTCATCCAGTTCCAGCCCCCCCCACCGCAGGACGGCCTGCACCGCCGCCGCCAGCGACTCGCCGCCGCCGTCGCCCGATTCGATTGTGATGCCGCTGAGAGTCATGCCGAACAATCCTGCTTCACGCCGCGCCGGACGCCGTCACCCTTCTGTGGGACCGTCCAGGCGAGCCGTGATTCCAGCCGGTCTTCCCTGCTTCCAGTCTCCAGTTTCAAGTCTCCAGTTCTCTAGAGCTTGTGGGACCGGCTTTCCAGCCGGTCACTTCCGGTGGCCGGCCCCTCTCGCCGCTTCAGACCGATAACGTGGTGGCATCGTACTGCCGTCGCGAAGGCATCGGAAGGGGGCGCGTGCTGCCGGAGGGCCCGATTGCCGCCCGCGCGATGCGATCGGCCTCCCGCCCCGCGGGAACGGGTGGCCGGAAGGCAAGGACGTACGCGGATGCGTCGATAATCTCGCGTAGAGGCCATGCTGGAGGATCCCTTGTGATGGACGAAAGCAAAAGACCGGACGATCCCATTCCCTCCGACCTCGTTCGGGAGGATGCGTCTTTCGAGAAGATCGTTCAGGAGTTTGTCGCCGGCCTCGGCCAGCGCCTGGAATCGATGGAGCAGGCCCTGGTGGCCGGGGACATTCAGGCCCTCCGGACCGCCGCCCATCGGCTCAAGGGCAGCGGCGGCGGGCACGGATACGCAGTTCTCTCTGATCTGGCCGCGCAGACCGAACGCGACAGCGTCGACGGTGACCTGGAAGCCGTGCGGCGGGACCTCGAGGAATTGCGCAATCTCATCTCCCGTGTCGTGGTCCGGCTTGATTGACGGAATGGCACGCGTCGCAAGAGGAGGCGGGACGGATCACACTCTGCCCGTGTCCGCTGCTTGCGCTCGTACGGCATCTGGGCGACCGCATCGGTCTCCTGTCACGCCTGTGGACCGGCAGTCGCTGTTCGCTGGTGCATCCAACTGCATTTGCGGTACACTGGTGCCGGTCCGTTGGAACCGTTCCTTCGGCCCGGCGCTTCGCGTCGTTTCCGTAGCAGGCTTGGATCCGTCCCGTGCCGGCGCTGCATCTGGACCAGATCGGGCTGCCCCATCCACCGCTGTATCGCCTGCGCTTCCGTATCTGGCGTGAGTGGTGCTTCCTTCGGATGGTGCTCCGGCAGATGGGCTGGCGCGTGGGCACGATGATCGCCCTGCTGCTGGGAGCGGGCCTGCTGTTCCAGCACTTCGAGCCCCAGAAGCATCTTTCCGTCTGGGAAGCCACCTATTACGCGTGGAGCCTGGTTTTCGGCGAACCGCCCGAGGCGTTTCCGCAGGCCGCCGTTCTGCGTGTGTTGTTCTTCCTGATGCCGGTCCTCGGGCTCACCGTGATCCTGGAAGGCATTCTGAACCTCGCGATGTTGTTGCGCGATCGACGTCGCTACGAACCCAGTTGGTGCAGAGTCATGGCCGCCTCAATGTCGAATCACATCATCCTCGTCGGAATGGGCCGGTTGGGCTACCGCGCGTTCCGCCTGCTCAGGCGCCTCGGTGAGCCCGTCGTCGTCGTCGAGAGCAATCCGAACAACCCCCTGCTCGAAGAGGTCCGCAGAGACGGATCCCCGCTGATCATCGGCAACGCCAGGGATGATGCCGTCCTTGCCCAGGCAAATGTCCCCGGCGCACGTAGCGTAATCGCCGCCACCAACGACGACCTGGCCAACCTCGAAATCGCTCTGGACGCCCGACAACTCCACCCCGGCATCCGTGTCGTGCTCCGCATGTTTGACCAGGCTCTGGCGGACAAGGTCCGCGACGGATTCAATATCGAAATCGCCATGTCCCAGGCGGCCATGTCCGCCCCCGCCTTCGCCCTGGCCGCCGTGAACCCGTCCATCGTCGGCAGCTTCGTGGTGGGTGGCCGGCTCATCGTCATGAAACGCTGGGTCGTCCGGTCCGGCGGGCCGTTCGAAGGCAGGAGCGTCGGTGAGGTCATGAAGCAACTCGCCAGCAGCATCGTGGAACTCCACGCGGGAGGCGCCGCGCCCGTCCTGTTTCCCGACCCGAACACGGTCCTCAGGCCCGGCGACCGCCTCCTCGTGCAGGGTCCCTATGAGGTCGTTTCGAAGTTCCATGACCTCGTTCCAACCAGCGCAACGAATTCTCTTCATGCGACAGACGTCGCATGATCGAGGTCCGGGTTGGTCAGTTGGCGAGCAGAAAAACGGCAGAGTGGGACAAAATATGCAGCATAAGGTGTACTATATGCAGACCGGTGCGGGAGGCGGCGGCTGTGGTGGTCTATTGACCCGTCCGGGCGGACCGGGGATACTACCGTAGGGCCCGTAATATCGGATTGAGGGCCAGCAGGTGTCCGCGGGTCGCCCGGGTAAAAAGGGTCATCGCAGGAGCATGGCCGATCCTCCTCAGGACCGTCCCACTTCTCGTCTCCTTTCTCATCGGGCATTCCGCACGGTCCAGGTTCCCGGCCATGGTATGGCCAACCTAAAGGGAGGATCCAGGCGTGTCATTCGAAGACAAGGTGATTGTGTGCGCTGACTGCGGCGCGGAGTTCGTGCACTCGGCGGCAGATCAGCAGCGGTATGCGGAGCGCGGCTTCACCAACGAGCCGAAGCGGTGCCGCCAGTGCCGCGAGAAGCGCAAGACGCAGGGCGGCGGTGGCGGCGGCCGCTCCGGCGGTGGTGGCGGCGGCGGTGGTGGCGGCGGCGGCGGCCGAAGCGGTTTTGGGCGGCCCCCGCGTGAATCGTATGAAGTCACGTGTGCGGAATGTGGCGCGGTAACGACCGTGCCGTTCAAGCCCACGAGCGGTCGGCCGGTATACTGCCGCGACTGCTACCGTTCGCGCAGCCGGTAGGAAGTCACATTGGATGAAGAATCGGGGGCCGGGCCGGGGCGAACACCCCACCCGGCCCCCCTTGTTTTGCGAAGCATCCGAATCGCCGGGACCGGTAGGGTGCCGCCCGGTCGCCGGTTCCGAAGCGCCGCCACCGCAAAGCCGCTGAAGAGGCGGGAGGTGCCATCTTGGCGACCGACGATTCATCCGATCTTCGTTCCCTGATCGACCGGGCCCGGGCCCGGGATGAAGCCGCGCTGAGCCAACTCCTGGAGATGCACAACCGGCGGCTTCTGGAATCTGTCCGGGCCGAACTCGGCGACAAGCTTCGCCAGCGTTTGGAGTCACAGGACATCATGCAGCAGGTCTATCTGGATGCGTTGGGCAGCATCGATCAGTTCGTCGACCGGGGGCATGACAGCTTCTTTGCGTGGTTGCGCCGGATCGCCGTACACCGCATCTGTGACGCGGACCGGCGGGCATTCCAGACCCTCAAGCGCGGGCGCGAAGTGCGGGCGGGCGACCTGGGGCGCGATGCGTCCATGACCCGCCTGTTTGAGGCCCTGGCCGCCACGTCCACCAGCCCCAGCGGGGCCGTGGATTTTGCCGAGCGGGAGCGACTGCTGAAGCAGGCCCTGGACCAGCTCAGCGCCGATCAGCGTGAAGCGATTTCCCTGCGGTATTTCCATCAGTTGAATGTCGCCGAAGCTGCCGCGAAGATGGACCGGTCGGAACGTGCCGTTCGGAGCTTGTGCGTCCGCGCGCTGATCCGTCTGCGGGAACTGCTGGGTGATGCCATCTGAGCCGTCCGATCCCAACGTACCTCTGACCGATCCGCCCTCACCGGCGGTGCCCGCCGACTCGCTGGAGACCGTTCTGGACGAATACCTGGAAGAGCTGGCCCAGGGTGGAAACCCCGACCAGAATCGATACCTTCGCGAACACCCGTCCCTGGCGGACGCGTTGCGAGGCATCTTCAAAACGCTCGAGTTCGTCGAGGCCACCAGCCGCTCGCTGAACGCGGGCAAGCTCGAATCCGGCCAGATGCTCGGCGAGTACCGCATTGTGCGGGAAGTCGGCCGCGGCGGCATGGGGGTCGTCTACGAGGCCGTTCAGACCTCCCTGCACCGGCGCGTCGCTCTGAAGGTCCTTCCGCCCGGCGCCCTGCTCTCGCCCAACGCCCCGGAACGATTCGTTCGCGAGGCCGAGACGGCCGGCCGCCTGCACCATACCAACATCGTGCCCGTGCATGCCGTCGGCGAAGAACAGGGCATCCGCTACTACGTGATGCAGTACATCGAGGGC
>JAFGJQ010000459.1 GCA_016929015.1 Phycisphaerae bacterium | reverse complement strand
GTGCCTACGTGCCTCCGTGCCTTGCTTCCCCGCTTCTTTTGACTTCTTGCCCGAGCATCTGCCCTCCAAACCCCGACATTTCACCTTTTGGTCAACAAATTTCGGGCAAGGCCGGCCACCCAGGCAAACTGGGCAACCCGTTTGGTGCCGCATGAAGAGGCATAATCATGGGCGGTCATGCAACGCGGCCCGCCAAGCGAACACCCGGTTTGCAGCCAACCGGCGCTTCGCCTCCATTCGCAATTCGTAATTCGCAATTCGCGATTCGTCCGCCCTTTGCCATCGGACATTTGCCATTTGCCATTGGACATTCGTCAGCGATTCGCAATTGCCTTCGCGAACGCCCGATCTGTTATTCACACAGAGGAGGGTTGGCTCGATTACGAGATCAGCGACAACGAGCTCCGCACCGTGGTCCGCAAGCTCTACGGCATCGACATGTCCAAAGGCGCATTCTCAGTCCGCCAACCGACGCCCGAAGCGGAGGGCCGGGAGTAGGTTACGACGGCGGGCCGATGGGAACGGGGAAGGCGAACTGCAACTGCGAACCGACGATGGGATAGTCGACCTGGCATCGGTAGCCGCGGAAGCTTTGCGGATTCCAGCCGAGCTTGTCGCAGGCGTACTGCAGCAGCTCGTCGTAGCGGGGAATCTGCTCGCAGCGGAATCGCTCGATCCCCGAGCCGAGCGGTTGCACGGTTTCGACGACGTCGAGCACGTCCACGTCGCGCGATTCATCGTTCACTTCCGCATAGCCCAGCGGCCCCAACTCCAGCACACGTACGTTCGGCTCCCAATTCGGGTACGCATCCTCGTGCAGGATGTAATCGCACACCTGCATCCGGGCGGGCACGCTGATGTCCACAATGCCGCCCGCCTTGGTTCGCTTGTCGTCCGGCGTCCGCCAGCGGCGCATCCCGCCCCAGCGCACCTCGCCCATGACGATGTCGCGCGCCGACGAAAGACCCAACGCGCCGCCCCAATCCAGCAGGTACAGCGCGTCCTGTCCCTTCCGCTGCACCTCGATCCTGATGCCCGGCTTCGAGCAGAACGGCTCCAGCAAAACTCCGGACATGCCCTCGATCGGCACGCCGTCCAGCGTGCTGAGCGGGTTCTCCCCGGCAACGTCAAGGGAGTTGAGACTGTGCCGCCCCAGTTTCAGCAACCCCCCGGGCCGCACGCACCGGACGCCGATCAAGCCTTCCAGACGCAGCAGATCCAATCGAGCCGGGCGGCTCCCCGGATGGATGAATACGGTGTTGAACGTGACGTCCGCGGCCACTCCCTTGATCTGCCGCATGGCGCGGTGGCTCAACTGCTTGGCGCTGCTCTCGAACCGAGCCCGCGCCGACGGCAGCCACGCGCTGATGATCGCATCGAGCCCCGAACGATCGCCGCCCTCCTGCTGGATGAGCTGGGCAAACTCCTGGATGGCCTCCTCCGCCGCGAGCGTTTGCTCGCGTGGAACGCCGTTCTTCATGCAGGCTTTCACCACGCGCCGGAGCGGTTCCGGCCCCGGCAACTGGTAAACCACCGCGAGGGGGTCCCTTCTGCGCAATGCCCCAAGAAGCCGGTGGGAGACATCCTTGTTGACGCCCAGCACGCCGGCAAGCTGCTTGGGCCCGTGTGGACCACCCTGCACCTGCGACAGGAGGCTGCTCAAGGATGACGCTAACTTGTTACCAACACTAAGAATATGCGCATTGATGTCCATGCGAGGGGCGTCAGGTGGAGCCTGGGTCTCTGCTGATTCCAAGCCAAGTCTCCCTGCATGGGGCCGTGTGTTGCAGCATTCATTCTACTCGGTCCGGTTCTGGAGTAAAGCAAATTCTTCAAAAGCTAACAGAAAGCCTTGCAATCTCTGAGCGATCGCTGTACGATGATAACAACGCTACGGCAAGCCCGTCCGCAACGCCGACTTTGCCACGGCGTTGCATCGGGGCGGCTCCCAAAGCGTTCCATCGAGGGGAAACCTCTCTGCCCCTCGATTGGTCAGTTCATCGTCTGGTCGCGGGTAGTGCGGACTACCTGACACGGGGTATGGCTCTACGCCGGTCAACCGGCGGCTCGGAACAACAGGAGGATATCATGTCCATCACAACATCCCCATGCCGTTGGCTCTCATGTGTCGTTCTGCTCAGCGCGGCCGTGCTGTTCGCATCGCCGGCCGGTGCGGATGAGTGGCTGGAGGAAACGCACGTCTTCAACTTCGGCTTTGACGCTCCGGCCTTTGACTCCACATTTGAGTACAACCTGGACCTGCCTCAGTTCGACACGGCAGGCGGCACGCGTGAAATTATCGGTTTTCGCGTGGATTACAGCATGTATTCTGACTATACATACACCACAAATCCCAATCCAACTGAACAATGGCACGGCTGCGACCTCTCCTGGCAGCAAGGTTGGAGTACCACGCTCGACGGGGAGCAGTGGTTCCCGCTGGATCAATCCTCCGGCCGTCTCGACCTCACCACTGGCTTGGGTTCAGTCGTCGGACCGTTTTTTCCGGGCACCGATCCGTTCTCGGTGGAAGGCGCCGGCATGGAACACTCCGAGTACCACACCGATGCGGAATTGCTGGCTCGGCTGACCGGCGACGGCATCGCATCCATAGAATGCACGCATGCTCTCTTGGCGCTGACGGTCGCCACGCCCTCCGCTCGACAGTGGCCTGCCTACGTCCCGCAGGACCAGCGCATCTTCGATCCGGAGTTGATTGATCTCACGCTCGATCGCATCGGCATGGACGTCACCGTGACCTACTACTGGACGCCTGAGCCGACGAGCCTGGCTCTGCTCGGACTCGGCGCCGTGGCCCTGCTTCGCCGTCGCTGATCGGCATTGCCTCCCCCGATCGAGTGACAGAAACGTGAAACGGGCGAAAGGCCCCGGGTGATCGCTCACCCGGGGCCTTCGGATTTTTCCAGGGTCACCGGCATCACGGCCCAGGAAGCAGTGACACGGATCGAGGGGTTCCTGACCGGCTGGAAAGCCGGTCCCACAAACACTAGAGAACTGGAAACTGGAGAACTAGAAACTGGAAAGCAAGACCGGCTGGTCTCCGCAGGCGACTCGCCGGAGCGAGAAAGCTGGTCCCACACGCAAGACCGGTTCCACGGCGAGAGGCCGGAAATTCGTCAGGGATCACGGCACGAGGAAGGCGTCGGTGGCGGAGACCGGAGATTCGGTGCCTTCGTACTCCGTCGCCTCGCCGGCGGTGTAGATGTTGTCGCGGTAGGGATCGTAGACGGGCAGGGTGATCCAGTCGACGCTTCCGTTCTTCAACAGGACGTTCTGCCCGGTGCCGCGGTGGGCGGGGCTGTTGGCCTCCAGCGGGTTCGGCAGCCGGTGGAACTGCCGGCCGACAAACAGCGGATTCTCATCCGCCACAATGGGAATGCAGACCCGGCCGTCCGGCCGCAGGCCGGCGCCGCCTCGGTGCTGAACGCTGTACCGGCAGATCACCAGCGTGCCGGTTCGGCGGCCCTGCCGGGCGTCGGCTTTGCCCTGCGAGGGGCAAACGAGAACGTTCGGCGTCACGAAGCCCGCCTGGATCATCGGCTGAAGGTTCTGCGTGTTCGGCTGCTCCCGCAGCCAGTTGACGCCCGGCCGCGGCCCGATGCTGGGAAACTGGCCGTCGAACTGCCCGGCGTACTGTGACAGGCCACCAAAAATGGACGCCAGGTTCGCCTGGCACTGTGACCGCTGCGCCATGTAGCGCGAGTGCGACATGCTCGGCACAAACACGCCCACAAACAACATGATGCACGCCGCCAGGGCCACAAGCTCCGGCAGCGAGATAATGGGCCGGCCGCCGCCCATCCGCCGCTCGTTCGGGGGCAGCACGGAAGGCGGCAGCACGCGCAGCCGCCCCGCCGCCTCGATCCGATCCAGGATGTCGCCCACCAGCCGGGCGGGCGGAGGCGGTGCGGTCCAGGTGGCCAGCGGGTCGAGCACGCGGCGGATCCGCTGCAGCTCGGCCGCCCAGGACGGGTCGGACGCCAGCCGGCGATCCACCTCGGCTCGAGCCGTTTCGTCCAGCCGATCCAGGGCGTAGTCGAACAGAAGTTCCTGCATTTGTGAAAGTTCGGAGTTCATGTCCGATAAGCTCTGCCAATCCCAGCGAGGTTCGACGATCGCTTCATCCCCTCGCCCTGACGGATGTTACATGACCCGACGCCGGCACGGCTCGAACGCCCACCGGCTTCACATGTCGATACGTGTCAGAGGTCCGGCGGGTTCTGTGCATTTTTCTGTTCCTCACGATAGAGCTTGCCAAACGCAGCGACGGCCGCGTGGAGCCGGCTTTTGACCGTCCCCAGCGGGATTTCCAGGATCTCCGCCATGTCCTTGTAGGAAAAGCGGTGGAAGTAGGCCAGCACGATCGCTTCGCAGAGGGCGGGCGGCAGGCGGTCGACCACCCGCCGCACGGCCCTGCGTTGCTCCTCGGATTCCAGGGTGTCCGTCGGGTTCTCGTCCTCGCCGGCCAGCAGGTCCGCAAACGCCTGCCCCGCGTCGTTGTCACCGGCAATCTTGGCGTCGAGGGCCACCTCCCGCTGGCGTGTCCGGCCCCGGAGCCAGTCGCGGGCCTTGTTGGCCGCAATGGTGAACAGCCACGGCTTGAGTCGGCGGTCCGGGTCAAAGCGCTCCGCCGACGTGTGCACCTGCAGGAAGGATTCCTGAACCACGTCTTCCGCCGCCGCCGAACTGCGGGTGAAGCGAAAGACGAACTCATACAACTCGCGGCTGTGCCGCTCGACCAACGCACGGAAGGCGCCGGGGTCGCCCGCGATGTGGTCGGCCAGAAGTTGCTCGTCGGTTCGTTCGCTCACGCGTGCGTATTCTACCGGTACGTTGCAGGGCGACCAGAGTTCAGCCATCGGTGTGGTCTCATCTGTCCGGACGTTGCACGAGGTCCCCGCCACCGATAGAGTGTTCGTGGCGCATCGGGTTCTATTACCGCCCCTGGAAGCATTCAGCAGGCCCCGACCATGACCGCCGACACCGCCAGCCTGTCCCGCGAATCCCTGGCCGCCCTGGCCGAGGCGTCTGCTGCCATCAATTCGACACTGGATCTGGCCACGGTGATGGACTCCATTGCACGATCAGCGGCCGCCGTCATGCGGGCGGAGGCATCCAGCGTTCTGCTGCTGGACCAGCGGCGGCGCAAGCTGGTGTTCACGGCCGCGGTCGGGCAGGCGGCCCACTCCCTGCTGGGCGAAGAGTTTGACGCGGGGCTGGGCATCGCCGGGCGTGTGCTGGCCGGCCGGCGTCCGGAAATCGTGGCGGACGTCAGCACCGATGCCAGTCACTTCAAGGGCATCGACGAGAAAAGTCGGTTCACGACCCACCAATTGGTGGCCGCTCCCATGATTCACCAGGATCGGGCCGTCGGTGTGGTGGAGGTGCTGAACCGGGTGGACGGGCAGCCGTTCGGCCCGGCCGATCTGGACCTGATCCGCCTGTTCGCGAACCTGGCCGCCATGGGGGCCAGCAACGCGCAGCAACACGAAACGCTGAAACGAGAGAATCGCGCGCTGCGGGAGTCAAAGGTCCCCGGTGACGCCATCATCGGCCGAAGCGACGCCGTCCGCGAGGTGCTGCACCTGTGCGACCGGGTCGCCCGCAGCAACGCCACCGTTCTGTTGCTCGGCGAGACGGGCACCGGCAAGGAGCTGTTCGCCCGGTACGTGCACGAAACGTCGAACCGGCGGGAGAAGCCGTTTGTGGCCATCAACTGCGCCGCGCTGTCCGAAACGCTGCTGGAGAGCGAGCTGTTCGGGCACGAAAAGGGCGCGTTCACGGGGGCCACCGCCCAGAAGATCGGACGGTTTGAGCTGGCAGACGGCGGCACCCTGTTTCTCGATGAGATCGGCGACATCAGCCCGTCGACACAGGTGAAACTGCTGCGCGTGCTCCAGGAGCGTGAGTTCGTTCGAGTGGGCGGCACGCGAACGGTCGCCTGCGACGTGCGTATCGTTGCCGCGACCAACCGCGACCTGCAAAAAGCGATAAAGGACGGGGGCTTTCGCGAAGACCTCTTCTATCGCCTGAACGTCTTCCCCATCCAGACGCCGCCGCTGCGGAATCGGCGGGAAGATGTGCCCCTGCTGGTGGATCACTTCGTGGTCCGATCCGCCCGGGATTTGGGTCTGCCCGTGCCGGGCGTTGAAGACGATGTAAAGGCTCTGCTCACCGGGCACGATTGGCCGGGAAACGTAAGGGAGCTGCAGAACGTGGTGGAGCGGGCGGTGCTGATGTGCGACGGCGACCGGCTGCGGCGTGAGCATCTGCCTCCGGAAATCGCCCGACCGGGCAACGCCGCGGTGTCGCGCGGCGCGGCGGCGGATTCGACATTGTGGGACTACGAACGGGCCATGATCATCAACGCCCTGAGCGACCACGGGTGGAACCAGTCGGCCGCCGCCCGCGCCCTGGGCATCAGCCGCGACAACCTGCGGTACCGAATCCGCAAGTACGACATCCGCAAGCCGGAGGCATAAGCCGGGGCGCCGATTGCATGTTTGCCCGGGCGCTCCTAAGCTCTGCGGCCTGTGTTCCCGCCTGCAGGCGGGCCGCAACGCGCGGCGTGCCGGGGCGTTTCCCGGCGCGGCGAGTCGGAGTGCAACCGCGCAGGATGACGAGTGTCCGGCTGTGAAGATTGCCCTGGTCGTGGAATGGATGGACCCCTGGCGAGGCGGAGCGGAGACCTCCACCCGCCAGTTCCTTCGTCACATTGTGGACCTGGGCGTCGAGGTCGAGGTCTACACGCGCAGCCGTTGTGCCTCGGCCCCGGGCATGACCGTTCACACCGTGCGATCGCTCGCGCCCACGCAATGGCACGGCAGCGCCGGCTTTCCCCGGGCCGCCGCGGCCGCTCTGCGAGACAGCGCATGCGACCTCGTTCATGCCATCGTCCCCTGCCCGGTGGCCGACATCTACCAACCCCGCGGCGGCACGGTGGCCGAGGTCATCCAGCGAAACCTGGCCCTTCGACATTCGCCGCTCGCCAGGCAATTCAAAAGCCTCGTCAACCGGTTTGCGGCCAAGCAACGCGCTCGGCTGCGGCTGGAGCGACGCCTGCTTGAGCGCTCGCCGAGGCCGGTGGTCGTGGCCATCTCCGACTACGTGTGTCGGCAACTGGCAACGCACTACGCGTTTCCGGAAACACACACGCGGCGGATCTTCAACGGAGTGGATCTCGACACGACAGACTCCCCGCAGCGCCGAGCCGATCGCATCGAGGTGCGCAAGCTGCACGGAATCCGCGACCAGGAGACGCTCGCCCTCATGGTGGCCCACAACTTCAAGCTCAAGGGAATCCGGCGCTGGATCGAAACGCTCGCCCGACTGGAACGCAGCGACAGGCTTCCGTTGCGGTCGCTCGTGGTCGGCAAGGAAAACCCGGCCCGCTGGCAGAAAATGGCCGCCCACATGGGCGTGGGCGACCGAATCCAGTTCGCCGGACCCACGGGCCGCATCCAAGCCTACTACCATGCCGCGGACTTTCTCGTCCACCCGACATACTACGACCCCTGCAGCCGCGTTGCGCTCGAGGCGCTCGCCTCGCGCCTGCCCTGCCTCACCACGAGGTTTGATGGCGCGTCGGACGTCATCCAGGATGACGTGAACGGCTACGTCGTGGACTCGCCCGATGACGTCCAGGCGATCGTGGACCGAACGCGAGCCCTGGCCGATCCCGCCACCCGCCGGCGGCTGGCGGAGCACACCCGCGAATGCCTGCCACGCATTTCCATGAAACGACACGCCCAGGAAATGCTGAACCTCTACGAAACCCTCATCCGGAACGGAGGCCCGTCGTGAGTCCGGCCTGGACCATACCGGCCATGATCGTGGCCGCTTACCTGTTCGGTTCGGTGCCGTACGGCGTGCTGGTCGGCGCCCTGCACGGCGTCGACGTCACCGCCGCCGGCAGCAAGAACATCGGGGCCACCAACGTGGGCCGGCTGCTCGGCCGCAAGTGGGGCGTGCTGGTGTTCGTACTCGACGTGGCCAAGGGGCTTGTGCCCACGCTCCTGGCGGCCCTGGTGCTGGAGAACTACGCCGAGGCGCATCTTCTCTCACCCGTGGCCGCTCGCCTGTTCACACTGGCCGTCGCTTTTGCGGCGGTTCTCGGGCACAACTACTCGGCGTTTCTGAGGTTCAAAGGTGGCCGGGGCGTGGCCACCACGCTGGGTGTCTGCCTCGGTCTCTACCCGGGGCTCACCGTTCCCGCGCTGGTCGCGTTTGCCGTATGGGCCGTCGTTGTGGCAGTCAGCCGATATGTTTCGCTTGGCTCGGTCACCGCCGGTGCCGTGTTCCCGTTTCTGGTCGTCGCATGGTCGTGGATACGCCATCAGGGGCTGCCAGAAGGCGATTGGCCTCTGATCGGGTTCGCCCTGCTTCTGGGCGGGCTGGTGGTCTACCGGCACCGAGCGAACCTGCAACGGCTGGCGGCGGGCACGGAAAACCGGATCGGCCGCCGCTCCGCAGAGAACACCCCGTCGAGGCCCCCCGCCGCCACCGGCAGCCCGGACTGAACCCACGGACACAGCGTTCTACAGTGGAAACGCCCAAAGTGCATCTGGAACGGAATCCACGCGGTTCCCGGACGCAGGCCACAAAATACGGTATGGTCGGTACGTGAGAATGTCCGGGTCGCCCTGCCGCTGTGAGGAATTCCGGCAAAACCCACTCTGAAAACAAGTTACATATTGTAACCTCCCCGGGAAAACGGATAATCTGGCATCTGGTCTCGCGATGCTCGCCCTCACCGGTCGGGCTCGCGACCAAGGCGCGGTCATACAATCCAGTGGGAAAAGAAGCGGATCCTTTTGGATGGTTCGTACATGGCGGAGTCAAGCAAGGCGCGTCTGCTCAGCGCTCTGATTTTGCGGGATGCCTGTGGAGAAGGGGCCGATCTGGCCCGTTGGTTTACCAGCCATGCTCGTGTCCAGGTGGTGGATTCCGTAGAGGACGCTCGCAGAGCGCTGGAGCAGGATCACTTTGACATCGTGGTTACCAGTGCGACGGACTTTCTGCCTCTGCGATCGGCGCAACTGAGTGCGCAGGCAACGGCGATTCTCGAGACCATCGCGCAGGGCATCTGTGTGGCGGACCTTTCCGGCCGCGTGATCTGGGCCAACGCCCGCATGAACGAGTATCCCAACGAAACGCTGGAGGCCATCGGCCAGTGGGTGCGGGGCGCGTTCTCCGGCCTCCGGGACGACGCGAAGCACGCGTCGGCGGCCCAGCGAGAACGGCGATGGTGGCTGACCACGCCGAACAACCACTACCTCGAGATCACCGCCACCGCGGTCATGGATCCGAACAACCACGCCAGCCATGTTGCGGTAGTCGCGTGGGATGCCACGCAGGCCCGACGTCTGCAGGAGAAGATCGACACGATTGACCGCGCCGGTCGAGAGCTGGTGCGTCTGGACGCGGAACAGATTTCCCGGTTGAACACCATGGAACGACTCAGCCTGCTGGAGCAGAAGATCATTCGCTCCACGCGAGAGCTGATGCACTTCGACAACTTCGCGATCCGCGTGCTGGACCGCAAGACAAACCGGCTGGAGTTGGTGCTTTCCGCAGGAATGCCCGTGGAAGCACAGAACATCGACGTGTACGCAGAGCCCGAGGCCAACGGCATCAGCGGATACGTGGCGTCTCGCGGGCGCAGCTACATCTGCCCGGACGTGCAGAAGGACCCGCGCTATCTGGCGGGCATCTCCAACGCACGGTCATCGCTGACCGTGCCCCTGCGGCTGCATGACCAGGTGGTCGGCGTCTTCAACGTGGAAAGCGACAAGCCCGCGGCCTTCGGCGAGGACGACCGGCAGTTCGCCGAGATCTTCGCCAGGCACGTGGCCGTCGCACTGCACATTCTGAAACTCCTGGACACGGAACGGCATCACACCACGGGCAAACTGGCCGGCGACGTGATGGGAGAGATCACCGGGCCGGTGAACGACATTCTGACGGAGGCGGCCAACCTCATCGAGGACTACATCGGCCACGACGAACTGCGCGAGCGACTGGGCCGGATCAGCGACAACGCGGTCCGCATCCGGGAGTCGATCAAGCAGGTGGTGACACCGCCCCGGGGAATCGTGGGTATGGGCGCGGGCCCCATTCGACCTTCCGACCCGATCCTGTCGGGCCGGACCATTCTGGTGGTGGACGACGAAGAGATCATCCGCGACACGGTGCGCGACGTGCTCGCCAGCCAGGGCTGCCGCGTATCCGTGGCCGAAGACGGAGCAGCCGCCATCGCCATGCTGCAGGAACGCCGGTTTGACCTGGTGCTCAGTGACATCAAGATGCCCAACGCCAGCGGCTACGAGGTGTTCGCCGCCGCCAAGGATGCGGACCCGCAGTGCCGGGTCATCCTGATGACCGGCTTCGGGTATGACCCGAACCATTCGATCGTCCGGGCCCGGCAAGAGGGCCTTTCGGCCGTGTTGTTCAAGCCCTTTAAGGTCGACCAGCTCCTGGCCGAGCTCCGCAACGCGCTGCCGGCGCCGAAGGCGTAACGCCCTCCCGCCCAAGGCCGCGGCCGCGTGCAGCCGGTTGAGGAACACGGGACCGCCACCAACGTATTTCGCGAAGCGGCGTGATCATGGATGGTGCGATCCTCAAGAGCATGGAACGCTGGCGCGACGACCTGGCCGGGGCACTGCGCGGGCGGGAATCCCATCCAGACGAAAACAACTTCCCCACCCTGGTCCAGCGAACGGTCGAGCGGTTCCTCTTTCAGCGCATGTGTGAGGCTCGATGCCTCGAACCGTCGGAGTTGATGGGGCCCGAACTCCGGTCGGAAGGCCGGCTCAGCGATGTCGTACGCGAACTGGCGGGTGCAGAGCCGGCACACGCATTCTCTCGCCTGCCGCCGGAGGCCCTGGGCCGAGCGTACGAACACTTCCTCGATCGCCCGCTCCGCAGCGACGGCCGTGGAAACCCCGGGCCCGGCAAAGGCGCACGCAAGGCCGGTGGCGTCTACTACACGCCGCAGCAGATCGTGGACCACGTGGTCCGGCACACGATCGGCCCGCTGTGGCCGAGCCCGGCGTTGCGCATCCTTGACCCCGCCTGCGGCGGAGGGTTCTTCCTGCTGGCGGCCTACCGGGCTCTGCTCGATGCGTATTCGGATCACCGGCAGTTGGCCGTGCCGGATCGGATTGAACTCCTGCGCCGTCACATCCACGGGGTTGACATTGATGCGCAGGCGGTTGAGGTGACCCGCCGCAGTCTGCTGCTGGAGGCCCTGGGCGGTGACGCCGCCGCACCGCCGTCGGCCATGCTGCAGCGTGAAGCGCGTGCGATTCTGGCTCGCAACATCTGTTGCGGCAACGCCATCGTCGGGCCGGACTTTCGGGAGGAGTCATCCGCGGCCGATGCGATCGATTGGCCGGCCGCGTTTCCGGATGCGTTTCAGCACGACCCGCCCGGCTTTGACGCCGTGGTGGGCAATCCGCCGTGGGGGCAGAAAGACATCGTCAAGGACGGCGCCATCTGGGCGTACCTGCGAAGGCGGTACCGTTCATTGGCCGGCATCGCGGATGTGTTTCGCCCGTTCGTCGAGCGGGCGGTGACGCTGGTCCGGCCGGGCGGGGCATGGGGCATGGTGCTGCCGGACATCGTACTGCTCAAAGACTACGTGGAAACACGGCGGTTCCTGCTGGACGAGCTTTCGCTGACGCATGCGGATTGGTGGGGCATGGCCTTCTCGTCGGCCTCGATCGACGTCGCCACACTGATCGGCCGGCGGGTTCCCGCGCCGACCGGGCACGCCGTGCAGGTCAGCCTTCGGGACCGCGGCACCGTGACCGAGCACGTTCTTCAGCAGGACGACTTCCGCCGCAACGAACGGCTGGCGTTCAACCTGCATCTCACGCCCGAGCGGCGTGACATTCTCGACCACCTGGCGTGCTTTCCGACGCTGGGGCAGGTTTGTGAGATTCACGAAGGCGTACACAGCGGGAATATCCGTTCGGAGCTCTTTGTCGACCGACCGGTGGACGCGAGTTGCCGGCCGTTGCTGTTCGGTCGCGACGAGATTTCCCCGTATGAGCTTCGGTGGAACGGGAAACACATCCGCCTGTCCGTCCTGCCGGTTTCCAGGACGCGGGATCGATACGCGAATGCCGGCCGGCCGCAATGGCATGATCGCGAGAAGGTTCTTCTCCGCCGCACGGGCGATTTCGTCCTGGCCGCGGTCGACCGGGAGCGTCGCTACGCCAGCAACAACTTCTTCGTCGTGTTTTCCAGGGTTCCCAGCGCGCTCACGCTGGACGGGCTCACCGCTTTGCTGAACAGCCCGCTGATCACCTGGTTTTTTCGGTGCATCGAGCCGCGTCAGGGCCGCGCCTTTGCCGAGTTGAAAATCAAGCACCTGCGTCGGTTTCCGGTGCCGTTCGGGACTGTCGATCCGGCGTTGGTGCAGTCTCTGAACGGGCTTGGCGCGTACCGTGCCGAACTGGCCGGGCGTTTGCGCCTGGCCCACGAGGAGGAAGAGAGACAAGCGATCACCCGTGTGATGCGTGAGACGGACCGGCAGATCGCCGGCGCCGTCTTTGCGATCTTCGGCCTAACCGCCCGCTGGAAGCCGGAAACTCTCCGCGAGACATCCCCGACTGGCTCCCGTCGAGAAGTTGCGCGTTCACCCGGCTGAATCCCGGCGATTCGGCGTTTCCGTGAATGGATCAGCGGAGGCACTCGATGGAAAACCCGATTGGTTTCGGGTACGGTGTGTCGCGCGCAAGCCCGTTCGGGGCGGTGCAGGTCAGGAGCGATGGGGCAAAGACGGTTTGACGCGTTGTTCATCGATTACTACGGCACGCTGGCGGACGGCGACCGGCTGGCGGTGGAGACTACCTGCGCGCGGTTGGTGGAAGACTTGGCCCTGCCGATGACGGCGGCCGAGCTGGCGATCCTGTGGGGCCGGCGCTTCTTCCAGGAAATCGAAGTCGCCAACCACGACCGCTTCCTGAACTTGTACGACTGCGAAACCAAAACGCTGGTGGATACGCTTGGCCCCCTGGGCGTCCAGGCAGACCCACGTCCGTATTGCGACATGCTCAAGCACTACTGGGCGGCGGCCCCAGCCCATGCCGATGCCGTAGCCGCACTGGCCGGTCTCGATCTGCCCGTCTGTTGCGTATCCAACGCGGACACGGACGACATTACCGAATCGATTGCCCGCCACGGGTTTCGCTTTGCCGCCGTGGTCGTTTCGGAAGCGGTCCGCTGCTACAAGCCGGCCCCGCACATTTTCCGGGTCGCCCTGGACGCTCTGGGCGTTTCGCCGGAACGGGTGCTCCACGTGGGCGACTCGCTGCACAGCGACGTGGGCGGGGCCCAATCCGTGGGCATCGCCACGACCTGGCTCTGCCGGGACGGGCGCATTTTCGACACCGGCCAGTCCACACCAGACTACAAGATCGGCTCTTTGAACGAGTTGTGCGCGATTCTGGACGCCTGACCCGGGTCAGGGTCTCTCCACACCGCCCATGGTCTTCAACACCGGCCCGACCGGCGAGCGCTCCACTCCGGGCAGGGTTGAACGGTGTCCGAGACGGCAAGGCCCATCCCGGTGCCGCAGAACCCGGCTGGGATTCCGGCGGTTTGCGGAGCTTCAGGCATTCGTTTCGCGTGATGGTGGTTCGAAGACGATGGAGTATTGCGCGATTGGAAACGGGTACTGAACCCGGCAACGATAGCCGCGCAGGCGGTTAATGTCCCAGCCCATCCTGTCGCAGACGTACTGCACGAGTTCCACGTGCCGCGCGAATTCCGTCACGTGAAAACAATGTGGTCCGCGGCCGAGATACTGAATCGACGCGGCGGATTCCATCCGATCAATATCGCGGCCGGGGTCGTTCGGGCTCGCCGGGCCGCGCTCATGCGTTCGATAGAGTATCAATTCCGGTTCGCAACCCCGGTACATGTCGTCGTCCAGAAGGACGTTGAAGACGAGCTTCTTGACCGGCACACTGATCGTCGCGCTCGCGGCGACACGGATGCGCGGCCCCGACTCGGGCTGGTAAAGCGGCCTTACGCTCCTGCTCACGATGCCGAGACAAAGATCCACGGCCGAGCGTACGCCAAACCCGTCGCCCGACATGACGAAGTCCCTCAGATGACCGGTCGTGATGACCCGAAACGGCGGCAGCGGCGACGAGCAAAACGGCTTCAACAGCGGCAGGTCATCGGGGTTCTGCGCGTCGGACAGGCTCTCCACGCTGCTTGATGGATCGGGCTCCCCGGGACGCGGACCCAGCGACTCGATCGGAACTTCCTTGCCCGGCCGGAGCCGACGCAACCCCAACGACCCGCCCACAATCGCCACATCGCAGTTCTGGCCGGCCGCGTCTGGGTGAAGAACAGCCGTGGCGAGTTGCACCGCGGCCGTTACGCCAAACATGCTGCACAGACCGCTGTATACCTGCCGGCCGCTGACCAATTCCGCCTTCACGCGGGCTTCGGGAAGCCATGAGCTGATCGCCATGTCCAGCATGTCCCAGCCCCCGAGATCCGTCTTCACGATCGTCTGGAACTCGCCGACCGCCATCCTGGCCGTACCGACGCCCTCCTTACCCAGAGAAGACTCCGCGGCCCTCAGGAAGATTCCCAAGCCTTCACTCCGAGGCAGGTGGCGAACCGCAGCCAGCGGGTCGTCCAGCCGCACTGCGCTCAACAATCTGCTTGCAAGCGACTTATGGATTCTGAGGTCACGGGCCAGCGCTTGCGGGCCGGCGACGGCGGATGGGATCTGGTCAACCACGCTGCGGATCGCATCGCGAAGCCTTCCGGCGCTCTGACGAACGCGTCTACTGACCGATTCCGCAGAGGAATCGGGGACAGTGTGCGTATCCGTGTGTGCAGTACGTCCGACCATGAGACACCATTCAATCTGCGGTGAAGGTCCGTGTCAATCCAGTGTAACGAATCGCAGAACATTCTGCAAACGAATTCTGAGCAGTTGCTGAGCAACTTGACTCACCCTCCCAGTGCTGGTAAACTCGCCCCGGACCGATGCGACTGGGGGCCGAGCGTCAGTGGACGCAACCACCTGCGCTACGCAGGTCAGGCGGTGGCTCTCGCACATCATGTCAGAAGGAGCGGATCATGCGAAAGGTGTTTTTCCTGCTGGCGGTGGGCGGCCTGGCGACAGTTATCGCTCAGTTCGAGACCGTGGTTCGAGGTGACCATTCGCCCGTCCCGGGCGCCGATCCGGCATTGCGTCTGCCGGCAGTGAGCAGAGAGCCGCGTGCTGCGACCGTTCAGGTGTCTGCCGCCGCGTTGGCGAAGGACACCGCTGTGGGTCTTGACGCCGCACGTATGCCGGCCGCTTTTGACGCGTCGGGGTTGCCCGTGGCCGGACCGCTGGCGACCTGGATGTCCACGGCCGGCAGCCACGTCTCCGTCGCGTGCAACAGTGGTTTGAATGCATCGCAGCAGATTGGCCGAGACGCCCCCCCGAACGACGACTGCGCCAATGCCGTCGCGTTCGACCTTATTCCGGGCGCCCCCTTCACCTACAGCGGCGACAACACGGGCGCGACACAGGACTGCTCGGCCCTCGGAACTGCATACCGGGAAGTATGGTTCAAGCTCACTACGCATGAGACGCTTAACGAGATCTCGGTTCGTTACTGCGGCACGAGTCCCGCGTTCCAGAACGTGTACACGGTGCTGACTACATCCTGTCCGTGCGGAGAATTCATCACCGCCTATAGCCACGAGTATGAATCCTGCGGCGACGGCAATTTCTCGCTGTCCTGGCGCGGCACGATACCGGCCGGCACGTACTACTGGCCGCTGTTGACCGATTCGGCGCAAGCCTATGCCGAAGGCCCTTACACGGTGACGTTTCAGGCAGTCGGCCCGATGCCAGCGCTGGAATTCCCGGCCGAGGCGCTATTCGGTCAAACCCCCCAGCGAGGGGTGCATACGAGCGGCACGTCAGGGAGTACCGCGTACACGGTCTACGACAACTTCAGCGGCATGACGCAGAGGATCGGCGGCGTTGAGTGGTGGGGAACTCGCCTCATACCCGGCACCAGCGGCTGGATGTCGTGCCCGCCGGAAACTCCGATGGAGTTCAGGATCACGTTGTATCGCGACAACGGCGGGAAGCCGGGCGATGCGGTCGGTTCGCACGTTGTGACGCCAACCGCGACGTACGCGGCACCATACGCCTATCTCTGCGACACGCTTCATTTCAGCAGCGGCCCGCTTTCGCCGTGCTACTTCCTTGAAAGCGGCTGGATCTCCATCGAAAGTCTGCCGAATCCGGACGGCTGCGTATTCCTCTGGATGTCGTCCCCGGACGGGGATTTGGTCGCCTATCAAGGTGCGCCGGGGTCCAGCCCGGGCAACGTGAACACCGACATGTCGTTCTGCCTGATGCCCGGCGAATGCCCTGACGTGTACGGCGCCTGTTGCGACGCCGACACGGGCCTCTGCCAGTGGGCCGAAGCGAACAATTGCTTCCTGCCACTGCAGTTCACTGCTGGCGTGCAGTGCGCGGACCTGACTCCGCCGTGCGGCACCCCCGGTGCTTGTTGCAGCAATACGCACGAATGTGTGTTCACCGCCCTCAAGGCTGACTGCGACGCCGCCAATGGCTGGTTCTTTGAGGGCCAGAGCTGTGAAGATCCGAACTTCGTCTGCCCGGATATCTGCAACCACCGCGTTGATCTCAGGTCCAATAGCGACGGTTGGTACGGCAACACGCTGGACGTGCTGGTCAATGGCGAGATTGTCTTGAGTCAGATTACGCTTGCGGACGGCACTGGCCCGGCTTCGTACTACTTCCCGGCGGAGACCGGCGACACCATCGAGACCATCTTCTCGACGATGCTCGGCGCCATCATCACCGGGACCACGCTCGTCGTCACCATCAGTCAGCTCGTCATCTCGCAGGAGAACGGGCC
>JAFGJQ010000458.1 GCA_016929015.1 Phycisphaerae bacterium | reverse complement strand
GACCTGGAACTCCAAGGTGACGTGGATGAGAACCCCGACTACTGGCGCGAGCACTGGCACGTCATCGTCCGCGACGGCCAGTACGTGGGCCCGGCGGCAGCGTGGGCGACGCCGTCCGCCAACCCGGAAACCCCCGAGTGACGTCCGGGGCAAGAGACGCTGCACGCTGCGCACCGCTGTGGTAGACCGCACCCGACAACGCATGGGGCCCGTCGAGGTGCCCGACGAGTGCCTGCTCCGAAAGGTCGTGCCCCGACGCGGCCGGCCGTACGAGCACCAGTGCTCGCGCTCCGCCATGACGCCCCTCTCGCCGGTTGACAAACGACCGTTTCCTGGCAAAACCGCTTGGGAAACACTCGCTTCTTAGTCGTTGGGCCCCAGAGAGGCGAGTCGCTTGCACGCCTGGGCGTCCTGGGTGAGACGATCGGCAAGCAGCGCAACCGGGTTCATGCATGCCATGAGTACCTTCGCATCCTCACGGGCGACGAAGCCTGATCATCGGGTGCCTGTGGCGTTCTCAGACGGCCGCTCAGCCTCCCCGTGGGTGGTCCTCTCCCAACGCCGGACGATGCCATCGCGGTGGAGCGGATCGAGTGTCAAACGTGCGGCATTTCCTCCGCCGCCCGACGCGGAGGTTTCCTCCCACCCCCACCTCGACGATCGGTACCGGCGCTGGTCCGTCATAGGCCGCGACGGCAAGTACGTCGGCCCCACCGCGGCACGCCGGTGACGAACTGTCACTTTTTCTTGCGAATCGCTTTGGGTTTCTTGGTCTTGGGGGCCTTGGCCGTGGACTTGGCCGCGGCGGTCTTCGTCTTGGCGGCCGCCTTCGCCGCCTTGGCCGCCTTGGCGGCCGATGCGGCCTTGCCCGGTGCCTTGCGGGCGGGCGGTGCCTTGGACTTGCCTGTGGCGATCTTCTTCAACGCGGCCTGCTTCGTCGTCCTGGCCGCCGACTTGTCCGCGGTGGCGGCGGACTTTCCCACCGGCCGCGATGACGCCGGGCGGGCTCGGGCTGCGCGAGTGCGGCTGTCGTCTTCAAAAACGCGAGCCGGCGCCGGCTCCCACTTCTTCTTCACGGTCGGCCCCGGCGGCACCGGGTCCGTCAGGGCGGTGATCAGCAGCCCGGTGTAGTAGCCTTCCTTCTCCAGGCGCACCAACTGTGCCTCCGCGTCCTTGCGCTCGACGCACTTCAGCAGCGTCAGCGTCAGTCCGTCGGCATAGCCGGTCAGCTTCCAGGCAAACGCCGGCGGCTCCTTCTTGCGGGCCGCACTGCTGCCTGAAGCGACGCCCTCGCTTCCCTCTTCTACCTTGGTTCCCGTGTCTTTGGATTCGTCAGCCACGACTTGGACCTGCTCGCGAGAATACTCACCGACACCGACACCCCGGTGTGACCGCCCCCACCGGGGGAAACGCGGGGTAACCTGAGGACACCAGCCGGGCACCGCAAAAAACGCCCCACCTGCACCGCGCCCGGGAGGACTCGAACCTCCAACCTGCTGGTTCGAAGCCAGCCACTCTATCCACTTGAGCTACAGGCGCTTCCAGCGTTCGTTCGACCGAACCTGACCCCCGCCCATCCCCGCGGTGGACGACTAGCCTGCATTATATAAGCCAACCTGCCCAGTGTCACCTGAAGCGACCGAGAATGCAACTGCCCCCTGCTTTTGTGCCGGAAGGCGGCCCGGTACCATTCGACCGGCTCAGTAACCAGGAGGCCAAGGCGATGCCTGACGCGGACATGTGGAAATGGGCCCGGCCGGCCGGGATGGGCGTTCTCATACTGGTGGGCATCACCATCGCGGAACAGAAGGCCCAGGACGCCAAGACGCCCCACCCCTTCCGACCGCCGGCCCTCCAGGCGGGTGACACCATTGGGATCGTCGCTCCCGGGCATCCGCTGGACCGCGACCGGATTGCCCAGGCGGTCCGCCGACTGGAGGCCATGGGGTTCCGGACCCGCGTCATCGGCGACGTCTATACCCGCCGCGGGTACCTCGCCGCCACCGATGCCCAGCGGGCCCAGGCCGTCATGGCCGCCTTCCTCGATCCCCAGGTCAAGGCCGTCTTCTGCGGGACCGGCGGCTACGGGACCACTCGCGTCCTGGAGCGGCTCGATTTTGACATCATCCGCCGGAACCCGAAAATCCTGCTCGGGTTCAGCGATGTCACCGCCCTCCACCTGGCCATCCACAAGGAGACCGGCCAGATCACCTTCCACGGCCCGAACCTGATGTGGGGGCTGGGCAGCGAAGACCGCAACCTTACGCCGTTCGCCTCCGTCCATATGTGGTGCAACGTGTGCGATGCGAAGACCCTGGCCGCCCTCGCTGCCCGATCCGCCATGCCCGATGCCGGCGAACCAGTGCCCGGCTTCCAGGCCCTGACGCGAACCTCGCCCGACGGCACCCTGCGCTATGACCTGTCTCTGTGCGAGCCGGACACTCCGCCGGCGAAGACGCTCCGGCCAGGCCGGGCGCGGGGACGGCTGGTCGGCGGGAACCTCTCGCTGGTCTGTGCCCTGATGGGCACCCCTTGGCAGATCGAGACGAAAGGACGCATCCTGTTCCTTGAGGACGTCGGCGAAGAGCCGTACCGCATCGACCGCTTTCTGCGCCAGCTCAAGCACGCCGGGTTGCTGGACGGTGTCGCCGGCGTGATCCTTGGCCGCTGGCACAAGTGCGTTCCCGAGGACCCCGAAAAGAGCCTCACCCTGGACGAGGTGTTCGCCGACTACTTCGGCGACGCGCCCTACCCCGTGGTCACGCAGTTCCCCATCGGCCACGTGCGCGACAACGCGACCCTCCCGCTCGGCGTTCTGGCCGAACTCGACGCCACCGCCCTGACCCTCACCCTCCTGGAACCCGCCGTGGAGTAACAGACGCCCTCGACGCAACGGCGGTGCGAGACGCAAAACCTCAGAAGGTGAGCCATCTCCCGGGCCGGATGGGCATGGCAGACAGATTCATGAGTGTCTCGCCGCCCTTTCATGAGCGGGCCTGACTGCACAGGTCGGCCGAGGATCGGATGGAAACGGCTCGTTATTGGACGAAAGCAAGCGATTCTCGCAGACCGCTGGATGCATTGGCGTGGAACGGCCTTTGCCGATTGCGTATCATGGAATACGGTGCGATTCCGGCCGAGGGTCCGGGAGCGCGAGCCGTGTTACATCTCCTGTGCGCGGAATGAGGGGAGGAGCGTTCATGAGAATTGGCCGAAGTTTCAGACCCGCTCATCTGGGCTGCGCATTGGTCGCGCTGTGCGCGGTGGCGGCCTTTGCACCGGCCAGCACCGTCGAGCCCATGAATCTCGACACGCTGGCGGACCTGGCGGGGCAGGCGATCGTCGGGCGGGTTTCCGCGGTGGAATCCTATTGGACCACGGACACGCTGCGGCGGATTGAGTCGCGCGTGACGCTCGAGCAGGTCGAGTATCTCAAGGGCGCTCCGGCGGACGCCGCGACCACATTCACGCTGATCGTACCCGGCGGCCGGATCGGCGACACGCGGATGCAGGTCTGTTGCACGCCCACCTTTGCCGTCGGCGACAAGTGGGTGTTGTTCCTGCTGCCGCAGTACCGGACGTTCCCCGTCGTCGGGCTCTTCCAGGGATCCTTCGTGGCCCGACCGGACGAGAACGGCGTTGAGCGCATCCACCACATGCGGCACGACCGGCTGGAGCCCGTCACCGGCTTCGACGACGAAGGCTTTGCCCGAGTGGCCGGCACGTCCGACGTTCATGCCGGGCAGCGGCTCGTCGGCGCCAACGGCGTTCGGCTCAAGCCCACGGAAACGACGGCTGCCGCGCCGGCCATGTCGCTCGATGATTTTCTCAAACAGGTCCGGCCGATTCTCAATCGCAGCCGGGCACACGACCTGAAGGCACCCGCCGGCCGGCCCATCCGCGAGCCGCTGCAGGCCCGTCCGCTGGTTCCGGCCGCCGGCGCCGCCCGGGCTTCCGAGTCCGGTACCGTCCGCGGCTCGGCCGCACCGGCCCAGGACGCTCCGGCCAGAGGAGCGCAGGCCGCCGCGAAGGGAGGTGAGGCGTCATGAGAACCCGCCGATTCCTTCCCGTGCTGCTTGTTGCGATTGGCGTGGCCGTCGGCCTGCGCAATGACCGTGTCCTGGGCTTCTCGTGGTTCCAGTATGGCGGCGTCGACGTCGTATGGTCCGGCGCCCAGAGCGTCCGTTACCTGTCGCCCAACTGTTTCCCCGAAGGCAGCGATGCGCAGATTCTGATGGTGGCGGGCATGGGGCTGTGGAACCTCGTACCGGCCTCGAACTTCGTCTACTCGTACAGCATGGACGGCCTCGACACGCTGGACCCGTACGACGGCTACAACGACACCATCGCCGCCGAGCTGGACCCCGGCGTGCTCGGCGTGACGTACATGGTGAACAACGGATCCGTCTGGTACGACATGGACCAGGCGTACAGCGCCGACGCGTCCGGATACGGCTGGAACTTCGACCCCAACCCGGACTGCGTCGCCACGGGCGATCCTCACACCTACGGCTACTCCCTGCTGCTGGTCGGGACGCACGAGCTGGGCCACGCACTCGGTCTGGGGCACGAACCGCCGGACGGTTCGGGGGCGGGCACGTCGTGGTTCATCGCCAACATGAACCCGTACTATCCCGGGGCAGGCCCGGTGGGGCAGGAGAACATCGTCGAGCTGCACACGGACGACCGCAACGGATGCCGGTATCTCTATCCGCACAGTGGCCCCTCTGAACCGCCCGTCACGGACCTGGCCAGCGCGATCTTCACCACCAACCCGAATCCGGCCCTAATCGGCCGGACGCTGCCGATCTATTTCACGCCCGCCGCGGTCAACCCCGGCGGCACGGTCACCGCCCGCAGCGTGATCGAGAATTTCGGCACGGCCAGCGCGTTCAACGTCAGCCAGGGCTTCTACCTGTCGGCCGATGCGGTGATTGACACGAACGATATCTTCCTGGGCAACCTGTTGTGGGATATTGCGTTCGGCGACGGGTTCGAGTTTGACGTGGAAGTGGACCTTCCGGCCGACCTTGCGGCCGGCGACTGGTACCTGGGCTCCATCCTGGATGATCAGAACCAGGTCGCGGAGGAGTACGAAGACAACAACGCGGCGCTCTACTGCACCCCGCTGGACGTGAATCGGCTGGCCCCGGTGATCGAGCCGCTCGGCCAGGACGTTACGGCCTGCGGTGAGCCCTACACCGGCCCGACGCCGAGCGTGACCCATCCGATCAACATGAACCCGATCACCTGGAGCCTGATCAGCCCGCCCGCGGGCATGACGATCCATCCGCAGACGGGCGTGGTGTCGTGGCCCAGCCCGGTGCGATCGGAATTCCCTTACGTCATTCAGATCAAGGCAACCAACAGTGCCGGCTCCGCTACGGAGGAACTGCAACTGGGCGTCACCCAGGCCGCGCCGGCCATCGAACCTGTCGACGACGAAGTCATCGCCTGCGGCGGGCCCTACGTCGGCCCGACGCCGGCCACCACGTCGCCCGCCTGCATGGAACCGATCATCAACTGGTCGCTCGACGAAGGCCCGGCCGGCATGACCATTGACCACGACACGGGCGTGGTGTCGTGGCCGGTGCCGAGGCCTTCGGATTTCGCGTACTTCGTCACGATCCGTGCGACGAACGGGACCGGCAACGGCACGCAGAGCTGGTGGCTCACCGTTACCGGTGGCGATCTGGATTCCGACGGCGACGTGGACCACGCGGACCTGGCCGCCCTGACCGTCTGCCTGCGCGGCCCCGGCGCCGTTCCGCCCGCCGGTTGTACCTGCGCCGACTTCAACAACGACGGCCACGTGGACCTGGCGGACTTCGCCCGGTTCCAGATGGCGTTTGACGGGCCGAGCCCGGAGGGCGCGTGCTGCTTCGGCGACGGCACGTGCAGCGACCTGACCGCGGTGGAATGCGCCGCGGCATCCGGCACGTGGCTGGGCGGAGGCACAACGTGCGCCACCAGCACGTGCACCGGCGCGTGCTGCTTCGAGAACGGGTTCTGCCTGGACCTGACGCAGGCCAATTGCGAGGGCGCCCCCGGTACGGACTTCCGCGGCTTCGGCACCACGTGCGCCACCACGGATTGCACGCCGTCCACGGGTGCCTGCTGCCTCGCTGATGAATCGTGTACCGAAGTGACCGAAGCGCAATGCGCCACGGCCGGCGGCACATGGCAGGGTGACGACACAACATGCGCCACCGCGGACTGCACGTTGCCCGGGTTTGGTGCCTGCTGCCAGCCGGCGGACTGGACCTGCACGGCCATCGGAGAGACGGAATGCCTGGCCGCCGGCGGGTCCTTCGAGGGGGACGGCACCACCTGTGCCGCCGCCATGTGCCCGGAGTACCGCAACGACATCGACCCGGCCGCGGCCTACTACAACCCGGGCGCCGGTTCCGCCATGGGGGATGACATCACGCTGGCCGGCACCGCACGGGACATGGTCTATTACGACGTGGCCGTCTACGGCGGGGGCGGCGGCGCGTTCGACGTCACCGTTTCGCTTTACACGGATTGCCCGGGCGACGGCGGGACGCTGATCGCTGACACAATCGCCACCTGGACCGCCGTTCCCGACGACGGCTACATCTACACTCTCAGCGCGGACATGGCCGGCGGTCCGATCACCCTGCCGAACTCTGTCTGGATGGTGGCCACGTTCTCCACGGCCGCCGCCGGATGGGTGCAGGGGGAGCAGGCAGAGGTGGGCTTCACGGAGGACGTGTTCGGCCAGAACGACCCGCCGTGGGGTTGCACGTTCGCGTTCAGCGGCTCGCCCGCTCCGTATTCGGGCTTCTGGGCGAACATCCAGTGCATCGCGGGGGGAGCCCGGGAGTCATCCATGTCCGTGCCCGCGCGCAGCCTGTCACGCGTTCGGTGGCCGGAGGGGGTCCAGGTTCTGCCGGCTCCGCGCCGGTGACGCACGCTAAGGCTGTGGGCTGTAGGGTTGGTGTGGGACCGGCTTTCTCGCCCCGGCGAGTCGCCTGCGGAGACCAGCCGGTCTTGATGGTGCCGTGGAACGCACCCTGCTCGCCGGCGGCAAGCCCGACGAAAGACCGCGCAGATGTCATTCTTCGGGGGCGGGCGAGGGCTCTGCCGGTGTCAGCCGGTCGGGCAGGCCCGCGATGACTTCGGCGGTCAGCCGGTCGGCGGCGTCCAGTCGCTCCGCGGAAAGGGCCCGGTTGGCGTCTTCCGCGGCCTTGCGTAGGTTGGGCAGGCCGAACTGCTTCACGCCACTGTAGTACTCGGCATACCCCAGAAGGAAGCGGAGGCGGTAATTCTCCTGCTGCTCCAGCCGGCGTTCCAGGTCCGCCCGCCGTATGTCCAGCAGGTTCGGGTCCGGCGCGAAGGCCGACAGGTCTACGTCGAAATAGGGGAGCATCTCGAAGTCCCGCAGGCCCCGTGTCAAATGGAAGGTGGCCGACAGGTAGTCCCCGGCGAAGAACAGTGTGTGTCCGTGTCCCAGGCGAATCAGCGGGTTATGGCGGTCGATCCGCGCCGCCGACGCGTACAGGTCCGCCGCGCGGTAAAAGTCGCCGTGCCGGGCCGCCAACTCGGCGTTCACGATCAGCCGGTTTACGTTCGATTCCACGTCGCCCGCGTAGGTTCGCAGCGTGCTCCCGACCAGGGCGCGGGCCCGTTCGGTCGCGGCCTCCGCGTCGGCCGAGACCTCACCTTCCCCCGCCGCCGCTTCGCCGACGCGTTCCAGCCACTCCGCGGCGCTCACGAAGTCCGCGTAGACGCTCAAGCCGGTCGGTGCAAACGGACGGGTGAGGTCACCCTCCGGCGTTTCCCCGGCGGGGCTCGGCAGAATCGTGGAAGGCGCGATGGGCGCAGCCGCAATGCTCGATCGCAACGGGTCCACCAGGTCCCGATCGGCCCCGGGCACACCGAAGATCCGGGGAGCGAGTTCCGACGCACCGAGGAGATCCCGATCCCCGCCCAGGAGGCTCGGGGCCGCGGGCAGCCGGCGCTCCGTATCCTCACGTTGCCACGTTCCCGGCAGCCCGGCGTCCGGCCGAGGCGGCAGCAGGCCCGGTGTTTCCGGCGTTCCGGCAAGCTGCTGCAGCGTCGAAGGTGCGAACAGCGGACTCTGCGTCAGCGGCGCGGCGTCCATCGCGTCCTTCGGCTCCAGCGGGTTCAGCGGGATGGAGGAGTAGGGGGTGAACGTGCTGGAGGGCCACGGATAGGTGTCCAGCGGCGGGGAACTCAGGCTGTAGGTTCCCGTTCCAGCAAACGGCAGAGGGTCACCCATCCGGGTTCCCAGGCCGCGCGTACTGCTCCCGTAGAGGGATGTCGTCCGGGGTATCGACGAGCCGGGCGCGTTCAGGCCGCGACCGATCGCCCCGGCGCCCAGGACCGTTTGCGAGCGGTCGTAGTAGGGCGAGAAGCTGTAGTTGGTCCGTCCCGCCAGTACGTCCTGCACGGAAATCGCATCCGCCTGAAAGGAGCCGATCCCCCCCGACGGCATCGACGAGAAGAGACTGCTCGGGTCCCGCACCGGCGAGAAACCGCGGAACTGCCGACCGCCGGCGACGTTGCCGGTGACGAACAGGTTCGCTGCGTTGAAGTTGTACGTGGGGGTCGCGGGATTGAGCCCTCCGGAGCCGATCTGGTTGCTGGCGTCGATCGCGTTGCCCGTCAGCGGCCGGACGTGCTGTCCGACCGCCGGCTCCGACAAAGCCAGCACCAGTCCCGCCATTGCACACCAGGCGATGGTTCGGATTGCGTTCATGGCAGCGCCTCCCGGATACCCGATTCGGAACCCGTTCTGTATTATAGGCCCCGAGCCCACGCCGCACCAAAGGCTTCTCCCGTGGCAGGCAGACGCCTCGGGGCCCGGATGCAGGGGCGTCGGTCGAACCCGGCCGCAAAGGCAGGATCATGACGAGGCGAATGACGTTCCCGAAGCGCGATCGGCTGAGCCGCCAGCGTGATTTTCAGCGCGTGCTTTCGATGCGCTGCCGGGCGGGAGACCGGCTGCTGGTCGCCTACGTGGCGCCGAACCAGTTGTCCTTCTCACGGCTGGGGCTTCGGGCGGGCCGCGAGGCGGGCAACGCGGTGGTCCGCAACCGCCTCAAACGCCTGGTCCGCGAGGCCTTTCGACTGACCCGCGATCAGATCCCTACCGGCCTGGACATCGTCTGCATCGTCCGTCCCGCAAAGGCCACGTCGCTCCGGCCATACCTCGACCGCCTTCCGCGCCTGATCTGCGCGGCGGCACAGAAACTGGAAACATAGTCAGCGGTGCGGAACAACGTTCCTTCAGGGCAGTCACGCGTGAATCACCGGCCATTCACACGCGTGGGAGCTACCGCGGGCAGCGCACGCTCAGAATGATCTCCGCCGACTGAGGTGAGAACGATGCCTTGACCCGGCCCGTGGCGACGATGGTCGGCACCCCGCCCACCTGACGCTCCAGGCGCAACTCCATGAGCACCGACGTGGAGCCTGGCTCGAACGTGTCGCAATCCACCAGAATGCCGTCGATGGATTCGAAACCCACGCACACGTGGTAGACGCCGTTCGAGTCGATCGACGGCGATTCCAGCGGCTCGATCTCCACAGTCGGCCCGGTGACCAGGGGGATGGCGAAGAACCGCATCACGTCGCCCGCCAGCGGTTCGTAGCTCGACAGAGTGTACTGGATGCAGTAGGGGGACCCCACGTCCACGACGCCCGGCTGCGCAGGCTCCGACGTCGCGGCAATCACAATGGGTCCCGGCGGCAGGCATTGTTGCTGCGCTTCGTCGCAGAGCAGCCCGGGGTAGCAGGGCGGCGTGCCGGGGAAGCACAATCCCAGCTCACAGAACTCCTCGCCGTTGCAGAAAATGCCGTCGTCACAATCCTCCGGCGTGCTGCACGTCGACGTCACCGGCACACAGCCCGTGGCCTCGCTGCACGTCTCGCCGAAGCTGCACGGCGGAACGCCAGGGTAGCATCGGCCGCCCGAACAGCTTTCCAGCCCGTTGCAGTACAGAGAGTCGCGGCAGTCCGCGTCCGTTGCACACTGGCCGCTCGGCGTAGGAGGAGGAGTGATCCGGGCCGCCACGCGAACCCGGCCCGGGGCCCGGGCGGTTCCGATCCACTCGCCGTCGTTGATGACGCCCAGGAGGGAGTACTCGCCGACGGGTACATTGCTGATCGCCACGCGACCGGAGTCCCCCTCGGCCCCGTCGGGCGCCGCCGCGATCGGCGGTGAAACCTGGATGTCGTCACTGTTAAACGCCACGCCGTCGCGGTCCAGGTAGAACGTGATGTAGGCCCGCCCGTCATCCTCGTCCGACCAGGCGACGGCCAGTGAGCTGTCCTGAAGGACGGTGATGTCCGTAGCGGGTTGGAGAATCGTCAACTGTGGAGCGGCGTTGTCCGGGTCGGCGACCACGGTGAGGCGACCCGGCGCGACGGCCTCCACGGCCACCACGGGGTCGCGAATGACGCCCACCACCTCGTACTCGCCCGGGCTGACGTTTTCGATCACTACGCGCAGGCGGTCATTCACGCCGTCCGGGTCTTCCGCGAGGATCGGTGCCAGCGTGATCTTCGGCCCACCCGGCTCGACCGACCGCAAGGCCAGTTCGATCCGGGCGTCGTCGTCCGGATCGGCGTCACGCCACACCAGGGTCACGACCGAGCCGAGCGGCACGGTCTGATTTCCCGCCGGCTCCAGGAATACAAGCTGCGGGGGGTCGTTGGCCCCCGGCGTGTCATCCACGTCGTCGTCATTGACCGGGGTCCCGTCCGGAAGGTCCTGGCCGGGCGAGGGCTCGTTCGGATCGCCGCCGATCTGGTACACCGCCTGGCTGCCGTCACCGAAGTCGATGCCTTCGATGAACTCGCCTTCGGGCAGCGAGTTGCCGTCCTCGTCTACGCCTCCGGCGGTGAACCGATCCGTGCGGTCCGGTCCGATGACGACGGACGTACTGGCCGGCGGCACACGAAGGAGCGTCAGGTGCACCACGACCTCGTTCAGGAAAAAGCGCAACGTGACGTCGACGGACTTGTCGGTCAGGTTCCGCACCTGAACGCCGATCGCCGCTCCGCTGGCCACAGGCCGACCGGCCGGCGGCTCAGTGGCCCCGGGACCGGCGACATCGGCAACGGACTCTCCGCCGCCGCCGAACAGGGCCGTCAAGCCCGCCCCGCCGGTGCAACCGACAGTAACGATCCCGATTAGAGCCAGAACGCCCAGAGTGTACGCAGCGAGTTTCATGACACATGGCCTCGGCGGGGACATAACTTTCGTTTCTGATTGAAGATGAGACTGCGCCTGCCCGACCGTCGGCGCCAGGCGACCCCCACCCTGTCGCCCGCCTTTTTGACGGTATCATCGAGGTGGACCCACGTCAACGAGCCAGGCCGATTGGCGTGTGAATGTCGCCCCTTCGACCGGCTGGAGAGCCGGTCCCCCGATTGACCTTTCCCGCAGCGCGTTCCCTGCCGGCGGCGCCCCAAGGATCATTCCTCGGGGCGTGAGTTCGCTCCCATCCTGGTGAATGGGCCGGTCCGCCTGATGGCAACAGGGCCCGGGTATTCTCGGACGTTCAATTGGAGTCTGGTGAGCGGCCTGGATGTCTCAGCCGGGGGCCACCATCACGTGATGGCAGCGAGGGCAGGCGAAGTGACGCCCGACGTCCCGATTGGGCACCTGCATGGGGCCGCCGCAGTCGGTGCAGTAGAGGACGCGATGCCCTGCGGCCGGCGCAAGACGCCTGGTCGCCCCTTCCACCGGACGGGCTCGCGGAAGGTCGTACACGGGCACGTGGTAGAGACCCTGGCGGAGTCGGGCCTCCGCGTTGGAAACGCGAACCATGCCCGGGATGATGAACAGGTCGACCAGCCACCCGATCCCGAACAGGCCGCCCGTCAGAAGCCAGAGCAGGCCGCTGAGCACCCGGTTGCAGTAGAACCGGTGAACGCCCAGCAGCCCCAGGAAGAACCACAGGATGTAGGCTACCGGTATCGAACGCACGGCAAGGTCTCCGCATCACGGTCGGCAAATCGCCTTCCTGAGGGTATCTTCTGACGGTCTGGGCCGATATTCCATGAGAAACGGGACCCGAAATTGGAACGCCCCGGCGGAGGCCCGGGATTGGCGGCGGGCCGTACGGGTTCTTACCACTTCTGCCCGGGTACTACGGTCTCCCCAGCGGCCGGACGATAAAGGTGGAAGCCCGCTCCAGCGGTCACTGGCGACTCGTTCGTGGGGAACGCGAGTCCGCCGGGTGTCCGCGCGTGCGGGAAGGGTGAACCAGTTGCCATGGATGTACGATTCATCAATCCGTTCATCACCGCGGTCCAGCACGTCTTCACAACAATGCTGAAGACCGAAATCATCATCAGCAAGCCCTATCTCAAGTCCGAGGACGACCGGAACACAGACGTCTCCGCCATCATCGGGTTCACCGGCGGCGCGGTCGGCAGCGTGGCCCTGTGCTTTCCGTTGCGCAGCGCCATTGCCACAGCCAGCAAGTTTGCCGGGGTCGAGTTGTCCAAGGACGACGCGGATTTCGCCGACGCGCTCGGCGAACTGGCCAACATGGTGGCCGGGCAGGCCAAGGCCAAATTGCACGGCCTGAACATCTCGGTATCCCTGCCGCGGGTCGTGGTGGGGGAGAAGCTCAACGTGTTGAACTCGAAGCAACAGCCCGTGCTGGGGTTACCCTGCGATAGCGCCCTCGGCCGCTTTGCGGTGGAAGTCGCGATGAAGGTGGTTCAGGGGGCCGTGGCGCCGGAACCTGCCGCCGCCGCGTCCTGATCGGGCAGGCGCGCCGCGGCGCGCCTGCTCAACGTCCCCCGCCATCCAGCCGGAACCGGTCGTGAGGGCTGAGATACAAACCCGCACAGCAAAGCAGCACGTAGTTGAAATTGGCGGCGGCCACGGCGTGTTCTCGCAACACCATCTGTCCGAACGCCAGAGACACCATGAAAAGACACGCGAAAACCCACCCGGCCTGGAGCCGGATGCCGGTCAGCAGCCACAACACGATCAGGGCTTCCGCAAACGGCGTGACGTACCCGTGCGCCGTGACCAGCGGACCGGGCAACCACGTCGTCGCGAACTGCGTCTGGAAGTAGTGGACCGTTCCCTGCACAGACTGAAACCCTCCGGAGAATTTGGGCACGACGGCCGCCAGGAAGAGCGAAACGACCGCCAGCCGCAATACGAGCGCGGCCCACTGACAAGCCGGCGAAGGCAGGCCATCTGTTTTGGTGCTCATGGGTCTCCCTCGCGAAGCGCAAAAGCGCTCTACCGGAGAAGTGTAGATGCCCGGGGCGGCCCCGGTCAAAGGGATACGGATTCCCCGTATACGGGGCAGGCAACCGGATTGCAGCCTGGAACGAACCTTCCCCGCTCCATATGGCGGGGTGCCAAGCACCCACCCCGCCGGCGGCATCCGTGCCACGCCGGATCGGGCGGGCCGGGCGAATCCGGGTTTACTTGACTGATAGGCGGGACTATACTGCCGGTTTCATCGACCTCGCGCGGCGTTACCGGGCGCGATGACCTGCCGGCGGGCGGCGACGGAGACCTCCGCGGCGGCGATCTGACGGGATGAGGTGTGGATGGCCACCGAGAGCATGACAGTTGAGGGCACGGTCATCAAGACGCTGCCCAACGCCCGCTTCCTGGTTGAGGTGGACCTCGGCGGGGAGAAGCACGAGGTGCTGGCCCACCTGTCCGGCAAAATGCGAAAGTACTACATCCGCATCACCCTGGGCGACAACGTGACCGTCGAGCTTTCGCCCTACGATCTCACCAAGGGCCGCATCGTCTACCGCGGCAAGCAGTAATCATTCCACGCAACAAGACCTGGATCGCCGCCGGAATCGGCGCATCACCCGTGCCCGTGGGTCCTTCAAACGGCGCCGGTCGCGCCGTACGTGCGTCAGTGCCGGTAGGTCAGCCGGTTGTTCTCCCCGATGGACGAGAACTCGACGACCATGCCGTCCGGGCAGCTCACGTGGTTGCCCTCGCCCACCATTTCAACCTTGCCCACCGAGGCGCCGTCCTCCACGAACACGCGGTTGTCCTCGCCCATGATGGACAGCTTGGGCACGTCCGAACCCGCCAGAACACGGATCTCGTTGTCCTCTCCCTTTATGCCCACCGTGCCCTGGATCAACTGCTCGTGCCGCAACCCTTCCCCGTCGATCGCGGTGCGCGAACAACCCGCCGAAACCGCACAGACGACGATCAAAACCGGTGCTGCAAACCTTCGAATCTGCATGGCGATGGCCTCCTGAGAAAAACGGCAGGGGTTTACGGTTCCGCCGGCCTCGACGTTGCCGACACGGCACGGTACAGCCGGCACAGCTCGCGAACCAGGGAATCGGCGTCGTCCCGGGCCAGGCGATCCAGCACCGGGGCGAAGACGGGGCCCTGTGCGTTGGCCAGCAGGTCCACCGCCATCATGCGCACCAGGAAATTCCCGTCCGACAGCCGCGGCGCCACGGCCCCAATGACAGTGTCGTCCAGCGGCACCAGAACCAACGCGTCCGTCGCGGCGGCACGTACCAGCGGGCTTGGATCGCCCAGGACACTGAACACGGCATCACGAACCGCGGGCGCGTCAATCGCGCGGACGTTGTAGTCGACGCCTGCGGCGTCGGCCCGGTGCCGTTCGCCCAGCAGAGCGGCCAGCACCTGGACCGCTCGACAGCGCTGAACCTCCGTACCGGATTTGAGTTCCGCAAACCGGCTCTTCAGGCCGGGCGGCGTGGCGTCGACGCCTCTTCGCGTGATCCGCACCGGCTCCGTCCCGATGCCCGGCAATCGCGACGTCCACGTATTCCGGGCGTCCAGGACCGGGTCGAATACAAAGGAAAACTCCAGCGTGACTTCCCGTTGTGGCTCTGACTCCAGGAACGCGTTCAGCGAACCCAGGGCGAGCGGCTCGCGAACCGATATCGCTTCGCCCGGCAGGAGCACGCTTCGTCGCATCAAAGACACCGTCAGATAGGCATCCGATGAGGGCGCCCCCGGCCAGGTGCCCTTCGCCGAAACCAGTACCTGCGGCGAGCCCACCATGCCATCGGATCCGAGTGTCACCGGATATGGCCCGACGTTTGTCAGCGTGAAGGTGCAGCGCATCGAGTCGCCGAACGGCACCGCGCCTGCCTCGGCGGAGATCTCCAGCTTCAATGCCTTGCCAGGCTCGTCGTAGAAGCCCAGCACGGTCCGATCAAACGCTTCCAGCTCCCGCCGGACCGCCGACCGGTCCGGCCGGTTTGCCGGTGACTCGCCCAACTCCCGCAGCAACTCGACCGCCTGATCATACGCCGGCCCGGAATACCGCGCGGATTCTGCTTGGCGCAGGGCCTGGATCGCCTCTGCCTTCTTGTCCCGGGCAATGCAGGCCCGGGCCAGGCCGACCGCCGCGTATGGATCGTCCCCGGCCAGTGGCGCCAGCAATGATTCGGCCGCCGGCGCGTCACCGTTGATCAGCTTCGCCCAGCCCAGAACGCGCTGCACGGCCGGATCGTCCGGCAGTCGCTCCGAGGCGAACGTGGCCAGGCGCAGGGCGCGAGCCGCGTCCGACGTGTGCTCGATGTGGAACCAGGCGGACCGGGCGGCGGCAACGGCGTCCTCCCGCTGCAGGAAACCCGGCTCGCTTTGCAGCAGTTGGGACGCCACCATGTCCCGCTGTTTCTCGGCCACTTCCCTGAGCCCGCGCAGCCTCGCGATGCGAATCATCAGCACCTGGGCTTCCAGCAGCCCTCGATCCGCGGCCATCACTTCGTTGCAGACCTGGAAGGCCTCCTCGTGGCGTCCGCCGTCACACAGGCTGGACGCCAGGTCGAGCAGCACCTCCAGCGGAGGCTTCGTTTCCGGATGCCGGCGCTTGAAGTGGTCCAGGGCCCAGCGATACCAGCCCACGGCCTCCTCGTGCATGGAGAGGTTGTCCAGGTAGCGGGCAAGCTCCCACACCGGCAATCCGCGGGCCGGGTTCGCGGCGATCGTGCTCAACAGAAGTCGGACCCGCGCCGGCGGATCTTCCGTCCGTCCTTCCAGG